>JAJRZR010000111.1 GCA_024275145.1 Deltaproteobacteria bacterium | reverse complement strand
GGAGATCAAGATCGATATCCTTTATGGCATGAAGATACCCCTCCTTCCATATGGTGCTGCATCTTCATGCCCTGGGATACAATGCAGAATTTCAAATATACGGGCCGCATGGTGAAGTTTTACCGTGAAAACACCTCCTGCCCTTGGGTTGTGTCTTCATACCCGAAGGCGCAGCTTGAAGGAATGTAGGCCGCATGGGAATTTTGGGTTATGTTTTCTGGTTTATTTGTCGATGACGAAAAATATTCGGTGACGATCCAGTCATAACACCCACATCACTTCAGGGGAGGGCTGGTAGTATCCTGCCTTTGGTACTGTCTGGATATTCAGGATAATATCTGAATGCAGTTATCCCTGAAAATTGATGGCTGCCCGGTTGTAAGGCGGTTTCCCGTTCTTTCCCGGTGGTCTTTGATATTGCAGTGCAGGCTGGACCAGACGGTTTGGTGCGGCATTGATACTGATAGGACAGCCACACATACATTTAAAACTTAAGGTCTTGGGAGGAGATGTTATGAGAAGTTTGTTTGTCCTGGTTGCGACTGTCTTTCTGGCCATGGGAACGATGTGTTCCTTGACCGATCTACTAGCCGCAGAAAATGCCCCGGGGGCAGAACTCACTAATGCCGATTGTATAAAGTGCCATCCGGGAATCGTTCACCAGATTCAAGAGGCCGGAGGCAAGCACAAGACGGAAGTGGCCTGTCTGGACTGCCATGAAGGTGGTCACCCGCCTGCAACCCCAAAGGGTGCCATAATTCCAAAATGTTCCAAGTGCCACGAGGGTGAGCCCCACTTCCAACTCAAGGGCTGCCTCAAGTGTCACCGGAATCCGCATCAGCCCTTGAAGATAGTCTTTCCAAGCAAAACCATTCATGCCTGTCAAACATGTCATCCCAAGGAGGTCAAAGATCTTACACAACATCATACCGCCCATGCCAAATTGGATTGTTCCTATTGCCACAACAGGCACGGATACATCCCGGAATGTCTGAAGTGCCATAAGCCTCACAGGAAGGGGCAAAAATTTAAGGATTGCCTCAGGTGCCACAGGGCACATTATCCCCTTCCAGTAACTTACGGCAAAGACGTTCCCAATAAGGATTGTGGTGCATGCCACCCAGACCTGAAAAAGCTCTTGGAATCAGGTCATACCAAGCATGCCAAGTTACAGTGTGTCTTTTGCCACAAAAAGACCCATGGTGTACGGCCAGCCTGTACAGGTTGTCATGGCAAGCCTCATCCTGCGGCAATGATGAAAAAGTTCAAAAAATGCACCGACTGCCATCGGGATGCCCATAACCTATCAAAGTAAAATTCCAGAGGGGGGATAAGATGAAAAAAAGACTAGGTGTAGTAACGTTGACAGTAATGGGGATATTTCTGTTCAGTGCCATCTTCGCAGCCTGCGCCAACCAGGTGGCGGAGAGGGGAACCGTCCAGGCAAAGACAGCAGCACCTGCGGCAGTAGCAACCACGCCAAAGGCCGTCGCCGCAACAAAGCCGGCTCCCGCAACACCAAAACCGCTAACTGGTGCGGCGTTGTATGAAGGGACACCCAAGCCGCTTACTCCTGTGGAGTGCGGCCGCTGCCATACCGGCGAATACAATGATCTTAAGCAAAGCAAGACAAAGCACCGTTTTGCATGTACCAAGTGTCACACAAAATTCCACAGATACAATCCAATCAAGAAAAACTGGAAGGCTATAATGCCTAAGTGCCAGCGTTGTCACGGGTACAAGCATGGCAAGGCATTCCCGAACTGCATGCAATGTCATATAAATCCACATTCACCAAGGACCATCAAATTTGCAAGTGTAACGAAGATGGTAACTCTCAAGAAAGGTAAGAAGATTATAGCCTGCGGCCTGTGCCACAAGAAGGAATATACAGAGATGGCCAAGAATCCTTGTGCGCACAATACCGAAGTAGGTTGTCAGGGCTGTCACGCAGACAAGCACGGGTACATACCGAACTGCCTGGACTGCCATGAACCCCACGTACAGGGGCAGAAGTTCAAGGACTGCCTTGTCTGCCATTCACCGCACAGCGCACTCAAGATCAAGAAATACCCGGTCACCACGCCGAGCAAGATATGTGGCTCCTGCCATACCACTGAATATGAGCATCTGCGGGATCACCATACCAAGCACAGCAATCTGACATGTGCAAAGTGCCACGACAAGCACGGTTTCATACCCAAGTGTCAGAAATGCCATGGCTATCCTCATGGTGCAGGCCTGCACAAGAGGTTCCCGAATTGTCTGGAATGCCATATAGATCCGCATAACCTTCCAACAATAGGGAAGAAGTAATATTTCCATAAAACCTTGACCCAAAAAAGGCCTGTGGGGTTTTACCCCACGGGCCTTTTTGGTTTCCCCGCCATAGTAGCAGGCGCCTTTGCCTCCTAGGCAGGTGGAGACGTCATCCTTTTCTGAGGAAGCTGCTCGTAATCACAAAGAAATCACTTGGCGGCACATAGATGGCCCACGGAAACCTGGTATGGTACTTGAAGTGTACAATTTAGCATGAAAATGCACCTTCCATCAGGACTGTATTTTCATGCCCTGAAATGCCTTCACAATATCCGGGCAGGCATGAAAGTTTGGGATAAATACCAGGTAATCCTTGTACGATTGGTTCCAATGACCACGAAACGTTACCCCCGCCGTTTCAACCTTGGGGTACTATCTCAATCAATGATGGCACTTGGTACAGACCCGGCCTCCCATGACATCTCCTATCAAGAGATATCTGTACCTCGAACCGTGTGGATTATGACAGCTCGAGCAGGAAAGCTCACGTCCCCTCCTGCGGGGATCCTTTTTCCCAGAAAGGGGATGCCCGGCCACGGGATGGCCCTTTACTATGCCCCGCATACTAATATGGCAACTGACACAAAGGGCATTGATGGGCTTATACAACTGGAACATATTGTTGCTGGCATGGGCGTCATGACAGGCAATGCAACCGCCCCCGGGGATGATGCCATGCTGATAGAATCCGGGAGCACCCTTTAACGCCGTCTTCTTATCCGAATGACAGGCCACGCACAGGTCCGCCTTCCTGTTGGCCCATAGCTGTTCACGGAATTTATCCCCATGGGGATCATGACATACTGTGCAATCGCCTATCTTGGCAGGACCATGAATATGCGATTTGTCCTTCAGCCTTCGCTTATTCAGGTGGCATTTGAAGCAGAGTTCATTGACTCTTTCGGTTAAAATGGTCACACCTCGACCGTTAAAATTCGTTTTATGACAACCTAAACATTCGATATTGGCAGAAGGCCCATGCCTCCACCTAAAGCCCTTGACCAACCTCTGGTGACAAGAGAAACAAACAGGTGAAAAATCCTGGCATCTGGACAGCCACTTGGCATTTTGGACCACACCTGAAGGCAACTGGCCCTTGTGGCACATGCGGCACTGTCTCGGTGCCACCATTTTCCTGTGGAACAGATAGGACAAACCGTTTCCCTGGTTCAAATTGAGCATGGTTCTCGATGGCTTGTACTGGATCCTCAATTGCCTCCTGCCTGGAATCAGGAGAAAGATATTTTCACCCCTCCTGAGCGGCAAAAGGTAGTGTATATATATCCCATTGTTTTCTTCCCATCTGCCAAGGGGCCTTACGATCCGTTTGCTACTCACCTGCTCTCCAACCTCTTCAACCTGGAACCCCTGCTGTTCATCAGGGCCTGAAACCATCACCACCATATTCACAGAAGGATGCCTTGATTGGATCAGGAATCTGTTACCTGGAGAAGGCGTAAGAACGGTATATGCAGATGCCTCCCTAGCGCTTGAAAAAAGAAGGCATATTATACAAAACATCAGTATACTCTTGGCTGAACTATCCCTTTTATCCATGACCTGCCACTATATACGATACCAGAGTAGAATATTTTTGCCTGGATGTTTGTGACGCCTTTCCCCCTCGCGTCCTTGCCCTACACATAAGTTCCCATGCGGCCCGGCACATCTCAATGTTGTCCTCCCGCATAAAAGGATAAGGATGTATCCATCGATAAAATTTTATTTTTTAAACTACTTAGACATTCAGCATAACCAAAAGAGACAGGCTGAAATGCAAGTGCTAAGGATTTATATCATTTTTTCTGTTAAACGCCAGAATTTTTGTTAAAAAATATTAATTTTTAACTTTAATGTATAAATAATATCAAATAGAATTATTTTGTAAAATAGAATCTTACCGCAGATCCTAAAAGGCATGGGGGTCAGATCAGCTATGACAACACAAATGCAACCCCCATCAGGACTGTATTTTCTGTCCGGGGGGTGTATAAAGGTAGGGCAGTCACATGAAGGTTTGGGGAATTATCTTTGCGGCTTTGAACTTGATATGGGCCGTACCCGTCTCGAAGGATTTTCTCGAAACCGCAAAGGATCGTCCCTGCCCTGCGCAAGGCCATGTTGGAAGAGGAGGTCTGTTCAAGTCTCATCTAAGCCCCTGGTCCAGGGCGTGTTCTGCCAGAAACGGCTGGGTGATGTATCTGGAGTTTTCTGGTATCAAACGGCGTATGGCGGCAATATCATCTCCATTCAACAAGGCATTTACGAAGGTGGTGCGAAAAAGGTGCTCCACCTGGCTCTTCGCTATCAGATTAATGCTTTTAGCTATCAGATCAAAATCTACCGGACAGCCCGAAAGGGAACTGTACCTCTCTGGCGGGGCCTTGATGTCCATTGCAATAAAATCAAGAAGCCCTTCGTTGATCAGTCTTTTTAGTATCCATGGCCTGCTTCCATTAGTATCTAGCTTTATGGAAAAGCCCATGGATCTTACCTCACGTATAAAACCGGCGAGTCCCTCCTGCAGGGTAGGCTCACCGCCGGTTATTACCAGGCCGCCGAGCCGGCCTATCCTCTTCGCCAGGGTGGACAACACGCTATCAACGGCGACGAGCTGATCTGCCGGCGCATCCATCGGTATGAGTGCACCATTATGACAAAAGGGACAGCGGAAGTTACAGCCCTGGGTGAAGACAATGGCCGCCGGACGGCCTGGAAAATCCGAGAGGGTAAAGGGCTGGAAGCCACCTATCACCAAATCATTTTCTGAGTGCATAGGTTGAGCGCATGGAAAATTCAGCCTGTTTGCCTTCATTCCATTGGTGTACCGGCCGCAAATAGCCCACCACCCTGGAATATACCTCGGTCTTATTACCACACACGGGGCAGTTCGAATGCTCACCCCGGATATACCCATGATTTTCACAGATAGAAAATGTGGGTGTAATGGTAAAATATGGCAGGGAATAGTTTGCACATACGGTCCTAATGAATTCCTTCACAGCTCCTGGATCTGGAACGGCCTCCCCGAGAAATACGTGCAATACCGTTCCACCAGTATAGCGGGATTGGAGCGGGTCTTGCAGGTCAAGAACCTCAAAAACATCGTGGGTATAGTCTACAGGCAGTTGGGTAGAGTTGGTATAGAAGGCGGTTCCGCTAATCTCCTTGTTTACTACCCTCATGGCGGGATAACGTTCTTGATCTATCTTGGCCAGCCTGTACGCGGTCCCCTCACCAGGTGTGGCTTCCAGGTTATAGAGATTTCCTGTCTCCT
Source organism: Deltaproteobacteria bacterium (assembly GCA_024275145.1). Classification (GTDB taxonomy): domain Bacteria; phylum Desulfobacterota; class Dissulfuribacteria; order Dissulfuribacterales; family QOAL01; genus S143-34. The sequence continues at coordinate 70,859 of JAJRZR010000111.1, read as the reverse complement.
GTTGGAAGAGCTGAAGGCGCTTCCGCATATGATCCAGTATCCTGATCCCAAACTGCCTTCCCTTACTGCTTCCAATGTCGCATCCAAGCAGATTTAAACATGCCTCGTTTACCCCTATGAGTCCAATGGTTGAGAAATGATTGTTCCAATACCTGCCGAAGCGTTCCTTGACCCTGCGCAAGTAAAATCTTATGTAAGGATAAAGTCCCCTGTCGGCAAAATGTTCAAGCACCTTTCTTTTGGTTTCCAGACTGGTACGCGCAATCTCCATGAGGCGGTCAACCCCTTCAAAGAACTCTCGCTCGTCCTTGGCGCGATAACCAATGGCTGCCATATTGAGGGTTACCACACCTATGGAGCCGGTAAGAGGGTTTGCCCCGAAAAGCCCCCCACCGCGTTTTTCCAGGAACCTTAGATCCAGACGCAGTCGGCAACACATGGATCTCGCATCATCAGGGGACAGGTCGGAATTGACGAAATTGGCGAAGTAGGGGATCCCATATTTGGCAGTAACTTCCCATAGCTTGTCCAATCCAGGGGCCTCCCAATCGAAATCCGGGGTTATGTTGTAAGTGGGTATGGGAAAGGTAAAGACACGTCCACTGGCATCTCCCTCGGACATCACCTCAAGGAATGCGCTATTCAACATGGTCATTTCCCGCTGGAATTCCCCGTAGGTTTCGGCCCTGGGCCTTCCCCCGATTATAACATTCTGATTTGCCAGGCTAGCCGGCGGCTGCAGATCCATGGTGAGATTGGTAAACGGGGTCTGAAATCCCACCCTGGTGGGTACATTGACGTTGAAGACAAATTCCTGAAGCGCCTGCTTTATCTCCCTGTACTCAAGGCCATCGTAACGTATAAAGGGTGCAAGGAGGGTGTCAAAATTGGAAAAGGCCTGGGCACCTGCAGCCTCACCCTGCAACGTATAAAAAAAGTTGACTATCTGCCCAAGAGCGCTTCTGAAATGCCTAGCCGGGCTGCTTTCCGCCTTTCCAGGTGCTCCCCGGAAACCGGACAGCAAAAGGTCCTGTAGATCCCAACCTACACAGTATACGGACAACTGCCCAAGGTCGTGTATGTGGATATCACCTGAGGAGTGGGCCTTTCTGACCTCAGGGGTATATATTTCGTTTAGCCAATATATCTTACTGATCTCACTCGATATATAATTGTTGAGCCCCTGTAGTGAATACGACATGTTACTGTTTTCCTTGACCTTCCAGTCAAGCCGCTCCAAGTATTTTTCAATCAGGTCAACATCGGCCTTCCTGACCATCTCCCTGATCCTTGCATGCTGGTCCCGGTAGAGTATATAGGCCTTGGCGGTCTGTTTGAAAGGAGAGGCCAGAAGCACCTCTTCCACCAAATCCTGTATCTCTTCAACCGTTGGGCTGGAACCATCAAAAACCGTCTGAGCCAGGGTCAATACCCGGATGGTGAGACGTTTCGCCTCCGGCTCAGCAAATTCCCCTGTTGCCCTTCCGGCCTTGAGGATAGCCTGAATGATCTTTGATGCCTCAAATGGCACCACCCTGCCGTCGCGTTTTTTTATGTGTGAAAATATCTTGGTTTTCTGATCGGTCGACAGACCACCTTCTGACCTCATTTCTCCTCCTTGCATCCAGGGCTGGGTCGATATATCGATATATTGAAAAAACGGATACAGGACGGGTTTCATCCCTGTTCAATTTTACCGTGAAAATATAGCCCTCATCGGGGCTGTATATTCATGTTCAGGGGTACCTACACAAGGACCAAAAAACAGACCTGAACATTTGATCTTCCAGTGAAAGATTTTTTTAAAAGGCCCTTTTAATGTCTATATATTGGGATCAATACAATATTGAACACTATATAATGGGTTAAAAACCTCCTGTCAAGATGTCCTGTCATGATCCCCCTATTGTTTGCGGATTGTGTTATAATGATTTTACCGTGAAAATGTCCCCTCCATCGGTCTTTTGATCCTTAATGCTCCAGGGGTGCATGGCCCACGGAAGTCATGGTCTGACCTGACACTTGCCGGAGGCAACCCGGACTAAATGGCAATGAAACGTCTACAGAGGTGGTTTTATGAGCACGGAAGAATTGTTACCGGAAGGTGACAGGTTGAGAAAGGCGGTTAAATGGATGTCAACAATGTGCAAGGAACATCCGGAAAAAAGACGAAAGGACATCATCAAAGAGACAGAGATACGTTTCGATCTAACCCCAAAGGAATGCGAATTTCTCGAAAAGAAGTTTTCTGCATCTTGATCCAGGCACTGGAAGGCATTATCCCTGCCTAAGCGGCCGGCGTATACTTCTCTACATACAGGTGCACGTCCTGCTGAGGATATGGTATGCCTATGTTGGCCTCGTCGAAGGCCTTTTTTATCTTCTCGGTGAGATCAAAACGAACGTCCCAGTAATCGCTTCCCTTGACCCATGGTCTCACTACGAAGTTGACGCTGCTATCGGCTAGTTCTGAAAGGGCGATAACTGCTTCAGGCTCTGGAAGTATACGTTTGTCCTCAGCAATAAGCCGGCTAAGTATCTGCCTGGCGGCATCGATATCGTCATCATACCCGATGCCTATAACGAGGTCGATACGCCGGGTATCATTGGCAGTAACATTTGTAATGACATCTGCTGTAATCTTGCTATTAGGAACGATGATCTTTTGATTGTCAGGGGTGAACAGTATTGTATTGAAGATACTGATGGCCACCACCTTGCCGGTAACACCTCCTGCCGATACCACGTCCCCTACTTTGAATGGTCTGAACAAAATGAGCATGACCCCTGAGGCAAAATTGGAAAGGGAATCCTTTAGTGCAAGGCCTATGGCAAGGCCTGCAGCACCAACAATCGTCAGAAACGATGTGGTGTTGATCCCCAATTGAGAGGCAGCAGCTATTACAACGAGGACCAGCAGGGAATAATATGTCAGGCTCTCAAAGAAGGGAATCAACGTGACATCCACGTTGTTCCGTGTGATGATCCTGCCGACGAGGCTTGCAATCTTTCTGGATATCCATTTACCCACAATAAATACCAATATCGCGGCAAGAACCTTGGTTGAGTATGCAACAAGCCATATCCTTGCACTGTCCAACATATTTTCCATCAAAATCCTCCTATCAGGTACACCTATAACAGTATAAAAGGCCACACACCCACCAGGGCAATCCCTTGGCAATTATCCTGAATCGCGGCCTAACTTCGAGCCGTGAAGGATTCTTGCCGTCAATGTCCTCCAAATACCCTCTTCAGGAGCTCTGTAGTCCTGGCCGCAGGGTTCTCCCTTATCTCTTTCTCCTGTTGTGCAAGTAGTTTGAACAGGCCGTCCAATGTCTTGTTGGTGACATATTCGTTCAAATCAAAGCGTGTCCCGTTTATGGCCGCCTCAACCCCGGGCTGTCTCGCAAAGGAATGATAAATGGATACAAGCCCCACCTGGTTGATGGCCTGCTGCACTATCGGGACGAATCTTTCATAGAGCTCGCCACGAGTATGCGCCATCAGGTAACCGGTCGCAGCGCTATCACCGCCCTTCCAGACCTTTTGGACATCTTCAAATGACATAGACCTTATAGTCTTTGTAAAAACCGGAAGGGCCTGGGAAGATGCCTCCTCTGCGGCCTTATTCATTGCTATTTCAATGGAGTCCGCCTGGGGCTCCATACCAACCTTCCTCAGGAGCTGGACAGGTCTATTGAGAAAACCTGGAAGCGGTATGTGAATATCGAGATTTTTCAAAAAACCCCTCCTGGACGAGGCCTGCTCAACTGCCTTTGAGGCAGCCACTTCAAGGGCCTGCCTAAGACCATCGGAGATCTCGTCATTGCTCGGTGTAGCAACGGTACCGTTGGCACTCTCACGAAGACCGATGGCCCCCGATACCTTGTTTATCTTTTCCCAGATACCGGCATTGGCTACTGAACCGGCCACAAAGGCAAGGGATAGAAAAAAAGTACACACCAAGGAACTGACCATTGACACAAAAGAGCTAGTAACCATCTCCAACCTCTCCTTGGCCAGGTTGCCACGAAAATGTGCCCATACCTGGCAGGCATTCATTTGGGAACGTTACGCACCTGCAAAGACAGGGGAGACACAAGGATCCACAATAGTCCTTTTGTCCAATAGCTTCATTGCAGGCAAGAACAGCCTTTGAAAATCCAGCAAGGTGCCAAGGCCTTTTCTCCAGTGTGCCCTGCCTTTGAACGAAGTTCCCGATTGTCAAAAAACCTGCTAAGATTACTCGACCACCTTTATCTATTTAGCAAAAAAAGGTTTTCACGTCTAGATAATAGAAGCAGATTGCATCATGATTAACAAAATGCTATTTCTAAGGCATCATGATTGCGTTCGATCTGCGATGTGAAAAGGACCATGTTTTTGAAGCCTGGTTCAAGGACAGCTTTAGCTTTGAAAAACAAAAAAACGAGGGTTTGCTTGCCTGCCCTGTTTGTGGCAGCAACCACATCGAGAAGGCCTTTTCAGCAGTGGCCGTACGGACCGGGAAAACTGCAGGTGATGGTCTAGATTCCGCCTCTTCCCTCATGAAGGTAATGGAAAGACTTTACTCGGTCATCGAAAACAATACGGTGGATGTCGGGACTGACTTTGCCAAAGAGGCCTTGAAGATGCATTACGGTGTAACCGAGCCAAAAAACATTCGAGGCATCGCCACGAAACAGGAAGAGAAGATCCTCCGCAACGAGGGAATCTCTTTTATGAAGATTCCGATACCGGCCAAGAAACGGTCCAATTAGGCATGGGGAAACAGCCACAAAAGAAATTGTCTTAATGGCAGTAAAACAGACCTATGAACAAACACACCGATTTGAATATGCCAAAGGACATCTCCACTACACATCCAATGGAAAAAACCGGCAATGCCGACACAGGAAAAATGAAGGCAGCTCCTGGCATGGTGGTACTCATGGAATACAAGGTCAGGCTAGCCACGGGTAAGGTGGTTGATTCGTCGGAAAAATCTGGTGGGCCAGTGGCCATCATCTGTGGTAAGGGAGATTTTCCACCACCGGTTGAAGAGGCCATAGTCGGGCTAGGGCCCGGGGATCAACGTGTAGTGACTGTGCCGCCGGAATATGCCTACGGGGTTTACGACCCCAAGAAACAGGTCCTGGTGGCCTCAGAGCGGATTTCCGGTGAAGTCGATGTCGGCAAGGTGATAAAGGCGCCAGATGAGTTCGGGATCAAACGACCGGCCATCGTGCGCTCCATAATGGACGGAGCGCTCATGGTTGATTTTAACCATCCGCTTTCCGGCCAAATATTAAAATTTGAGATCCTTATCAAGGACGTACAACCCGCCCCTGAAGGTGATGAGGCTGAATACAAGGCCCCTGAAAAGCCAGCTTCCGTAACACAATGAGCCCCCAATAAGTGGCCCTGCCTGGCGGCATGACCCGGTACTGACCAACCAGGCGACTAGGTACGTCTCCATGGTTACTGACAAAAGACCGGGCTTCCCCCGGGGGAATCCATCCATGGCCCTGGACAAACCCATCCTGAAAAGGCTGGACTGAAATTTCATCCACGAGAGGAGACAAAAGATCGTATGGAAACGGCCATTAAAGACGCAGGCCTTTGGGAAATATATCGAAAGGTACAGGAGGATATCCCGCTCAACCGGGAGGACGGACTAAGATTGTATACCAGCAAGGACATTCCACTCATTGGATTTCTTGCCAACATGGTCAGGGAACGCCTAAACGGCAATCAGGCCTATTATGTCTACAATCAACACATAAATTACTCAAACGTCTGCATGAATCTCTGCAAATTCTGTGCATTTGGAAAGGAAAAGGGCCATCCGCAGGCCTATGAGATGGATATCAACGAAGTAGTCGAAAAGATAAGGGAAAGAAAGGACGAACCAGTCAAGGAGGTGCACATAGTCGGCGGCATACATCCCGATCTTCCCTATGAATATTATGTGGAAATGCTGAGGGCCATAAAGAAAGAACGACCAGAGATACATATCCAGGCCTTTACGTGTGTAGAGATAGCCCACATTGCAGCCAAGGGAGGAAAAACCGTCGCAGATACCCTGAAGGATCTCAGGGATGCAGGCCTTGGGTCCATACCTGGAGGTGGAGCAGAGGTCTTCAGCCACAGAATAAGGGAAAGACTCTGCCCGGAAAAGTTGTCAGGCCGGGAATGGCTAGAGGTAGCCAAGACCGCGCACAGAATAGGCATCAAAACCAATGCCACCATGCTTTATGGGCACATAGAATCACCGGAGGAAAAGGTGGAGCACTTGTTAGCCTTGAGGGATGCGCAAGAAGAAACAGGTGGCTTCATGTGCTTCATACCACTGGCATTTCATCCCAAGAATACGGCCCTTGATGATCTTGCACCTACTGGTGGCATAGAGGATCTCAGGAATATCGCGGTTGCCAGGCTCATCTTGTATAATTTCCCTCACATAAAGGCCTACTGGGTGATGCTTGGCCCCAAGGTAGCACAAATTGCACTTTCCTTTGGAGCAGATGACCTAGATGGAACGGTGATGGAAGAGAAAATCACCCATATGGCAGGAGGAGAGACCGCCCAGGCAATATCCAGGAGCGAGATAGAGCATCTAATCCGACAGGCCGGCAGAGAACCTGTGGAAAGGGATACACTCTATAACACGGTTTGAACAAGCTATTGATGTATCCCTCCATGGCAGTCTCCTTTGGCAAAACGACTCCTGATAAAGACCATTCCCTATTTCTTCCCGGTCATATCCAGTGAAATGACCAAATCCTACGGCAGAAAACATGGATAATCGAGCTTTCAAAAAAATAAGGGCTGGAAAGCGTCTTGAGCCGGACGATGCCCTTGACCTCTATGAAAAAGCGGATCTCAACACGCTTGGGCAACTGGCACATGAAACCAGATTACAGCTTCATCCCGAACCCGTAGTAACCTATATAATTGATAGAAATATTAACTACACCAACGAATGCATATCAGGCTGCAAGTTTTGTGCATATTTTTGTGCCCCTGGAGACAAAAAGGGTTACGTCTTGGGCAGGGACGAGCTTGCCAAAAAGATAGAGGAGACGAAGGCCCTCGGAGGCACGCAGGTATTGCTTCAGGGTGGTCTTCATCCCGACCTTCCCCTTTCATTCTATGAAGACATGCTAAGATTCATAAAAAAGACAGGGGTTCACTGCCACTGCTTTTCTCCACCTGAGATCTGGCATTTTTCACAGATATCTGGATATTCGGTGGAGGATGTGCTCAAACGCCTGATTGCAGCCGGTCTTGATTCCATTCCAGGGGGTGGTGCAGAAATCCTGGTAGACAGGGTAAGAAGACAGATAGCGCCGAGGAAAGCAACCAGTGAACAGTGGTTATATGTCATGGAAAAGGCCCATGAACTTGGGCTTAAAACCACCGCCACAATGATGTTCGGCCACGTGGAGACCGTCCGGGACAGGATTCAACATCTCAAGAAAATCAGGGAGCTGCAGGATCGCACAGGGGGATTTACGGCATTTATACCATGGCCATTCCAACCCAGGAATACGGCCATCGATGTCAGGCCGGCTACGGCGTACGAATATCTAAAAACCCTGGCCATTTCAAGAATATTTCTGGACAACATAGCCAATATTCAGGCATCTTGGGTGACCCAGGGGCCTAAAATCGCCCAGATTGCCCTGTATTTTGGGGCAAATGACTTTGGAAGCACCATGATCGAGGAAAATGTCGTAGCTGCCACAGGGGTAAGCCACCGTCTTTCGGAAAGGGAGATCCGCCACTTCGTTCGTGGAGCCGGCTTTGAACCCAGGCAAAGATTGATGGACTATACCCTGGCAGGGATACAGGGACAGGAACTTGACAAGCAGCGTGTATAGCGACCAGGCACTCAGGTTGCATATAGCCAAGTGGGTAGTACCAGTTGACCGTCCTCCCATAGAATACGGCGGGCTTGTAACCTTTGGCGGGAAAATCGTAGACGTGGCCCGTGCCACCTCGATACGCTCCCGCTATCTCGGGGAGATCATTGATCACGGCGAAGCCATTATCACACCTGTACTTATAAATGCCCACAGTCACCTGGAATTGTCACCACTAAGGAATCTCGTTCCGTCGTCCGGTTCCTTTGTCACATGGGTAAGGCGCTTGATAACTGCCAGGGAGCGGATCGATCATCGGGAGGCACTGGCCGCAATCGAAGCGGCGGCAATTGAACTCGTGGAAGACGGAACAGGGGTGTTGGCTGATACGGGCAATACAGGCCTTGTGCCAGATCTGGCCGGTGCCAGCAGCACCTACTGGCCTTTCAGCGGCATCTTCTTTCACGAGGTCATTGCGCCCAAGGGTGACGATCTTGTAGGCCTGCAGAGACTACTGAACAGCGCGTTGGGCATTGCAGGGAATGGATCGCCACATAATGATTTCAATTTCGCATTATCCGCCCATTCCCTTTACTCGGTAACCCCTGATGCCCTGAAACTCATAAAGGCATGGAACCATCACAACGGACTGCCCTTTTCCATTCACGTTGCCGAATCCTCCGAAGAAATCGACTTCCTCTATTCAGGGTCAGGGCCGATCAGGGAGCTGATTGAGGAAAGGGGCCACTGGCCTCTTGACTATGAAATACCGCGGACAACCCCTGTACGCTATCTGGACAGACTTGGACTCCTTGATAGCCGGACTATTTGTGTCCATTGTGTCCATCTGGACCCGGCCGATATCGAGATACTGGTCCGAAGCCATGCCTCTGTATGCCTATGCCCCAAAAGTAATATGCATATAGGGGTGGGGTTTCCCAAGGCGTTTGACCTCAAAAGGGTTGGCGTAAACATGGCACTTGGAACCGATAGCTACGCAAGTAACGATAGATTGTCTATATTCGAAGAAATGGCTGCCCTGGCGGCAACGGATCCACGCCTGTCCACCGAGGCCATATTCGAGGCCGCTACCCTGGGCGGAGCCAGGGCCATTGGTCTTGATATGATGTATGGAACCCTGGAAAGGGGCAAGAAGGCGGCATTCCTCGTCGTACAGCCTGGAAAGCTTTCCTCTTCGGAGATTATGGACTTTCTGGTTCTTGATACGGCCAGGAAGCAGGCTGCTAGGGCCATGATAGTGGAAGAAGGGGATGATGGCCGGTTCTGAATGTGCACGGAGGGAGATTCCAGGGACTATGGACAGGAAATGCATCCTAGGTATGGTCAATTACATAAACACATCCCATATCTATATACCCTGGAAGGAGATGGGGCCACTTGAAGGATGGTCTGTACTGGAGGGCTATCCTACCCTATTGAATGAAAAGCTGCTGCGCGGGGAAATAGATGCAGGGATCATATCCTCCTTTTCCTATGGACTCAACAGCGATCGTTATCTGCTCCTTCCAAATCTGTGCATAAGTGCCACTGGGGCAGTTAACAGTGTAACCCTGTTCAGCAAAAGGCCCTTGAATGCCCTGGGATCGGCCCTTATCTATCTCACGCCACAATCAGCTACATCGGTCAGCCTGCTAAGGCTTATACTGGAACTTTTTTATGGCCTTAGACCGCGTTACGAAACCGGAAAATTCCGTGACTTCATGCAAAACAACAAGGCTGGGGCCTACCTGGCCATAGGGGACGAGGCACTGAGGCTACGGGACCAGAATGGATTGTTTCACTTTGACCTTGCCGAGATATGGCTCGAGCAGACAGGGCTGCCCTTTGTGTTTGCTGTGTGGGCGGTTAGGAAGGAATGCTGGACAGACAGGGCAGAGCTGGTCCTGTCACTGAAGCAGCGCCTCCTACAATGTTATAACGTCGGGCAGATGGAGCTAAAGAAAATCAGCCAACAAGTGGCAGGTAGAATACCTATGTCTCCAGCCCAATGCCTAAGTTATCTGAAGGGGATAGAGTTGGAGTTCACCGCGGAAAAACAGAGGGGCCTTGAGCGCTTTTTTGAACTTCTGGTAGATGCATGCTCCGCCCCCTTGAACAGGCATATTACCTTTATAGGGGGATAAAGATGGTGCTGTTCAAGGAAAACAGGAAAAAATACTTCGTCAAGGATAAATTTTCATCGGTCTCTCCGAAATATGACCTGCTCAATTCCATTTTAAGCTGCTACGTGGATCATTACTGGAGACGTATAGCCGCCAGGGAACTTACCGGATTTGCTTCGGGACCGATCCTGGATCTATGCGCTGGGACCCTTCCATTGAGTCTCGAATTGATCAGGCAGCATGGGTGTCAAGTCGCTGCGGTTGACTTCTGTTATGACATGCTGCAATTCGGGGCTAGCAGGACAAAAGGCAGGGAAGGAATCAATATCATTTGCGGTGACGGAGAGGAATTACCACTGCCAGGAAAGACATTCCACGGCATTACCGTTGCCTTTGGTGTGAGAAACCTTGGCAACTTGGAAAAGGGCCTCAAGGAGATGTTCAGGGTGCTGAAATACGGAGGAAAACTTGTAATCCTTGAATTTTCACGCCCTGATAACCCACTGTTTCGTCCGATCTACAAATTTTATCTGCATAACATCCTTCCATTCACTGCCGGAATTATATCAGGGGACAAAGAGGCCTACAGGTACCTGGCAGAGTCCATAGATGCCTTCCCTGCGCCTAAGACGGTGGCGAAATTAATGGAAAAGGTGGGCTTCAGGCAGGTAAGGTACTGGCCGCTTACCATGGGCATCGTAACGATCTACACCGGCAGGCGTACAGGGGACTTACGGGCAGGTGGGATGTCTGAAGATGGTTGAAATATACACGGATGGAGCCTGCTCCGGTAATCCTGGACCTGGTGGATGGGGGGCTATCATGCGCTATGGACATCATGAAAAAAGGCTCAAGGGCTGGTCTTCCAATACAACCAACAACAGGATGGAACTCCTTGCGGCCATAAGGGCTCTCGAGGCACTTAAACGCCCGTGCAAGGTAACCGTTACGACCGATTCCAACTACGTAAGGCAAGGAATAACCCGGTGGATGGGTCCCTGGAAATCCAGAGGCTGGCTTACTGCCAACAAGACACCGGTCAAGAACAGGGATCTTTGGGAGCGCCTGGACCAGTTGTGCCAAAGACACAGGGTAAGCTGGAAGTGGGTAAGGGGACATGCGGGGCACAGGGAGAACGAGGAGGCAGACCGGCTGGCAAGGGAGGCCATCCAAGAGGGCAAGACAGGTAGACTGGCAGAGGATCCCGAGGGCAGGATTGGCCGCGGCGATAGCTAAGCGGCGATAGCTAAGGGGTGAAACCGCCTGCCTGGACAACCATCAGATCCGCCAAGTGGTTCCCATCAGGAACAGATACGAGCAGGCCATTAGAAGTATCAACACCTGGATTGCCCGGTAACGACTGACGGATACAAGCCCTTCAAAATCCTCGTTTACAAATTCATGCAAGACGAATAACCCTGCAATCGTTCCTATTGTCATAACGGGAAGGTCAATTGCAGGATATGCCCACGTCGGGACATGAAAACCCAACTCCTCCAGACAGCCTATACCAAATTGCCTGCCCATTGTGGGAAGGAAGTCCTGGGCAGAGGTAAAGGCATAACCGAGTCGATAGGCAAGTTCACCGGCAAATGCCATGGGGACAAAGATAGGCACCATGGGGGAAAATTTCCCAAACAGCTCGTCTTCGGTGATACCAAACAGGTTTGCACCAAAACGTATGAACGAATGGGCATAGAGAAACCCTGCAACCATTACCGCTGAATATATTATCATCTGGCCAGGCCAGGCAGATGCGTATCTGGCATGTATGGCAAGGCCGCCGTCCTCAAAGAATCTCGTTAGTTGAGACCCCATGAGGAAAGGGATTATATATGAACAGGTTATGAACCTGCCCTTGTTTGTTATAAGTTCGGTGAACGGATTCCTGAGATTCAACTGGGGAGAATCCTTGTCACAAAGCTCTATGCAATGGCCACATACAAGGCAATCCAGGTTGTTTCTCACGTTGAAGGCACCCAGATAGACCGGGCAACCTGGAATACCTTCGGCCCCCCGTTTACAGGCAAAGGTTTTACAGGTCCGGCATTTTTCGTGATCGGGACGGAATTCTGTGAGTGAAAGCGTGGACGCAACACCAATCAAACGGCCCATGGGACACAGATACCTACACCATGCCTGCTTCGGGAAAAAGACCGCACTGAACGTCGCGCCTGAAAGTATCGCCAGTAGCAACAGGGCAGTCCCCCTTGGGGATTCCTTTATCCCGGTAGATTCCTCTATCCAGATAATGAGCGCAAGCAGTGCCACTGACCAGTGGATACCGTATCTTCTCAGGGCCGGAGGAATCGGAAGGTTGAAGGTAAGCCCTAGACGCTGAACAATTCTCCCTGCCCCTGGAAAGGGACAAAAGCCACACCACATCCTGCCAACGAAGAACCAACTCAGGACAACCGTTGGCCACCAAAGTCCCCACGACAGAAACAGGATACAGTTACGCCCAGGATCCTGTGGCCCAAAAAGGCCAACCAGTATGATAAAGGCGAAGACAAGGTCACCTATGGTCCTTATGAGGAAATGGAGCCGTCGTCTCTTGAAAAACCGCTTCAACCTGGGAAAGATCTTGAAAAGATCAATCCGGTCATTGGGCTCCCTGTAAAAGATTATATTGAGGACTCTCTTGAAGGACAAGGTACTACCTTTTCATGTATGTCGTGTCTTCATGCGTGCCCTTACCCATCGGTACGATGAGGATCCCCCCGGCATGAAAACACACAGCTCTCACCCTCGCTGGTTGTCTTCATGGTCCCTACACGGCAGCCTGCCCTTTTTCAAACCGGAACGCCCTGTTTTTGTAAAAGACATGGAAATGCTCCCAACCATCCAGGGCATCAGCTCCTCAATGTGGCACTTTTTAATTCTTTCACAAAATCACCTACTTTTCCCTTGGCCTCAAGTGCCCTGCCAGGGATCGATCCATCTGAAACGGTGTTTTCTTCAATAATTCTCACGATAGCGCTTCCCACTATGATGCCATCGGCAACCTGAGAAAGCATTTCAACCTGATCCGGCCTGGATATGCCAAAGCCCACTGCAACGGGCTTCCTGCAGTGCCTCTTGGCGGCCTGAAGCCCCTGGGCCAGGTTGTCCGGTAGGGTCGTCCTGGCACCGGTGATACCGGTTACCGAAACATAGTAAAGAAACCCGGAAGTGGCCTTGGCAATCCTTTCCAACCTGGCTTCCGGGGTATTGGGGGCAACCAAAAGGATATTGGCAAGGCCTGCCGTCTTTGCAGCCTTTATCCATGAGCCTGCCTCCTCAAGGGGAAGATCAGGAATGATGGTACCATCGAGGCCTGCCTCGGCAGCATCCCTTGCAAACCTTTCAAGCCCGTACCGGTAGACAGGGTTGAAATATCCCATCAGCACCAACGGGATGCCGGTCTTACGCCGTATGCGTGCCACCATTTCGAAAAGGTCCAGGGGAGTAATATTGTTTTTCAATGCCCTTTGGCTGGCCGCCTGAATGGTAGGACCATCGGCCAGGGGATCCGAGAAGGGAAGGCCCAGCTCGATCAAGTCAGCCCCCTTTTCTGCCATCTCTAGGCATATGGCCTCTGTAGAAGGCAGATCCGGGTCCCCGGTAGTAACAAAGGGAATGAGAGCGGCCTCGTTCCTCCTTCTAAGAGTGGAAAACATCTTGTCGATACGGTTCATCAGGCTGTCCTCCCTTTGAAAATCTCTGCCACCGTCTCCACGTCCTTGTCACCCCTTCCAGAGAGATTGACAAGGACTATACTTCCCCGTTTGAGCCTTGAGGCCAACGACTCTAGGTAGGCGATTGCATGGGCGCTTTCCAGGGCAGGGATTATGCCTTCCGTCTCTGAAAGGAGCCTGAAGCCCTTGAGCGCCGCTTCGTCGTCAACGGCCACGTACTCGGCGCGACCACTATCCTTGAAGGCACTGTGCTCAGGTCCAACCCCCGGGTAATCCAGGCCTGGAGCCACGGAATGGGCACCCTTTATCTGCCCCCATTTGTCCTGAAGGAGATAGCTCATGGTCCCGTGCAAGACACCAGGATTTCCAACGGTCAGGGTGGCTGAATGGTGTTCTGTATCTATACCCTCTCCAGCGGCCTCCACCCCTATGAGCCTAACCTCCTCATCCCTGCTGAAGGGATAGAATATGCCCATGGCATTACTGCCTCCTCCCACACACGCTACTATCACGTCTGGCAGACGACCTGTAACCCGCTTGATCTGGGCCCTGGCCTCCCTGCCTATCACGCTCTGGAAATCCCGGACCATCACAGGATACGGATGAGGCCCCACCACGGAACCAATGATATAATGGGTATTGGCCACATTGGTCACCCAGTCCCTTATTGCCTCATTTATTGCGTCCTTCAAGGTCATTGTCCCTGAATCCACCGGTATTACCCTTGCACCGGTCAACTCCATGCGGAAAACGTTCATGGCCTGGCGCACTGTATCCTTGCGGCCCATGTACACCTCGCATTTCAGTCCCATCAACGAGGCAGCGGTCGCCGTTGCCACACCATGCTGGCCAGCCCCGGTTTCGGCAATGATCCTGGTTTTCCCCATCCGCCTAGCCAATATGATCTGGCCTATAGTGTTGTTGATCTTGTGGGCCCCTGTATGGGTAAGGTCCTCCCTCTTGAGGAAGACCCTTATGCCACCCAGCGCCTCGCCCAGACGCCTGGCCTCGTAAAGGGGGGTCGGGCGTCCTACATAATCCTTGAGTATGCCGTTTAACTCCCTTTTAAAGGTAGAGTCCCTGCGGGCGGCCTTGTATGCCCTCTCAAGCTCCTGCAATGCTGGCATAAGGGTTTCAGGCACATACCTTCCACCAAAAATGCCAAAATGTCCCCTAGAATCGGGTTTGGATAAGGATCCTTTCAATTTCTCTTCCCCTGTAAAAATTTTTTTGATAATTTTCATTTAAATCGATGAAAACCAACCTTTCATCGTCCTTCTACCTCGTCTATAAAACTCTTCACCTTTGCAAGGTTTTTCACACCGGGTTTGTCCTCTACCCCGGAGCTTACATCCACTCCCCAGGGCCTGATCAGTTCTATGGCCTTGGCAACATTTTGAGGACAAAGCCCCCCTGCAAGGATCACTGGACGCTCAAGTCTCCTCCCGGCCTCTATGGCTATTGACCAATCGAACGTTTCCCCTGTCCCGCCCACGGCCTGTGGGGACCATGCATCCAACAAGAATCCCCGTACAAAGGGCTTAAAACGCTGAATGCCTTCCAGATCCACGGACGTCCTTATGCGAACTGCCTTGATAACCCTGGGAGCAAGAGCTTTGCACGTCTCTGGTGATTCGTCTCCGTGTAGCTGAACCATATCCAGCCCGCAATAATCCATTGTCTCCCTAATCCTCTCGGGGGCTTCATCCACGAATACACCAATTGCCTGGACCATCGGGGGTAAGACCTTCACTATCTCCTTGGCGGTTTCTATCGAGACCCTTCGGGGACTTTTGGCAAAAACCAAACCTATTGCATGGGCCCCTGCCCTTGCTATCTCAACCGCCTGAACAGGATCGGTAATGCCGCAGATCTTTATCCTGATGGTATGCATCTTTCTGCCAAAAATTGTGTAGATCTAAGGGCTATCCGGCTACAGCAAGAAACCCTTTAGCTTGTTTATCCTGTCCTTTGCCCTTACCAGGGATTCGCCTATAAGGGCGGCCTGAACCCCTGCCCTTGCCAGGCTTTCTATATCGTCCCTGGTGGATATGCCGCTTTCACTGACCATAGGCACATCCAGGGGCACCTGTTGCCTTATGGTAAAGGTCGTATTGAGATCTACTGTAAAATCAGCAAGATTGCGGTTATTGACCCCTATGAGATCCGCCCCTGCCTTCAACGCACGCTCGGCCTCGGCCTGGTCATGGACCTCAACCAGGCAGTCAAGGCTGAGCTCCCTCCCATGGGCCATGAACTCATTTAACTGGCTGTCCTCAAGGATGGCCACAATAAGCAATACAGCATCGGCCCCCCATACACGCGCCTCCTCTATCTGGAAGTGGTCTATGATGAAATCCTTTCTAAGGACAGGAAGATCTGCTTCCTCCTTAACCAGTGCCAGGTATCTGATATCTCCCTGAAAGAATCTCTGGTCAGTGAGTACCGAGACCGCAGCAGCTCCGCCTGATCGATAGTCCAGGGCCAGGGCCTTCGGATTGAAATCAGGGCATAGCAGGCCCTTTGAAGGGGATGCCTTCTTGACCTCCGCGATGATACTGAGTCCATGGTCTTGAACCAGGGCATCACGAAAACCTCTGTGACCCGGGACATCCCTTTCAGGACCTATCAAGCCCCTCTTCTTGGCATTTGCCACCTCGTGTCTCTTATGGGAAACGATAGTATCAAGTATAGTCATCGGTCACACCAGCACCTACGCAGATTGTGAAAACCTTATCAATTCGTCTAACCTTGACATGGCGGCTCCTGAATCTATGCTTCTTCGGGCCTCATCGATGCCATGGCCAAGGTCTCCGGCCTTACCTGCCAGGAATATGGCTGCGCCAGCGTTCATCAAGACCATGTCCCGCCTGGGCCCCCTTTTCCCTTGCAGGATCTCCCGGAGGATGATGGCGTTTTCATCAGGGCTGCCACCTGCCAAGTCCTCGGGCCTGCAAGTGGCGAGGCCGACCATCTCCGGATTTATAGTAAACTCACTCACCCCTGTTCCGTCCCACTGGGCCACCCTTGTGCTTCCCAGCAAGCTTATCTCATCAAGTCCGCCTTCGCCGTGCACCACCCATGCCTTTTCGAGACCCATGTGCCCAAGCACTTCGGCCAAGGGCCTTACCAACCCTCCCGTAAACACCCCCAACACCTGTATATTCGCCCTGGCAGGGTTGGTCAGGGGCCCAAGGATATTGAAAATCGTCCTTATACCTATTTCCCTTCTGGGCCCAATGGCATGTTTCATGGCAGGATGCAGGGTCGGGGCAAACAGAAAACCTATACCTACCTGCTCAATGGAGGCTGCCACCCTTTCCGGTGGAATATCGAGCCTTACCCCCAATTTCTCCAGTACGTCGGCGCTACCCGATCTGCTTGACACCGACCTGTTACCGTGCTTTGCGACCTTTATACCCGCCCCTGCCACGACAAAGGCCGCAGTGGTGGAGACATTAAAGGTACTTGCTCCATCGCCCCCGGTACCACATGTATCTACCAATTTCTCCCCTGGCCGCGATAACAGATCTATCCTTATCGCCTTCTCCTGCATCACCAGGGCAGCGCCGGTTATCTCCTCAACTGTCTCCCCCTTGATCCGAAGCGCTGTCAAAAAAGCGCCGATCTGGGCAGGAGTGGCCCTCCCATCCATTATCTCTTCCATGACCGGGCGTATATTGTCTGCCGTCATGTCCATACCATCTACCAGAAGGGATATGGCCTGTCTTATTGCCTCCATCTACATCTCCACGAAATTTTTGAGCAATTTAATGCCTTCAGGGGTCATGATTGATTCAGGATGGAATTGTACCCCCTCTATGGGCAGTTCCCGGTGACGAATCCCCATGAGCTCGCCCTGCCCAGACCAGGCCGTTGCCACCAGACAGGTGGGAAGACTATCCTCCTCCACCAGGAGGGAATGATACCGCATGGCCTCGAACGGGTTGGCAAGCCCGTGAAATAAGCCCTTGCCATCGTGTCTGATCATGGAGGTCTTGCCGTGCATCAATCTGTCTGCCCTGATTATCCGTCCACCAAAAGCCGCACCAATGGATTGATGTCCAAGACATACCCCAAGGATCGGGAGCCTTCCGGCAAACCGTCTAATCGCCTCCACCGAGATGCCCGCCTGTTCGGGTGTACACGGACCAGGTGACACCAATAGATGCGTTGGCTCTAATCCCTCGATCTGGTCAACTGTGATCTCATCGTTTCTGACCACCTTCATCTGGGCCCCAAGCTCACCTATTGCCTGGACGATATTGTATGTGAAGGAGTCATAGTTATCTATAATAACTATCATGTGCCTTGTCCTTGAAATCCGGATTCCATCGAAACACAAAGGTTGTCAATCCATCCCTTCCGCCGCCTTCAGTGCCCGCATAAGGGCCTTTCCCTTGTTGATGGTTTCCTCCCACTCCCTGGCAGGATCGGAATCTGCCACGATACCCGCCCCCGCCTGCAGATACAGCATGTCTGCCTTCTGACACAGGGTCCTTATGGTGATAGCAAGATCCATGTTCCCGGAAAACCCAAAATAACCTACAGCCCCGGCATAGGGGCCACGTCTAAAATGCTCAAGCTCCTCTATAATCTCCATGGCCCTTATCTTTGGAGCGCCGCTAACGGTTCCAGCCGGGAAACACGCCCTTAGCACGTCAAACATGTCCCTGCCCCTTGCAAGCCTTCCCTTTACCCCACTGACTATGTGCATGACATGGGAGTAACGTTCGATGGTCATAAGGTCCTCAACGCGGACACTGCCCAGCTCGGCCACTCTCCCTACATCATTCCGGCCCAGATCCACCAGCATGAGATGCTCGGCCCTTTCCTTTGGATCGGCAAGAAGTTCCTGCTCCAACCGCCTGTCCTCTGCATCGTCCCTGCCTCTTGGGCGGGTACCGGCAATGGGCCTGACCTCGATGGTTTCAGCAGTAAGTCTCACAAGGATCTCAGGGGATGAACCCACAATGGTCTCATCCGCCATTTTGAGATAATAGAGATAGGGTGAAGGATTTATCCTCCTGAGTGAACGATACAGATCAAAGGTGGGTATATGGTTCCTGCCTGAGAATCTTTGGGACAGTACCACCTGTATAATATCACCTGCCTTTATGTACTCCTTGGCCTTGCCAACCATGTCCTCAAAATCGCCTTGGACGATTTCAGGTTCCAACTGGGTAGTAACCTTAGCCTTTGCCGGTATCACCTGATAGTCCAATCCCCTGCCTATCCTTTGGATCATCTCATCTATCGACCCAACTCCTTCTCTGTAAACCGATTCGAGGCTGGAACCATCATCAATCAACAGATTGACGATGATGGTGAGGGTCTGTTTCAGGTTGTCATATACCAATACCAGGCGAGGAAACATCAAGGCCGAATCACTAAATCCTGTCCTGTCCTCAAGCAACCTGGGTAATCTCTCCATGAAACGGACCATATCATATCCTAGATAACCAACCGCTCCTCCATAAAAACGGGGCAGACCGGAGGTGCCTGCCGGCCTGAAATCCCCCATCAGGCCCCGTAGCGTCTCTAATGGATTCGATGTGTGGATATGATGAACCCTGCCATCCCTCTCGATACGGACCTCTTGGCCAGAGGAACTGAACACGATGAATGGATCCAGCCCCAGGAAGCTGTACCTGCCCCATCTCTCCCCGCCTTCCAGGCTCTCCAGGAGAAACGCATACTTTTCATCCTTGCATAGCTTGGCAAAAAGGGATACAGGTGTATCAAGATCCATTCCGATAGTCCTGCAGACCGGGATCAGGTTTCCCTGCCCTGCCAGTTCCTTGAATCGTTTAAGATCCGGGTTAATCATTGTTCTCGTCCCATAAAATCCATTTTGATCCCTTTGTTGGCGTCAAAAAAAAGGCCGGGTACACATGTTACGTGTCCACGGCCTTTAAGCCTGCATATTGTTGGTATATCGAAATTAAAGGTGTGGACAGGTCACCATGGGAGACAACTGCCGCCACCATCGACAAAGAAAAGAGCTTATTTCAACAGGTACCCTTACAGAATTCAACCTGGGATATGGTTTGGGGAACAGGTGACCCCTTACAATAGCAACGCTGTACAACATAATTTCCTTTATAGATATCCCCTTACTTAATCTGAATGTGTTTTTTAGATGGAATAAAGGTTCCATGAATAGCTTATTTATAACAAGTACGCCGCAGCAGGGCAACCTCAATGTAAAAATAATTGCAGCGTCCATGGGGTACATATCTGTCTTAAGGTAAACCATCACCATTTGAGTATTGAATCGCTCCTTCCGATAAAGGATTTAAGGGCACCAATGAAATAAAAAAGATGGCGCTTAAAGATGGAATCCATGGACAACAGTACGGATATTTCACAAGAAGTGCTCTCTAACGAGATCTTTCTGGACATCCGGGAAAGAGTACTCGAGCTTGAATCACTCCCGGCGCCCGACTCTGCATTGGTACGTCTACTCGGGTTACTCAACCAGGAATCCTGTACCCCCAGGGCCGTGACGAAGGCAATAGAAAAGGACCCAAGCATAGCTTCACAGGTGCTCAAAATAGCCAACAGTGCCTTTTATGGCCTCAGGGGAAAAATCAACAGTATCGACAGGGCGATAGTCTTCATCGGTATGGAGGAGGTAAAGAACATATGTCTCACCACCTGCCTTTCGCAACAGTTCAAGGGAATGAACTTCGCACCGTCCTTTGATGTGCCGAGTTTCTGGCGCCATTGTCTGTTAACGGCAATACTTTCAAGGAACATGGCGGCCAAGATGGACTGGCTAGCCACGGAAGAGGCCTATCTATTCGGCCTGTTACACGATCTGGGAAGGCTTGTCATTGCAAGTGTCATGCATGATTATTTTGAAAGGATCATACTGCAACAAAGGAACTCGGGCCTCAGCCTCTTCGAGGCGGAACTGGTTACCGGCTCACCTCACACGACGATCGGGTCATGGCTTGCAGTCAGATGGGGCCTGCCGGATCCCGTAAGGGAGGTGATCCTTTACCACCATAACCCCACAAAGGCAGGCAAGTTTACCAGGGAGGCATCACTCGTACAGATTGCATCCTTCATATCCAAATCCTTTGAATCACCAGGCACACCCGGGGCTATCCAGGTACCTGCCTCCGAGGTCTTGACCCTTGCAGGGATATCCGAGGAGGAGCTAAGCCAATTTACGGACGCAGAAAGGGGTCTGGACAAGGTCGTAGCCGATTTCTTTGCCGTCCTTTTCGGGCCTAACGGGAGCGGGAGACATGGCGATTGAAGAACATGGAACAAAACACACCGGCGCCATGGTCCCTCTATGTAATTTGGACAGACTGAAAGCCGCATTCCTTCGTGCTAGGGAAGAGAAGTGGAAGGAAATGCAGGCCATGGGTATCGTATTTCGCCTGGCAGAATGCATAATAGAGGGGCTTTCCTGTGAAGAGGCGTGTAAGAGCGTGGTCGATATCCTCATCGAGGAAAGCGGCTTCGAGAACGCATCTATCCTGCTCTATGATTCCAAGGACGACATATTGAAACTTGTTGCAGCAAAGGGGATAGAGCACATATTGCCCGGTGCACCCGAGCAAGGGTACAATCGAAAACTCACATTCAAGAGGGGGCATGGTATAGCCTGGCAGGTCTATGAATCCCAAACACCTGCCTTTGTTGAGGACAGCCGCAAGGAAGGACCGTTGCCCGAGCTTCCAGGCTCCAGGATAAATCCCCCGGTAAGCCTGGCATGTCTTCCCCTTGCCTGCCAGGGTGTTATAAACCTGAGTGCCTCGTGGCCCGTATCAATGCCACTCAACAGACGCAGGGACCTGGTAATACTTGCCGGTGTCATTGGACACCTGCTTCAGGCAACTGAACTGCATGAAAAGCTTGCAGCCAGCCACAATCAACTTCAGTACCTGGTGGATTCAAAGACCACGGAACTGAGACACATCAACGAGGAGCTGAGGGAATCCCTGGCCTATATGCAGCAGGTAATAGAATCGGCACCCCAGGGTATCTGCCTTCTGGAGAGAAACGGCACCGTACGCCATGTCAACCGCGCATTGTCTAGGATATTCTCATCCCCGGAAGGCTATATCGTTGGCAACAATCTTTCCAAGTTGTTCAAGGATGCAGCCGATTATGCAGAGCTTAGAAAGGCCTTGCGTGCCGGTAGGCTGTTCAAAATAACCAGTGTGGACCTGTTGAGGCGAAACGGCAGCACCTTTCCAGCGGATATATTCCTGCATCCTCTCAAGGGAAACGCACGTGAAGAACTTGGTTATATGCTGGTCATTCATGATCTTAGTGAGCAGAAACAGCTCACGGAAAAGCTGCTACAGGCAGAAAAATTGAAGGCGCTTGGCTCCATGGCAGGTGGGGTGGCCCATGATTTCAACAATCTTCTGGCCACGGTCCTGGGGAATGTGGAACTGCTAGAGATGAGCATTAACGATACAGAACTGCTCAAACGGCTCAAAAATATCGAAATGGCCGTGACCGATGGTGCACATTCAGTACGCAGGCTTCAGGCCTTTACTGGCTTTGGCCAAGGCCATAAGACGGATGAAAAGATTCAGGCGAACCTTGCGGCTGTGGTGAAGGATACCCTTGAGCTTACACGGCCCAAGTGGAAGGATGATTGCGAAAGGGAAGGAATAAAAATTGACATTAAATTGGATCTGAATAAAAATATCTGGGTGGCAATGCATCCCTCAGAACTCAGGGAGGTCATTACAAACATAGTATTTAATGCGACAGATGCCATGCCAGCAGGCGGAACACTGTCATTCCGGGCGCATACGAGGGAGTCTTACGCCGAACTCGAGATTCAGGATACCGGAACGGGTATGAATGATGAGGTCAAGGCCAGAATATTCGATCCCTATTTTACAACCAAGGATGTTGGCAATTCGGGCCTGGGACTCAGTGTTTCATTTGGTCTTGTCGCAAGCGCTGGCGGGATAATAACCGTAGAAAGCAAGGTAGGTAGAGGATCCAAATTCAAAATCCGGTTGCCGCTGGTAAAGGAAATTTCCTCTAGCATCCCTTCCAAAGAGGAGGAAAAATGCATGACGCCACTGAGGATTCTGGCCGTGGACGACGAAGAACAGATCGTTGATCTCCTTACTATTATGCTGGAAGGCCTGGGGCACAAGGTAGAGGGATTCACCGACTCGAGAAAGGCAGTGAATTTTCTGGAAAAAGGCGATTTTGATGTGGTCCTTACCGACCTTGGTATGCCCGGGATAAATGGATGGGATGTGGCCGCCACGGCAAAGGGAAAACAAAAGCCGCCAAGGGTCATCCTGCTTACCGGCTGGGGGGCCCAATACGAGGATCAGGATCTGTCGGCAAAGGGAGTTGATGCCGTATTGTGTAAGCCCTTCAGATTGAAGGACCTGACCGAGCTTATGCAGAAAATCCTCTCCATGACCTGAGGTGGGTGCCCCTAGTGTACATATTGGAACCAGTGGATGGAACTATGAAAGCTTCCTAGGCAGGTTATATCCGCCAGGAACGCCCAAACGCAGGTTCCTGGAAACCTACGCCAGATTGCTCGACACGGTTGAGTTGAATGCATCCTTCTACAGGTCCTTTCCTGATTCCACATGGAATGGCTGGCACGATCGCACACCGACGGGTTTTCTGTGGTCAGTCAAGGTCTCCAGATATATCACCCACATCAAGCGCCTGAAGGTGGAGCGGGAATCCATCAAAAAATTCTGGCATAGCGCCAGACTGCTATCAGAAAAGCTTGCCGTTTGCCTCTTTCAATTACCCCCAAGCCTGAAATATGAACGGGACTTGCTGATCAGGTTCCTGGATCTATTGCCACACGAAATCAACGCAGCCTTTGAGGCAAGACATGTCTCATGGCACTGCGACGAGGTATGGAAGATATTCAAGGAGAGAAATATTACCTGGGTAGTAAGTGATACCGCGGGCCGCTACCCAATGAGCCTCAAGACGACATCTGATACCGCCTATATTCGCCTCCATGGCCCTAGAAGCCTCTATCACGGCTCCTACGGAGAGGAATCGCTAATGGGATGTAAGGAAACTATTGTCAATTGGGGCAGAAATACATTTATTTATTTCGACAATACGGATGACGGCAGTGCTGCACTCGATGCGCTGACCATGAAAAGGCTATTTTCCGAAGATACGGCAGGTCAATAAGCTCAAACCCCCATGCAGTGTCAACGCTACTGGCGCATGAAGGTTTGGGATTGGGACAAGCGGTATAGAATCCGGGATGCATGGGCGGCCTGCCAGGCCGCCAAGGGGCGGTTATCACCCATAACCGTTTATATGATAACCGTAAAACTCGAAGGCCTTGAACAAATCCACACGTTTGGGATCGGACAGCCTATCATAAAAGGCCTTGGCCTTGGCCGGAGAGGGATCGCTACCGCAAATGGCATTGGATAGCTGCTGGCCTTCGTCAGGATCGAGAGAGGCCATGGAGATGATCCTGGCCAGATCCCTGGTACAAAGTTCGTTGTATATATGAGAGCCGTCGGCATCACCCAGCATTATCCATCCCTGATAGCCTTCCCGTTCCTCTGGGGCCCCCTTGGTGACTATGACCCCTCGCTTGGTGCACGATCCGAGCAACAAGCCGATAAAGGAAAGAATAGCAATCAGGAAAATCCAGTGACGGGGATATTTTATTTTTTTGCTCAAAATCTCACCTCAAAACATTAGATATCTATCTAAATTTGGAAAAAATTTTCGGATCACGACCTTGGCTTATCCAAATTTTTCCAGATCCTGTATAGGTAAAGCCTCAAATTTGCCACCTCTTCCTTGGTAAGTCCATCGGTAGCTTCTTCATGGACCTGTCTTCCCACCTTCTGGACCATATCCTTCAAGGTTTTGCCCTTTGGCAGCAGGAATATGTGGTATGCCCTACGGTCCTTGGGGTCACGCCGGCGCTCTATGATACCGGCCTCTTCCATCTTGTCGAGGGTCCTTACCAGGGTAGGACTTTCTATATACAACCTGTTGGCAAGCTCTGTTTGGGTAAGACCCTCCTCTTCAAGCAACTTTGCCAGCACGCAGAACTGGGCACTGGTCAGGCCAAATTCTGTAAGCTTTTCATCGAATGCCCGGTGAAAAACCTTGACCAGCCGGTTGGCTATAAACCCCAGGCACTCATCAATACGAAACGTCTTTTCCATACTAACTCGGCAACCTATTTCCCTTTTATCTTTGCAAGCATTATTCCTATGACATCATCGACATCAAGTCCGGTAGAATCAATGATCTCAGCGTCCGGAGCAGGCCTGAGTGGGGCAACGGAACGGTTGGCATCGGCCCGATCCCTAGCTTTTATTTGCAACAATATATTTTCATATAACACTTTTTCACCCGAACTATCAAGTTGAATTTTTCTCCTCATGGCCCTTTCTTCTGCTGAGGCCATAAGAAAGAACTTGAAATCGGCATCCGGAAATACCACTGTACCCATGTCCCTGCCCTCTGCCACCAGGTTTCCCTTCCGCCCCATTTCCCGCTGAATCCTGGTCAACTGCTCCCTCAATTCGGGTATACGGGAGATTGCCGACGACAAGGCATCCATTTCCTGGGTGCGTATCAAGTGTGAGACATCCTTCCCGTTAACATGAATGCGCTGATCTTCGAAATGAATATCAAGATCAGGGCATATGGATGAAACGGCCTTGGAATCCCGGCAGTCTATACCACGTGATCTGGCAAACCAGGCCGCTGCCCGGTACATGGCACCGGTGTCGAGGTAGGTAAACCCGAGACGGCGAGCCAGCTCCTTGCTGACCGTGCTCTTACCGGCCCCTGCAGGGCCATCTATGGTGATGATCGACATGACTATCCAAAACGACCGGTGATATAGTCCTCGGTCTCCTTCTTGACCGGCTTGGTAAAGAGTTGATCAGTGGGACCAAATTCCACACACCGCCCCAAATAAAAAAAGGCGGTATAGTCCGACACTCTGGCTGCCTGCTGCATGTTATGGGTAACGATTATGATGGTAAAGCGTTCCTTCAAACGGTCGATCAGATCCTCTATCTTATAGGTAGCTACCGGATCAAGGGCGGAACAGGGTTCATCCATGAGTATTACCTCCGGCTCAACGGCGATGGCCCTGGCAAGACATAGGCGTTGCTGCTGCCCTCCCGAGAGTGCGGTTCCTATAGTATGTATATTTTCCTTTACCTCGTCCCATAGTGCAGCGTCCTTTAATGCCTGCTCCACCCTGCCTTCCAGCTCGGACTTGCTGAATCGGCCCTTCAGCCTGATGCCATAGGCTACATTATCGAATATGGACATGGGAAAGGGGGTGGGTTTCTGAAAGACCATGCCCACCCTGGTCCTCAAATCGATCAGATCAACATCGTCTTCCAATATATTCTTGCCATCGATCTTGACCTCGCCCTCCGCCCGGTGATCAGGATAAAGGGAATACATACGATTATATGTACGGATATGGGTAGACTTTCCACACCCGGACGGACCGATAAAGGCAGTCACCTTCTTTTCGGCTATATCCAGACTATTGTCAAATAGTGCCTGGACCTTTCCATAATAAAAATTAAGATTGCGGACGCTTATCTTGACCGCCACTTCAGGGGGAAGAAACATCATGGATCTCCTGTAGCCACACGTCTAACTTCAAGCCTGCCAGGAAACGGTGGAACATCCCTATCATCCGTATCCTGAAAGGGCTGCATGGAATCTCTGCCTCCCTCCCTTGCCAGATAACAACGTTGCCCTCAAGGAGGGTGGCCAGGGATCTCAACATGGATATTCCTTAAAGATCTGTCTCTAAAACCTCATGCGATCCACGCATACATGTCGCATCCAAGGGCATGGAAGCACGCCCCTGGGACGCCAAGCTATTTGCCCATCCTATGGACGAACACCCTGGCAATTATATTCATGGCCAGCACGGCCAGCATAATCAGCAGGGATGCCCCCCATGCCTTGACCTGCCAGTCATCATAGGGGGACATGGCATAGTTGAAAATGGTAACTGTAAGATTTGCCATGGGCTCCATGAGACCCTCAGGCCAATAAGGACTGTTTAAGGCCGTAAAAAGAAGGGGTGCTGTTTCACCGGATACCCTTGCTATGGCAAGTATGATCCCTGTCAACATACCAGCCCTTGCACTCCGATATACCACCTGCCACACTACATGCCAGTAGGGCGCCCCAAGGGCGAGGGCCGCCTCCCTGACACTGTTGGGTACAAGACGTAACATTTCTTCAGTGGTCCGGGTAACAACGGGCAGCATTATGATTGCAAGGGATACACCGCCTGCAAGTCCTGAAAATCCACCCAAGGGGACCACCAGGATGGCATAGACGAATACACCTATGACAATTGATGGTGCACTGACAAAGATATTGGATAAGAATCGAATGGTATCTCCAAACCTGTTACGTCCAAATTCAGACAGATATGTACCTGCCAATATCCCAAGGGGCACCCCCAGGAGCGTTGCAACGACTGTAATGATGACCGTACCTAGCATCGCATTGGCCAGTCCACCACCCTCTTCCCCTGGAGGAACCGGCAGTTGGGTAAAGAAATCCCAGTTTATGCATGAAGCACCCTTTACAATCACCTCAGCCAGTATCCATATGAGGAATACCAGGCCTATTAGGGCAGCCACAAGGGAACAGACCAGGGCGAGTACGTTTATGGATCTCCTGATACGGACCGATCTTGGTCTCATCATCTCTTCTCCCTAGGGGCCGAATGTTTCAGCCACCATTCGGCAAGACCGAGGACAATAAACGTGATAAGGAACAAGACCAGACCCAATTCGACTAGGGCCGAAAGATAGAGCCTGTCGGATGCCTCTGTAAACTCGTTCGCAAGGGTTGAGGCGATGGTGTTTGCAGGGTTGAACAGGGACCAGGACAATTCGTGGGCATTACCGATAACGAAGGTGACGGCCATTGTCTCACCCATAGCCCTCCCCAGCCCCAGAAAGAGCCCCACCACCACCCCTCTCCTGCCATAGGGAAAGACCACCTGCCAGACCACCTCCCAGGTGGTAGCGCCCAATCCATAGGCGGACTCCTTGAGTACCTGCGGGGTCATCAAAAAGACATCCCTTATGACCGAGGCCATGAAAGGCAGGATCATGATCGCAAGCACTATACCCGCAGTGAACATGCCGATTCCCATCGGAGGTCCTTGGAAAAGTGGGATAAAACCCAGGTGTTCGGTCATCCAGGGTTGGACATGGTCTGCAAGCAGGGGGGCAAGGGTAAACAATCCCCACATGCCGTAGATTATCGAAGGAATTGCTGCGAGCAGCTCTATCGCCGTACTAAATATCGGTCTCAGGACCACAGGCGACAATTCGGTTAAGAAAAGTGCCACTCCACCGGCAAGGGGTACGGCGAGCAACATGGCCAGGGCCGTTGAAACCAGGGTACCGATTATTGTGGTCAGTGCGCCGAATTGATGAGTTACCGGATTCCAACTGGTCGAGACGAGAAAGCCCAGCTTGAACTGTTTGATCGATGGCCATGCATCATAGAAAAGCACTACCATCATAACCGCAAGGAGCACAAGGATCATGCTGCCGGCGCCCTTGGTCAGGCCCTTGAACAGCGCCTCCACCCATGGAGGATGCCTCTTCGAACGGCTATCTTCAGACATCGGGTCCTATTTTCCCCTCTTCTGTAACCTGGAGATATCCCTCATCAAGGCCAAATATAACAGGTAAACAAGGGATAGAGCTTGCACTGCATGTCACAGGTTCCACCAAAAAGGGCCCGTACATGTTCCGTAACCAAACCTTCATACGGCTCGTACCCTCGACGCCGCCCCCCAGGACATACACCACAGTCCTGATGAAAGGTGCATTTTCATGGGTAATATTTTCCACCGGACCTGGGGCAACCACCGCACTACTGTCTTGCGAGCCATACAGGTCTTCCAGATGCCTTGAGGCTATATGCCCAGAGTTTTTCCACTATACCCACAACATTCAAGGGCACAGGGATATAATCCAGTTTTAACGCGGACTGACGGCCATTATGGTAGCACCAATCAAAAAATTTAAGCACTTCTTGCGCCTTTTCAAGGTTGCTTTGATCCTTACGCATGAGGATGAACGAGGCACCAGTGACAGGCCATGAATCCCTGCCCGGCTGGTTGGTAAGAACGACCCCTAGACCAGGGGTATGTTCCCAATCGGCATTACTTGCAGCTGCCTCAAAGGTCTGGGCGGATGGCAGCACAAAGTTTCCATCCCGGTTTTTGAGTGCCACCGGATTGAGCCTGTTTTGCTTGGCATAGGCGTATTCAACATAACCAAGGGCACCGTTTATGCGCTTGGCATAGGCGGCCACCCCTTCGTTGCCCTTGCCTCCTACCCCGGCCGGCCATTGAACCGCCTTGCCAAAACCGGCTTTTTTCTTCCATTCATCGCTAACCTGGCTCAGATACCTGGTAAATATCCAGGTGGTACCCGATCCATCGGAACGGTGGACCACCGTTATGGATCTAGAGGGCAGCTTGAGCCCTGGATTCAGGGCGACAAGCCTTGGATCATCCCATTTCCTTATCTTGCCAAGATATATCGATGCCAGAACCTCCCCTGTCATCCTAAGTTGTCCACCCTTGATTCCCTTTAGGTTGAATACCGGAACTACTCCACCTATCACCATTGGAAATTGTATCAACCCAAACTTTTCCAGCTCCTCTGTTTCGAGCGGGGCATCGGAGGCCCCAAAGTCAACGGTGCCTGCCTTGATCTGCTGTATACCACCGCCTGATCCTATTGACTGATAGTTGATCCTTACGCCCGTCACCTTGCCGTAACTGTAGGCCCACTTGGCATAGATAGGGTAAGGAAACGTGGCACCTGCACCGGTAATCCTTATGCCTGCAAAGGAACCATTGGTGTAAAGGGCACCCATTAGCAGAAAAAAGATCGTTGCCGACAACCCGTAATAACGCCTGGCCATTACTGTTCCTCCTTGATCCCACCGGATCCATAATCTCCCGATCCCTCGTTCCCAGGGTTCCACCAGGACCTGGCAACAAGAAAGCACGTCTACTTAGGCAAGCCCGATAACGTACAATTTTACCCGGGTTATGCACTTTAATTGCCAAACAAAACAATTTATTTTATAATTTCAATGTATTATTAAATATAATAGGGTTATTCACCCAAATGATACAAGTTACAACAGCAAAAACGCCCGGCACTTGAAGCCGTAAAGGGCTTGCGATTTTGCCGAATCCACTTTGTTGTCGCATAACTGAAGTATCGAAGTATGTCTATGCGTCCTCCGCCCCGCTCTCTGGCAAGCTTGCGAGCTGTATGATCCGGATTTTACTGTTAAAGTGCATCCAGCCCCGGGACCGTGTTTTTTCATGCACTGGGGGTAGACGCCGAGCCAAGGACACGGCCGCATGAATGTCTGGAATCATACCATAGTCAAATCGGTTGGCCACATCCGGCACAGGATTTTTTTGAAAAATAGCCGACTGTAACACTAATGTAACTTACGGCCAAGAGGGTATTGGACCATTGTGGCACGGATACCATGGAATGTATCGATATAGCCATAATCGCCCCAACTAATCCAAGGA
Organism: Deltaproteobacteria bacterium; assembly: GCA_024275145.1. GTDB lineage: Bacteria > Desulfobacterota > Dissulfuribacteria > Dissulfuribacterales > QOAL01 > S143-34. Next base: position 40,618 of record JAJRZR010000111.1, on the reverse strand, counting down.
CAACCGGCTCCCTGTTGAATATTCTGTGCCTTACAAGAACCTCATAGACAATTGACACATATCTCCACGAGATCCACATCGCAGCGACGAGCCCAAGGATTCCACCTTCAAGCAGAATCTCAAGGATCATATTGTGGGCGTGCCATTTTAAAGGCTTCAGATCCCTTTTCAAGTACCACTGTTCGTCATGTGCCGCACTGACGAAGCGGGCTATCCGTCTTCCATAGCCCCAGCCCAGGACAGGCCTTTCCCGGATGAACGAAATACTGGTCCTGAAATATCCCTTTCTGTCTTTGAGCGCCGGATCACTTGCAATGAGTCTGGCTGGAGATCTGAAAAGCCCCTCCACCCTGACAAGGTCGTAATCCGTGGCAGGCCATATTCCCAGGAAAAGCCCCCCGCCTATGAGCGTAAGTACCAGTGCAACAAGTATCTTTCTCCGGAAAACGGACATGAACAGCAAGGATGAAAATATACCTATGATGGCCCCCCTGGTGGCATTCCAGGCCAGAGCGCCGACCTGCCCGGCAGCAAGGAGAAAAATGGGAACGGCAAGCCTGGCACCATTGACGTTCAAAAACGACGCTATGGTCACAGGAATCAACAAATCCAGGTACTTTCCATATCTCGTAGCCACCGGGAAGATACCCTGAAGCCTTCCATCCTGAATGGTTGGGGGAAAGAAGCCCAGGAACAAAACCAAAGCGGAGGCGGTCAGTATCATCCAAATGAATTGGCGCATCCGGCCGGGGTTTATTATCAGGCAGGCCCCGGTATGAAAAACGATGAGAAAGGGAACGAGATCGTGCACCACCGACGAGACGCTATACCTTACGTCCACTGAAAGGAAGGCAGAGACCAACATGACGATACAGTAGGTCCATATGGGCCAATCGAGCCCGGTTCTCACCCAACGGCCCAGGGCCGCACTCCTTACAAGACCCAACACCATGAAAAACAGGAGCAGGCTCCTGGGTATGGACAGGATCGATCCCAGCTGCCCCCTGAAAGGCAACAAGAATATGAAAAGCAGGAAGGAAAGCCAGGCAAGAGGACCTATCCATAAACAGACTGATATCCTTCCCTCCTTTGTCTCAGTTGTTGTATCCTGTATCATCAAAAATCGAACCGCCAACGGTCCATGGCATGGTATTTGGATTTTTGAAGGCTCCTGCCTTCTATCCAGATAGCTGTAAAAGATATATCCCTGTACATCCGGTCCAGATCAAGACCTCTTGTTCTGCTGGCGTCTCCGGTGCATGGTAGCCACCCTTTCTATCCCATACAGCATCCGCCTTTTTTCTTCCCTACCAGCCTGGATACCTGCCGATTACAGATAGGAGTAAAAAAATCTGTAGAACAGGTAGACTGGTAGCATATCCAGGAAGGAATTTAGCAGCCTGCCTAGGTCCTCTACCCTGTCTCCTTGAGAAAACCACCACTTGATCCTGGCACCGTCCAAATCCACAATCCATGGCCGGCAACCTTCACTATGTTCCTGAATTATTATATTGTTTGCCTTCAGGTCGCCATGGACAACCCTTGCCTTGTGAATGGCGGCGACCAATCCCGCAACCCTTGATATTATCGTGTTCCTTTCCTGCCTGGTCAATCCACTGGACAGCAGGTCCCTTACCCGCTTAGAGGGTATGAATTCGGTCAAAAGGTATGTCTCAAGTTTGATGCCGAGGCGGTAACGTTCTATTACCGCCACAGGGGATGGTGAGGACACTTGGTTATTTAACAGGTGCAGGGCCGTATTGGCCACCTGTACAGGCCTGGACGGACGAAGGCAGCGCCGCATGGTATGGATTGGACCCCTCAGATTGTAACGTTTCAAAAAGAAATCCTGCCCCCCTATCTCGACCCGTCCGGCGATGGTCCGTTTTGAATCCTTGTACAGCCTGGATGCCTGGTCGATTAGGTAATCAGGTGCGGCCAATGCCTCCAGGAGATCCGATGAATAATAGCCATCCCTCAACAGGATCCTGAGAGATCCTGCCCTTATCTTTTTAAAGCCTTCCATACACACTAAGATGAAGAGACACCCGCCAGTACCCTCTCAAACTCTCTGATAAGCCTTCTTGTGTTCTCTTCCAAACCAAAGCGTTTCCTTATCACCTCCCTACCGGCCCGGCCCATCTTTGCCCCCATCTCCGGCGCTCTCCAGATGGAAGCGAGGGCATCGGCCAATGCAACCGGATCGGCGGGTTGCACCAAAAGGCCAGTTTCGCCATGAAGCACTGCCTCAGGTATGGCTGATATGTCAGTCGATACCACTGGAAGCCCCATGGCCATGGCCTCTAGGATTACGTTGGGCAATCCATCCATACTTCCATCAGTAGCCACTATGCAGGGGAGTACAAATACATCTGCCCTTTCCAGTACGACCTTGACACTGGCATGGGGTATGTGCCCCATAAGCTCCACCATGCCACCAAGCCCCAGATCCTTGATCATGGCCTCAAGGGATGGCCTGTCCGGCCCATCTCCTATTATCTTCAATGAAAGGACGATTCCCTTTTTCTTCAATAAACTGCATGCCCTGAGGAGATAGGGAAATCCCTTTTTCTCCCTGAGCCGACCTATGGACACCACGTTCAGGCAGCCATCACCTGCAGGACCCTGCTGCCCTCTTGCCTGGTCACGAAACATGTTTAGGTCGATCCCATGATAGATCTTCAGGATCTTTTCAGGACACCCGGCCGCGAACCTCTCTTTCAAAAATCTTGCATTATAACCAGTACATGTGGCGCAAAACACGCTTTCTTCTATCTTTTCCTTGAGCTGCCACCGTGACTTATATATGTCATTGGCATGGGCCGTAAAACTGTATCCCACCCTACCTATACACGCCGCTGCCCTGGCGGCTGACGTGGAATGATATGCATAGTGAGCATGAAAATGTCCAATACGTCCATGGGCAGCCAGCCTTCCAAGGTACATGGCCTGGAAGAGATGATGTGTCCTGCGGCATACCCTGCGTCTCAGAAGCCTTGCCAATACCGTGGGCCTGGACCGCAGGGCCCATGCCGCGGCAGCGAGCACCTCTCGTGTCAAGGGCCTTGGGATCTGTCTGGGGGTGATCGCGCTGTAAGGGGACAAGGAGGCCAGATCCTGGTTGACATGAAAGGCAAAGAGTTCGTATTCCAGGCCCTGGCGCCGCATCTCCATGAGTTCGTTCAATATGAAGGTCTCCGTTGGTTGAGGGAATCTGGTAAGCACATAGGCAATCCTTGCCTTTATCCTTACCCGACATGTATTTTCTATCAAATGTTCATCCCGCATATCCGGTCCTTATCGCCTGTAACGCCTTTAGCTGAGCCCGGCAACCTTTCCCATCAAAATCCTGGCCTGCCCTGCTGAAAACCCACGGTGCCTGGAATAGGACAGTAGAAAATACGTACGTGCCATAGGTGTGATCGAGCCGAGATTTGGATGATTCAACAACGCAAGATCCCTCAATATCCCTTTCTCCCCACCCCTGACGGTTGCCCTTTCAGTATCCAGGTAGGCAAAGTAATACCGACCGCCTTTCTCCTTGACGAGCACATTGCCAGGATGCAGGTCTCCGTGGACAACCCCCTTGTTGTGCATCCTGGCAAGATCTGCTCCAAGGGCCCTGGCCATATCCCTTTGTACCTTTGCTGACATAGGCCTGGTTCGGCTAAGAATCCTCAAGGAAAGGCCTTCATACGCCTCTGTAACCAGGAGTGATGGCATACCCCTTTTGATTCCTGTAAATTCCCTGACCGCCACGACCCTGGGCGTATCGCACCCTGCACTGCTCAATATATTGGCCCCCTTCCATGCCATAAACGCCCTTGACCCCCTGAATACCGCCTTTATGCGCTTGGTAAGCTCCTCTAGGTTAAAATACTTGAAATAGTAAGCCCTGTCCCTGAAACTGAGCATGAAAACACTGGTGCTGGGGACAGTAGAAATGGATCTGGCCGTGGTCAACCGCCCTATTTCATCACGGTCTTTCAACAAAAGCTCCACGAAGCCTGGCAGCAACATGTCCTGTCTGGAGACCATGAGCCGAAAATGCCCTCTATCGCCTGTATCGTTTATGGGATATAGCGCGAATCCCGCGTTCTTCATTGTCAAGCCTTTATGCAGCCCCACCCTTGACGCCGCATCTCCGGGCACGAAAACATGGCTCAAGGACAGGATGTATCTTAACGGCAAATCCTTTTCAAAGGGCTCCCCTGATCGTCACCAGACAATCTACCCGGGAAGTCCAGGCCTGAACAGGCCCTATTACCATATCTTCGCCATGTCCTTATGGCCAGACCATAGAAGGTAAAAGCTCCAAGCCCTATGAGCGCATGCAGTAAAAGCGTCCAGGCCCGTAATGGCTGGCTCGACACACCAGTTGGCCCTTGACATAATCAAACCTTAGGTTAACATTGTTTGAATTTTATGCCTTGTGCTCAATAGGCGGCATAAGCGAGGCGTTCGTAAACAAACGCCATTGAAAACACATATCTTATATATATCCACCCTAGGTTTCTGCCGTTGCAGAATTAATCGGGAAGCCGGTGAAAATCCGGCGCTGGCCCGCAACCGTAAGTGGGGACGAAGGCTGCACATAGCCACTGTGGCATCTTTGCCGGTTCAAGCAAACCTGGCCATGGGAAGGCGCAGTCAGTAGAACGATCCACAAGCCGGGATACCGGCCTAGGGGGAAGAAGGAAGGCTTCGCGGCTAAAGGCCTGTCCGGGTATCTTTTTTGTAACAAAAGTCCGGATCGTTGCGCGATGCCGGGCTTTTTCGTTTATAAGCCCTGCAAGGCAACCCCTACCCTCTATCCATGCCCTGTTTTCTTCCCCCGCCAATTGGGAATAGACCCTGCCAGCATCAAGTTTCCGACACGTACCTGCAAAACCTGGCGATACCGTGGGAATCAGGAGGCAGGAGGATGATATGCGATTTTTTGCCTTATTTTTTTCGTTTTTGATGTCCACCTTGACAGCATTGCCAGCATACGCCGGGTCCTTGGTGGAGATAGGACCGGTCATCGTCACTGCCGAGAAGGTTGAGGTACAGGAAAAAGACACTGCCAAGTACGTCACGGTCATAAACCGGAAGGAACTCATGGCGAGTGGTGCCACAAACTTGATAGATGCCCTAAAACGAAGCGGTGGCCTTGCCTATAAATCACTCGGGGTACTTGGCACGAGCCATGGGGGCATGAACAGTGAACTTTTACTAAGAGGGGTCTATGGCGGGGAACTTGTCTTGATAAATGGCCTTCCGATACAAAACGCCTCCAGCAAATCCTATGATCTCAATATGATTCCGCTTAATGCAATCAAGCAAGTCGAGATCGTCCGCGGAGCCGCATCCACCCTCTATGGGGCGGACGCCATGACCGGAATCATCAATATAATCACCAGGACAAGGATAAAGAAAAAAGGTGCAGACGTAAAAATTGAAGCAGGTGACTTTAAATATCTGAACAATTCAATCAGTTGTTACGGAAAAAACTTCATTGTTAATTTAGGCTATCAACACATAGGGGGACAGGCCCATCTTTCTGATAATTTCAGCAAGGACTATCATTACAATACCACTGATCTCAATGTATACAATTTCAATGCCGGAGTGAGTCTTACTGACAATCTGTCCCTTGACTACATCTTTTCCCATAACAATACCGGCTATATCAAGATTAATGACAAGGAAAGTGGACCAGATCCGCTGGCTATTTCCCATCAACGGCAATTCAAACATTTTGCAGACATCAAATACAAAGGGAACAGGCTCCTGGCCAAGGGCTTTTTCTTCAATGACTACATGAACTATGCCAATAGGAAGTGGAAATATAGTAGAAGGAAACGGGCATGGAGGCAGGCAAGGTCAGTAAACATGAACAAAAACTGGAACTGGGGTGGAGAGATCAATTACGACTTTTCGTTCAAGGACCTCTCCATTGTGACCGGTGCCGATTATATCCGCAGAGATGCGGACTACAACAACCAATATGGATACAAGAGGCGTTATGACTACTCCGTATTCGGCTACGCTAAGTATACCTTTTCAGGCCACATAACTGCTAGCCTGGGGATAAGGGAGCAGTTCATAGATGGTAAATATGGGGCCGAAGACTATGAAAGGTTACTTCCAACCCTTGCCATTATCTACGAGACAAATAGGGAGCTTTCGTTCTTTGCCAATGCAGGCAAGGCCTTCAAGGCCCCCACGTTCAACAACCTCTACTACTTAAGCACCTTCCTGGAAGGAAATCCCAACCTAGGACCTGAAAAGGGCTGGACCTATGACGTGGGGCTTAAATGGGACAGCCCACTGATCTCTATAAGGCTAGCTGGTTTCTATATGAACTATAACGACAAGATAGAGATCGACCGTTCCCAGGGTTACCCGCTTCACTATTATAATGCCGGCTCATATAGATCTACAGGCATTGAATGGCAAACCAGATTGCAACCATTCAGTCAAGTTGATTCAGTGGTTTCCAACATGAGCCTGTCCCTGTGCGGTTACTGGGCCGATCCGAAAGCAGAGGATATATCAGGCAGGGACTATCAGGCAGGTCCCAAAATCCAGCTTTCCACGGCGGTCACCTATGATGACGGCACGTTTTATCTGGACATCCGAACCTATCACCTCTTCAAAAGGGAACGGGATTTGAATGACCTTAGCTGCCTGTACCTTACAGGGAAATACAGGGTAAATCCACATCTTTTCCTGACCTTTGGCGTGGACAATCTCTTTGATGATACCCTTGTAACCACAGGTGAAAGGCGTCCCGAGGCATCGAACAGGTATGTCTACTATGATATGCCCCGCATGGCCAAGGCGGGGTTGGAATACAGGTTCTAAGGACAAGATGCCTTCGCTGCATGCCCCGTTTGCCATGGCTGCCATCCTGTATACCATGGCATGGTGCACCTCCATGATGCCGTCACCTGCTCCAGCGGCCTCCATACCGCTTTTCGTATTGGCAATCCTGGCAAACCTGCTATCGGATGCGGCCAGATACTATCATTCCTGGCCCTTTTTACCAATGTACCAGATGCCGTTCTTCCTGCCGTCCTTGGTGGGAATCCTGCTTAGCGGATCGGTCCTTTACCAGGGAAAGGAATCCCGCTGGCTACTAGGCCTCCTTGCCCTGCTGTCACTGGGAGCGCTATTCTTCCCCAAGGACTTCTACCTTCCATTTTGGAAATCAAGGACCATATTTTCCCATATCTTCTTCCTCACAGGCGTCATGGCGGATGCCTGCTTCATAATTTCAGGCCTTCTGGCCCTTTCCTATCTTAAGGACAGAGGCACTACTAGACCCATCTTCAACCATTGGGCCATATGGGGCTTTGCACTGGACACATTGTCTATCTTCTCTGGTGAAATCTGGTCATACCTGGGATGGGGAAGCCCCGTGGTCTGGGACGATCCACTGATAACCCTGTCCATGTCCACCTGGTTTTATTATGGCTGCTACCTTCACCTCGATCTTCTGAGGGGATGGGGTATGAGAAGACGGGCACTTGCCGCAGTCTTGGGGGCGGGGCTTGTCGTGCTCTTCCAATGGTATCCAAACCTTGGCCCCTTTTCCCCGCCTGATATCAACGGACTGATGAGGTGGCCATGGCTGTAACCCTTGAAAGGATATGGCCTGTCCTGAAAGGCGTCCCCCTTGCCGTATTGACGATGTCCCTGGTGACTGTGGATCTGGCAGCCGGCTATCTCTGCCTCAGGGAAAACGAGGATCTCTTTAATCCACTCAACCACCTTGGACTCATACGCTGGGGCTTCACGTATGCCGCCATCCACCCCTGGAAGACCTTGTGGTTATTCTTGTTGTTCGTACTCCTGTTTATACTAGCGGTAAATACCCTTACATGTACAACATCCAAGGTCCTCTTTCTTTACAGAATATACCGAAATCGTGCCGGTCTCATATCGAAACTATTCGTACACATAATGCATTATGCATTGTTAGTCATACTTTTTGGCCTTCTAGCAAGCTATACATTCCCTGGCAGGTACGCCTCAAGTGTAATTGCAGTCAAAGGTGAAAGCACCAGGATCCCCGGCACTGACATATACCTGGAGCTCGTTTCATCTGACATAGACTACTACCGGGGAAACCGCCTGAAATACCTCAATGGCCGTACCATCTCGGTCCATTTCACCATCGGCCTAAAGTCCGGCGAAACAACCGTGGCCAGGGCAATCGGCATAAACTCCCCCTTTTTCTTCAATGGTCTTGGCTTTTATCTAGAGGACTTTGGCCCGAAGAGCAGATCCTCCATGAACGACACCCCATATGTACGGCTACTAGTGAAAAGGGACAGGGGAACGATCCTTTATTTTTCAGGCACCCTGCTCTTCACGATCGGGCTGGCACTCTATCTATTTCGTGTATTTATCAAAGGGTCCAAACCTTCACGTGGCCCGAGGAACCATGGTGAAGGAAAATAAGATACCGTCAGGCTTACAGGAAAAAACACTTATGCCCAGTAAACAAGCATTGAAAACCGGCTATAGGTACACAGCAACCATCTTCCTACTGTTTTTCATCATTTTCCTTCCAGGGTGCATGAAGGAACGCAAGGCTACCCGCAACTTCCTTGATCTCGGGGAATTTTCCGCCACATGTCTGCCAAACGGGTGCAAGGAAATCCGTGATGGTGCCGGGAGGCGCATGCTCTTGGTTCCCAGGGGACAGAGGCCACCGAAAGGGTATGAGGGAGACCGGATCATAGAGATACCGGTCCGCCGGGTAGTTGCCTACTCAGGTTATGTGGTGTCCCTGCTCAAGGCCATAGGGGTTCTTGAAAGCACACTAGTCGGTGTTACCAGGGAAAGGGAGGACTGGACCATAGAGGAGGTGAGTCAAGGCATGAAGGATGGCCGGATCACCTATGTAGGTGAACCCAATGCCGTGGACTACGAAAGGCTAAGGGCCATCAGACCAGATGTAGTATTCACCTGGGATCAATCCGCCATACCGAAGATCGAGGAACTTGGCATGGCCGGTGTCATAACATCCACTGCCAAGGCCATGGATCTTGATACCAGGATGCGTTTTGTCCAGTTCCTAGCCCTCTTCTTTCAAAGGGAAGAGGCCGCAGGGCGTTATGTGGCAAGGCTACGGGCTGCTATAGCACGGATTCGTGCTATGCATCTTTCTCCAGGAAGGCCTCCCAAGGTGATATGGGGGGACATATACGAAAAAAGGGTGATGGTGGAACCTGGAGACTCATGGGCGGCACAGATAATACAGCTCGCCGGAGGAAAGTACCTCTTCAGGGACATATCAGGGGCCTCCTGAATGGAGATAACACTGGAAAGGTTTCTTTCCAGCGGGAAAAAGGCGGACATACTCTTTACGTACAAAACCCCCGGGGCCGGGGCCACATCAAAGGAGGCCTTGGCCAGGACGAATCCCCTCCTGAAGGATATCGGCCCACTGACCAGGGGCAGGGTCTATTCACCGCTTCCAGCCTATGCACAAAGTGCAGACAGGTTGGACGAAATCATAAAAGAAGTGGCAGCGATACTGAATCCTAAACGTTTCCCAGGATATCACCTGAAATTTTTCAAAGAGCTTCCAGACAAGGACCCAACGGATAATGGATAGGTACGTATTGCCAAAGAATAGGCGCCACATTCTTCTCTTCATACTGCTCCTCGTTGCCCTCCTTGCATGTATGGCAGTCAACGTCATGTCAGGATCCATTGATATCCCGGTCTCGAGCCTAATGCATATGATAAGTGGACACGATACATTAAGCACCAATGGATTCATCGTGTGGAACATCCGCATCCCTAGAACCATTGCCGCTGTCTTCGGAGGTGCGTGCCTTGCGGTCTCAGGCCTTCTCCTCCAGGTCTTTTTCAGGAACCCGATAGTCGGCCCCTTCATACTGGGTATATCCTCTGGGGCTATATTGATGGTCTCTTTGGTAATGCTCACTTCCATAAGCCTGAACATCGCCCACCTCACCCCGTTCCTTACCACCCTGTCGGCCCTGGCAGGGGCGGTCGGGGTCCTTGCCATCATCCTGGTCATTGCCTCGAAGACGAAAAACCCTATAACGCTTCTGATCGTCGGCCTCATGATGGGATACCTTTGCCATGCAGTCACGAGCGTCCTAGTGGCGTTTGCCGAACAGGAGAAAATAAAAGGGTTTGTCCTGTGGCAACTCGGCAGCTTTTCCGGATTTAAATGGTCCGAGATAAAGATGCTCCTCCTGTTTGGAGGCGCGCTCCTCGTTGTCTCACTAGCCCTTGGCAAATCCCTTAATGCCCTCCTTCTTGGAGAGTCATACGCCTCAAGCATGGGGGTAAACATACGCATTCAGCGCTTCTTGATCCTCCTTTGTGCCTGCTCCCTATCCGGCATGGTGACGGCAGTGGCGGGACCGGTGGCCTTCATAGGGCTTGCAGTACCTCATATGGCACGCCTGGGTTTTGCAACCTCAGACAACCGTATCCTGGTGCCAGCCACCATCCTGCTCGGCGGGATCGTGACAAGCTTGTGTGACCTGGCGGCAAGGCTCATATTCTCCCCTGTAGAACTTCCCATAAGTGCGATAACTGCCCTGTTCGGCGCCCCTATAGTCATAAGCCTTCTTACCAGACGGAGGGTTATGGAGTGAGACAGGAGAGAGGCAGTTATACGATCGAAACGAAAGGGCTCGAAGTGGGATACGGGATCAGGGGTGTCTTGAGCAATATAGATCTTGCCTTGCCCAGAGGCAGTTTCATATCACTTCTTGGTCCCAACGGGGCAGGGAAAACCACTTTGTTGAGGAGCCTTGCCAGGCTGCTTCCTCCGATAAAAGGGGTGATACTGCTCAGGGAAAGGGCCCTTGAAGGGTTTCCTTCCCAGGAGCTTGCCAGATTGCTCTCGATAGTACTTACCGACAAGGTGCAGCCAGGACTTTTTTCGGCCTTCGAGTTTGTGGCCCTTGGACGGTATCCATACACGGATTTCATGGGAAGGCTTACGGAACCGGACCGCAAGGTAATCTTGGAGGCACTTTCCATGGTCCATGCAGGGGATCTTGCCACCAGACGCCTTGAGACATTGAGCGATGGTGAAAGACAAAAGGTGCTCATTGCCAGGGCGCTTGCCCAGGAACCGGACATCATCATCCTCGACGAGCCCACCCTGCATCTTGATCTCAAGCACTCCATGGAGGTAATGGCAATCCTTCAGGGGTTGTGCCGTGAGCGGGACATCACCGTCGTGGCATCACTTCACGACGTGGGCCTGGCTGCCAGGTTATCCGACCAGGTGATGCTCGTGAAGGATGGGGGCATCATGGGTTGGGGGCCTCCTGAGGAACTTCTCAAGAAAGAGACCGTTACCCATCTTTTCTAGCTTTCAGGTGCCGGGTTCGATCCTGCCCTCGGGTGCCTTGAGATGACGGGAAATAGGACCGGGAAAAAGGTGTTCGTGGCAGCAGGGATGGCCTCAGGGTCAGGGCTGTTCAGGTCCTTGGTCAGGCGTGGCTATTCCATCTCCACCGGCGTGCTCCACGAAAACGACCTTGACTATCATGTGGCTTCAGCCCTTGGGGCCTGTATTGCAGGATGCCCTCCCATGGAGGTCATAGGCAAAGAAAAGGTCAACAGGGCACTGGAACTGGCAAGGCAGGCATCAGTGTTTGTGGATTCGGGTTTTAAAACGGGCGCCCTGAACCGGCCAAACCTGGAACTGGTAAGGGCTGCACTCAATATGGGGTGCGCCGTGTTCTCTCTTAGGCCGGCCGATGAATTGAGGAAGGGCTTTGGGAGGGACGCGGCCAGGATAACTGTATGCCAAGGCATACCGCAACTTCTTGATTTAATGGAGGATGTGCTCCGATGAATCTGCGCCATGTAATGTCTGAACGTGCCAAAAGGGCGACGGCCAATCCTGTACATGATGCCCGGATCTTAAGGGATACCGGGACGCCTTACCGGACTCCACCAAGGTATCTCATATTGCTTGTAACCAATGCCTGCAACCTGAAATGCTCCTACTGCTACCGAGGTAATCCCCGGGGACTACCAGCCATGAGCCGTGATATCGCCTGGCGCGCCATCTTGCTCGCCTCCTCCTGCGGCAAACCGTTCCATGTCCAGATCAGCGGTGGAGAACCCCTTCTGGAGATAGAGCTGGTTCATTGGATCGCCCTTGTCATAAGGCAGGCAGGGTTTCCCGTCACCATTGGTTTGCAGACCAACGGGACCATGATGGATCTTGATACTGCCAAAAAATTCAGGGAACTGGGCATACAGATTGGAATAAGCCTCGATGGCCCAAAGGATGTCCACAATTTCTTAAGGGGAAACTTTAATAATACACTATATTGTATGAAAATATTGAATGAAATTGGAATGGACTTCAGGGTTACTGCTGTGGTTACCAGGGATAACGTACTATTTTTGGACAAGCTCGTGCTACTGCTTTCGGCATTTCCTGCCTGCAGGGGACTTGCCTTGGACATACTGGTGAACAAAGGAAGGGCAAAAGGCTCGCTGGTACCTGTGGCCCCTCCGGATGAACAGGCACTCAAGGCCGGCATATCAAGGCTCTATGATGCGCTGTTATATGTGAACGAAAGACGCTCCGTGGCATTGACCCTACGGGAGCTTGAAAATATAAGAAGACCGGCGTCGCGGGCCAAGGCAGCCGTTTACTGCCATGCCTGCATTGGTGAAAGCCTTGCTGTCCTTCCTGACGGCTCCCTTTTCCCGTGTTCTCAGACCGCTGGTGACATGGACTTTTATCTGGGAAACCTGCATGAACTACAACCAGAAACCCTGAGCGGCAGATCACTTACCGGTCTTGAGGCCAAGGGGATCTGGTGTGAGTACTGCCCCCTTGAAGGGCGTTGTCCTGGCGACTGTCCCAGCAGGCTCTACTACAACGGCAGAGGTCACAAGGGGCTCACGTGTGTCATGTATCAGGCCCTGTGGGAAGCGGAACAGAGGAGGCAGGGATGAAGCCACTGAGGATCTCTTACTTCAGCGCCACGGCAACTGAAATCCCATCATTGAGCGCAGGGGTGCGCAGGTTTAGAGAACAAGGAGGCTGTGTCGAGGTACGAGCAAGGACAAAGACGCAGCTTTCTTCTGACAGGCAGGTCAAGGCATTCGTCAGGGATGCGCTAACTGCCCACGCAGTCTTGATAATATTACACGGTGGCAAGGCATCCTTTCCTTCCTTCGACATCCTAATGGATGAACTGAATGAAAGAAGTAGAAAGGGTGAAAAGACCCCGTACATTCACATATATGCCTCGGGCGGGGACGAAGACGGCCTTGGTGCAGCAAGGGACTTCTCAGATGCCTTTGGCACTACCCAGTGGGATACAATCAACGCCTACCTGACCCACGGCGGACACCTGAATTTTTACAACCTATTCCTGTTCCTCCGTAACCTGCTCCTTGAGGAAAAAAACAGGGCCGAAGCACCGACTCCGCTGCCAAATGAAGGTATTTATCACCCTGACATTCCGGGCATTCCATGTCTCTATGAGTATCTGACACAGAGGGTCAAACCTGGAAGGGTGACAGCAGGACTATGGTTTTACCAGTCCTACTGGGTAAACGGCAATCTTTCATACATAGATGCCATAATACGTGAGATCGAACGTAGAGGCGCAAACGTAATTCCGGTCTTTCACCATAGATGGAAGGACAATGTGCTTGGGAACCATGGGGCAGACTATATAGCCAGCCACTTTTTCATGGATGGCGAACGCCCAAGGATAGATGTGCTCATAAACCCGATGATGTTCTCCCTTACCATTGCCGCACCGGAGTATAAGAAGATATTACAGGGGCTCGACGTGCCCTTTATCCAGGCGATGACCATGATGAACACCAGGAAGTATTGGGAGGAAAACATACAGGGTGTATCCGTAATGGATGTCTCCTATTCTGCAGCACAGCCCGAGTTCGATGGGGCACTGATCACCGTACCGGTGGCCTCCAGAGAGCAGGACGAAACAGACCCTTTGACCGGTGCACTTCTCGCCAGGAATGTGCCCATCCCCGACAGGGTGGAGAAGATGGTTTCGATAGCCCTCAATTGGGCAAGGCTCAGGCACCTCGGCAACCACGAAAAAAGGGTGGCTATAGTCTTTCACAACTATCCTCCCAGAAACGACCGGATCGGTTGCGCAGCAGGTCTTGACAGCTTCACGAGCGTCAAGCACCTCCTCGATAGAATGAAGGAAGAGGGTTACCAGGTGGAACGGCTGTACGAGAACGGGGATGAGCTGGCTAGGGAGCTTCTGTCAGGCCTGACATGGGATGGCAGATGGCTCACATCCGAACATATGGCAGAAAGGGCCGAGGCGGTAGCCGATGAAGACAGATACCATGCCTGGCACAAGGGACTTCCTGGACGTATCAGAAAAAAACAACCGAAGACTGGGGCAAAGTACCAGGAAGGCTGTTCGTACACAATGGAAAAATGCTGTTTCCAGGCATAATCAATGGAAACATCTTCATTACCATCCAGCCGCCGCGTGGATACCTTGAAAACATAGAGAAACTCTACCACGACTTCTATCTTTCCCCTCCCCACAACTACCTGGCCCATTACAGGTGGATCAAGGAGGTCTTCGGGGCCGATGCGCTCATACACGTTGGCAAGCATGGCTCCCTGGAATGGCTTCCAGGAAAGGCCCTGGGACTCTCAGGATATTGTTACCCGGATCTTGCGATCATGGACCTTCCAAATATCTATCCATATATCATAAACGATCCCAGTGAGGGCACCCAGGCCAAGCGGCGCTCGTTCTGCTGTATTATAGATCATCTCACCCCGGTATTTACCAAAGCGGGTCTTTACGAAGACCTTGCCAGCCTGGAAAACCTGCTGAAGGAATATGCCGATGCCCTGAGGGAGGACCCTGGCAAGATTCCTATCCTGCGACCCATGATATGGCAGGCAGCAACCAAAGCGGACCTGGACAAGGATCTTCATGTCACAGAGGAAGAGGCATTTTCAGATTTTGATGGTTTTCTTGAAAGGCTCCATGGGTATCTTGCCGAGCTTTCGGACACCATGATAAATGATGGCCTCCACATACTCGGGGTTCCACCTGAGGGGGATGAGCTCACCGAATATGCGGTACAGCTTACACGACTTCCAAACGGCCAGACACCATCCTTAAGAGAGGCTGTCCTAAGGGCAATGGGCTATGAATATGACACCCTCATAGAGGCCCTGGGCAAGGTAGTGCCAGGCAGTAAAGGCAGGAGCGGGGCAGAGATTATTGAAGAGGCCCATGCCACCGCAATTGCCCTTGTCAAGGACCTGATCGCCAATACTGCCTCCCAATACAATGGAGACGACATCGTAGAAAATCACCTTGGTGTAAGGGACACCCGGGTGGAAAAGGTTCTCGATTACATACGCTCAGACCTCGTTCCAAGGATCAAGCAGACAAGAGACGAGATCTCCGCAATCCTTGCCGGACTTTCCGGCAGCTTCGTAACGCCAGGCCCGTCAGGCGCTCCAACCAGGGGCCAGGCGGATATACTTCCAACGGGACGCAATTTTTACTCGGTGGATCCTGGTAAAATCCCAACCAGGGCCGCATGGGAGACCGGCAAGAGGCTTGCTAACGCCCTGCTTGAAAGGCATCTGGCCGAAACCCATGGACGCTATCCGGAAAGCATAGGCATCATCATCTGGGGTGGCCCTACCATGCGAACCAGGGGGGATGATATCGCAGAGATACTCTACCTCATGGGGATGAGACCGGTTTGGGCCAGAGGTAGCGGTGACGTAACCGGCCTGGAGGTAATACCGCTGTCCAGGCTCAAAAGGCCCAGGATAGATGTCGTGGCCAGGATATCCGGGTTTTTCAGGGATTCGTTCCCGAACCTTGTTGAACTCCTGGACAATGCCGCAAAGATGGCCGCAGCGCTTGAAGAGCCACTGGAGAGCAATCTGATCAGGAAAAATGCCCTTGCCGATGTCGAGCACCTCACCAAGGCGGGAATGGGCAGGGAAGAGGCCCTCAGGGAGGCAACCTTCAGGGTCTTTGGATGTCCTCCCGGCACCTACGGCGCAGGGGTCGCTGAACTTATAGAATCCAAGAACTGGAAAACCAGGGAAGACCTGGCCAACAACTATATACGTTACAGCGCCCATGCATACGGCGCTGGAAGCTATGGCACGCAAAAGATTTCTACGTTCCGGAATCTCCTTTCTCGCATGGAGCTAACCGTAAAAAACGAGGATTCCAGGGAGTACGACATGATGTCCTGCACGGATTTCTATAACTATTATGGAGGACTTATCGCCGCAGCAGGTTCAGTCCGTGGTGAGCTACCCCTTGCCATGGTAGGTGATAGTGCCGATCCCAGACGCATAAAGATGCGCAGCACCCTGGAAGAGGCCAGGCATGTACTTCGCTCAAGGCTTGCCAATCCAAAGTGGCTTGCAGGAATGAAACGCCACGGCTTCAAGGGGGCAGGTGATATCTCCAAGATGATGGACGTGGTCCTCGGCTGGGACGCCACTGCCCAGGTCATAGAGGACTGGATGTATGAAAGGCTTGCTGAAAAATTCGTCCTTGATCCCGAGATGCAAAGGTGGATGAAGGGGGTGAATCCATATGCCATGGAAAACATACTGGATAAACTGCTCGAGGCCATAGAACGTGGCATGTGGAATGCGTCAGATGAAATGAAGATACGCCTGAGGGATGCCTATCTCGAAACCGAGGGGGAAATCGAGGAGGTCACGGAATAGAATATATGGGTACTTTCACCCTTTATCAGGACAGTATTTTCATGTCAGGAGGACCTGCAACCAGGGCCGGAGGGGGTACTAAGGTTTAGCCGATTACCTCGCGATTGCTTGGAAACCAGGCTGTTACTTTGTCGCAGGATTGATTACAATGAAACGATCCAAGTGCAAGGGGTCACAAAGATGAAGATCATGGAGCAGGTAAACGAGGTTCCATCACCATGCAATCTCCAATACCACCCTGTACAAGACGAAACGATCCATCCAGATAACATAGTGACAGGTACTACACATTGATCAGGGTAGAGGGGCTCAAGAAGACATACCGCCACGTCCATGCCCTTGATGAGGTAAGCTTTTGCGTCAAACCCGGGGAACTTTTTGCCTATCTTGGACCAAACGGTGCGGGTAAGACCACCACTATACGTATACTTACCGGGCTTACTAGGCTCAGCGGTGGAAATGCCTGGCTGAACGGCTTTCATATAGAAAGGGATAGCCTACGCGCAAAACGCCAGTTCGGCCTTGTCATGCAGTCCATCAACCTGGATCAGGAACTTACGCTTCTTGAGAACATGGACATCCATGGCCGGTTGTATGGGATGAAGAAGGCACTCAGGCGAATAAGAATAAGGGAACTCCTGGGATACGTAGATCTCATGTCCAGGAAGGATACCATTGTCAAGAGACTATCTGGGGGTATGAAACGAAGGCTCATGGTCGCCAGGGCGCTCATGCACTCCCCTAAGATCCTCTTTCTCGACGAGCCCACCGTGGGGTTGGACCCTGGAATCAGACGGCGAATATGGGGCCTTATCAAACAGATACAGCATTCAGGGACTACCATATTCCTTACTACTCACTATATCGAGGAGGCAGAATTTCTTGCCGACCGTGTGGCCTTCATAGACAAGGGAAAGATAGCTGCACTGGACACTCCCGCTGCCTTCATGGCCCGTACGGGCAAGTGGGCCATCGACCTCATGCAGGACGGCCAGATGAAGAGTGTCTACTTCAAGGATAGAAAAGAGGCCGATACCTTCGTGGCCAATCACAGGGGCAGCTACACCCTCAGGAGGGTAAATCTTGAAGATGCCTTCCTGTCACTTACAGGGAAAAAGGTAAAGAATTGAGTGGTTTTTTAGCGATCTATCTGAGAGAGATGCTCCTTTTGAAACGCAGGATCAAACGGTTGATCCTGAGCATGTCCGTCTCACCCCTGCTCTACCTGATAGCCTTTGGCTACGCCATGGGCAAGTCTGTAAGGTTCGGGGGACATACCTACCTAGAGTTTCTCATACCAGGCCTTGTTGCCATGAGTAGCATGACCCAATCCTTTGCCATAGCAACGGATATAAACGTAGCTCGCTTTTACTGGCACATATTCGAGGAGTTCCAGGCTGCTCCCATAGGCAACGTAGCCTATGTTGCCGGTGAAGTCTTGGCAGGCATGAGCCGGGCCCTCATTTCGGTGACGGTTATACTCACCCTGGGCATGCTGTTTGGCGTACGGCTCCACTGTCTGAATCCACTGTTTTGGCTTGCCGTGGCGCTGAACAGCTTTGTGTTTGCCTCACTGGCGGTCGCCCTGGCCATGCTTGTCAAATCACATGCCGACCAGAGCCTTCTTACCAGTTTCGTGATTACCCCCATGGCCTTTTTGGGTGGTACGTTTTTCCCTGTAGACCGCCTACCTCACTGGGCCGGGCAGATTATCTGGATCCTGCCGCTCACCCATGCATCCAAGGCCATTCGCCAGGCGGCATTTGGAAATCTTCCTGGCCTTTCGCCCTATCTCTTTGTGGGCCTAACGGGTATCATCTTCTTCACTATGGCCTTGAAATGCGTGGACCAGGCACGGGACTAACCCAACTGCATCCTCCGCCATATGAAGCCCACGAGAGGTTTGAAAATACAGAGACGGATTCAAGGATTTTCTCACTCTGCAACACCCACACGATTCCTTCCCTCCTGCTTCGCCTTATACAAGGCATCATCAGCGGCCTTTAAAAGGGTATCAGGGCTTGAGCCGATCTCCGGTATGGCAGTGGCTACACCGAGGCTCAAGGTGACATGGTCGTTCACCTTGGATTTTTCATGTGGGATCCTTTGTTCGAGAACCTTACGGCGCATACGCTCTGCAAGCATCACAGCTCCCTTGGCGTTGGTTTCAGGCAACAAGGCGACAAATTCCTCGCCCCCATAACGGCTCACCAGGTCGGTGGAACGTTGGATTGAAGACTCCAGGGTCTTTGCAACCTTCTTGAGGCATTCATCCCCATCTTGATGGCCATAGTAATCATTGTAAAGCTTGAAATAATCAAGATCCATCAGTATCAGGGAGATCGGCGCACCATTGCGGATGGCACGCTTCCATTCTGCCTCGAGGGCCTCATCGAACCGTCTCCTGTTGGATATCCCTGTTAGCCCATCTAAAAAGGAAAGCTTCATCAGCACCTGATTCATTTCGGCCAGACGCCGTTCGCTTTCCTGAAGGGCCTTGAAGGCCTCATCCCTTTGCAACTGGTAGATATAGCCCTTCGAATGGTACCTGATCCTGGCGATCAGTTCGATCTTGTCCGGTAGCTTCACCAGGTAGTCGTTTGCCCCGATGGCAAAGGCCTCACTCTTGATCTTTGGATCTTCCTTTACCGAAAGGACGATCACGGGGATATTGCGTATCTCGGGATGGGCTCTGTAATATTTGACTAGGCTTAGGCCATCGATTTCAGGCATCACCAGATCCTGCAGGATCACCGTAGGCTTTATCCTGAGTACCTCTTTTATTGCGTCGGCGGGATCACTGCAATAATGGAACTCTATGTCATCGGCCTCAGCCAGAAGACGCCGCACCGCCTCTGCGATGAGCCGCTGGTCATCCACGAGGAGTACGACTATCTTATGGGCCTTGAGTGAAAAGCCCTCTTTTCTTTCCATGACGGCCTTGTCTTCCATCCTCAGGCCACATCCTTGAGCGCTATACGCTGAAGCAGCGCAGCGCCGATATTTGAAAGGGGCAACACCTTGACAGCCGCGTTGAGTTCTGCAGCGGCCTTGGGCATGCCGTATATTACACTGCTGTCCCGATCCTGGCTAATGGTATGCCAGCCACGCTCACGCAGTGCCAGGAGTCCCTTTGCCCCATCCCTGCCCATCCCGGTCAACAGGACCCCTATGCCCTTGCCTTTCCAATTGCGGGCCACGCTCTCAAAAAATACGTCCACCGAAGGACGGAACACGTTTCTCGCCGGCTTCCGAGAATAGGCAAACGCCCTGTCGGGTGTCATGATGAGATGGTCATTCGTGCAGGCAAGCTGTATGATCCCTGGGACAGGCCTGTCACCTTCTTTTATGGTCTGAACCGGCAGTGCTGTCCGACTGTCGAGCCATGAGGCAAGCGATGGGGCAAACTGTTCGTCTACATGCTGAACAACGATTACAGAGGCAGGAAACGATTTCGGAAAGGAGGACAAGACCGTTGCCAATGCCTGTGGTCCTCCGGTGGAAGAACCGATGACCACCAGGACGCCTTCCTCGTCCTTCCTCCCGGTGACCGTGTCCCTGGCAGACGCGATCGCACCTGCCCTTTCTGTGGCGACCAGCCTGCCAATAGTGTCTATCTTCTTCAGAAGTTGTACGGCCTCCTTCCCCTGTGAATTGATGTCAAAGGTAGGGGTCCTCACCACGTCCATGGCACCTGCCCTGATGGCCTGAAAGACCTTGCCGGATCTGCCGTTGACACTTGCTGTAACTATAAGGATGGCACAGGGGCTGTTTTGCATGATCCGCCTAGTTGCCTCGACACCGTCCATCACCGGCATGAGCAGGTCCATCAATATGATATCCGGCTTGTCGCTGGAACAACGACTCACCGCCTCTGAACCATTTTGGGCGACCCAGGCGATCTGGTGCCTGTCAGTGGTAAGGAGAATACGTTTGAGACACTCAACCGCCATAACCGAATCGTTGACAATCGCTATTCTCATTGCGTGATTTCCATTGTCAGGCCGATATACGGCCCCTAAAGACTATCCAATAACCTTTATCCCAAACCTTCATGCGGCCCCGTGCCTTTTTGGCACCGCTGCCCAAGGACCTGTTAACAAGTCCAAAGGGCAGGATGTATTTTTAAGAGCATCTCACGTCTGTCCCTGTTACTCCCGGTCGGTAGCAGGCTTTAGGGGATGCAAGATGTGTATCCCGGGGAAAAGCAGGAATGGCGGGGGATGCTCCCGTCAATTTGCCTTGTAGATGCGTTCCCAAAACGACGACCTATGGATTTCCTATCAGATCCCTGACGGCCTCCACAAAGCTTTCATCATGAAAGCTCCCCTTGGTCAGATAAAAATCTGCCCCTGCCTCAAGCCCCCTGTTTCTATCCTCTTCACGGTCTTTATATGAAACTATCACTACTGGAACGGTGTTGAGCCCAGGATCCGCCTTTATCAGGCTGACCAGTTCTATCCCATCCATTCTAGGCATATCCACGTCGGTTATAACCAGGTCATAGCGTCCATTACGAACGGCATTCCAACCATCCATGCCGTCCACGGCCACATCTACCGAATATCCTTTTGAGGTCAAAAGCTTCCGCTCCACCTCACGTACCGTGATGGAATCGTCCACGACCAGAATACGTTTGACCTTACGTGAATCAGGTCCCACATGTCTTTCCAGTTTTTTGAGTGTATTGCCGCTGATAAGACCATCCATGGTCCGTACAAGGTCTTCAACGTCAACGATCAATACAGGCGCCCCGTTCTCAAGCATTGCAGCGGCACTTATATCCTGCACCTTGCCCATATGAAGGTTGAGGGTCTGTACCACCAGTTCCTTTACACCAAGAAAACCATCGACAAGGAGACCGTAACTGCTGTTACGGTCACTCAGCAGTATTACCGATACAAGGCTATCGGATATCTCCTCCTCCCTCTTTTCAAAGACCTGCCTGGCATATACCAGGCCTATTCTCTTGCCGTTGTGTATCAAATACTGCCGGCCTTCCAGCTCCTCAATCTCATCACTTGGCAGCATGATGGCACAGTTGATGGCAGCCAGGGGGAAGGCATACGGTTCACCGGCAACCTCCGCAAGGAGTGCTCGCACAACTGATAGGGTCAAGGGAAGTTGAAGCTCGAAACGGACCCCTTTGCCGGGAACAGAAAAGATACGCACCGTGCCCCTGACCTCCTGCACCATGCTGCGCACCACGTCCAGCCCTACTCCCCTGCCCGAGACCTTGTTCACCCTCTTTCGGGTAGAAAAGCTGGGAAGGAAGAGAAATTCCAGGAGTTCATCCTCGGTAAGTGTATCTGCCATCTCCTTGGAAACCAAATTCTTGTCAACGACTGAACGGCGCAGCGCATCAAGATCAACCCCCCTACCGTCATCGCTGATGACAATATTCAACATACCGGACTTGTGACTGGCCTCCAGGGTAATTAATGCCTCCACCGGCTTACCGGCCTTCTTTCGTTCCTCAGGGGCCTCTACTCCATGATCAACAGCGTTCCTGAGTAGATGATTAAGCGGGGCCTTGATCTTCTCCAATATGTCACGGTCTGCCAGGGTTTCACTGCCTATGATCTCGAAACGCACCTCCTTGCCAAGTTCCCGTGCAAGATCCCTCACCATCCTTGGAAATCCTTGAATACCGTCTGAGAACGGGCGCATCCGGCTTGCAATAACCTCCTGATACAGGCAATGGGAATGATAGGTCGATCTGGAGGCGTGATCCTCAATCTCTGCCAGGTAATTGGAGAAAAGGATCTGGCACTTTTCAGCCTTCTTGCGCACGTCAAGAAGATGTATCTTGAGCTGTGTATTGGTTGGATTGACCTCTATGACCTCTCTCAACCTCTCGAGTTCCCTGAGCATATCGTCCTGGCAATGTTTCAACCGCAGCATCTTCTCGCTGAAGGCAGGCAGCCAGTGAGATTCTATGAGCACCTCGCCTGAAAGCCCCATCAGCCTGTCCAGGCTGTCCGCCGATATGCGTACTGCCCTATCTATAGCGTTTCCATTGGCCTTCTTGAGCGTTGGTCTGCCTGTCCCAGGGCCTGCATTTCCGCCCTCGGTGTGGGAAGAAACATCAGGGTACCTATCTTTCCGGGTTATGGGATCGACCTTTGAGTCCTTGTCATTGTCCCCATGCACCTGTTCCCCGGCCTTGATCTCGCTGTCGGTTTCCTCGTCTCCATGCCCATCCCCGGATTCCGGAACAGACTGGTCCACCGCCGGCTCCTGTGACGAATCTGCCGACAAAGACCTTCCTTCCGATATAGCTGTCAGCGCATCCACCAACCTATCGATTTCACTGGCTTTTTTCTCTAACCAGGCATCCATCTCCTCCTCGGTCACGTTGGACATGGATATGAACATATCCACGGCACTGAGCAGGAGATCGATGTGAGACCTTCCAAGCGCTACCTTGCCCTGTTGTGCCGCCACGAAGACATTCTCCATTACATGGGCCAGTTGTACCGCACGATCAAGCTCTACTATACGGGCTGCACCCTTTATGGAATGGGCGGCACGCATGAGGGATTCGAGCATCTCAGGAGAGGTGGGATCCCGTTCCAGATCGAGCAGTCCTCCCGTCAGGTTGCTGCACTGGCTTTCCGCCTCCATACGGAACAGATCCAGCATGGAGAATCCGCTCAGATCATCTCCGGAGCCTGTCATAAGGCACTCCTTATTATGAAATCAAACAGACGCTCCTCGTCTAGCAACCCTATCTCCTTTCCATCCATATTGAGCATATTCCTGGTATATGCAGCCTTTGACTTGGCAACGGTAACAGGTACATCCTCCAGGGCCTGGGGCTGATAACGTATTATCCCCATTATCTCGCTTACCGGAAAAACCAGACATATCCCATCCCGTTCGATCACAACGAGCCGTTCCGGTGATATAAAACCTGCACGTTTGTCCTTTTGCTTTCCCTTATTAATTCCAAGCACATCACCCAGGGATATACAGGTCTCAAGCTTCCCTCGTATATTGACTACACCCTTTATAAAATAGTCATCATGGTGTGGTAGGCTGTGAACCACGTCCATCTCTGCCACCTCTCTTATGAGATCCACCCCGAGTGCCAGCCATTCCTCACCTATGCGGAATACAAAGGCACTGCATGTCTTGTCCCTTTGATCCTCAATACTTGAGGCCAGTATTCTGGTCCATTCTTCCATGTATTCTGCCGGGGAAGGCCTGTCCAGCAGGCGTCTTCCTGCCTGGGAATAGACATCGCAGTTCCGGCAGTGGATAACATCCTTCAACCTTGGGCATCTGTCCCTCCGGCTGCCCCATACACCTATATGATTCCAACAATCTTCTATGTGTACTTGATTCATGATGGACCCCCTAGGCGAGCTTCTGCGTTGAATCCCCGTGCAGCGAACCAGATTTATCCCCATGTTTGGTCTCCATACGGTTCTTTGCTCTCCTCGCTCGCTGCCGGAACAGATCTGCCCTTTCGATATCTCCTCTTTTTTCAGCAAGATATGAAAGAAAAATGAGGGATTCATAATGGTTTGGATCCAGGTAGATGGCCTTACTGAAGGCATCCCGGGCCTGGCCTGAATTGCCGGCCGCATCACTTATCACACCCAGCAGAAAATATGCCTGGGAGGAAGGCCCGTTATCCTGCAGGTATCTCTCACATAGCCTCGCTGCCATCTCCAACTGGCCTTTATCCGCCATATCCCTGGCGGATATAAGGATATCCTGCCTATTTTCCTTACTTGAAGAGGCAATCTGTCCGGGGATTGCCTTCAAAATTCCGGAGGAAGATGCCTTGCTACCAAGGTAGGTAAGATATCTGTCCAGGACCGGTGGAAAGAGACGATCTTGTTGATACCCATCCACTTTGAAAATCTTCGCGTCATCTTGATGATCCCTCTTTTTGAAAAAGGCAAAGGCCTTGGCAAACGGAGTACTTACAAACCCTTTGTTGGAAAGCCGGCCTCCTTCGGCATGGCCTACTATGAACATGCCCTCATCCACCAGCAGATCGCTAAGTACGTTGAGGGTCCTGGCCCTTGTCTTTTCATCAAAATAGATCAACAGGTTGCGGCAAAAGATCACCTCATATGAACCGAGACTGAACATGAACCGCCTGTCAAGTATATTACCCCGGATAAAATTCACCTTTGAACGGATTACGTCCCGAAGACGATAGTCATCACCCATCCTTATGAAATATTTTTCACGCATATCCGGGTCACAGTCCCGGAATGATCTTTCCTTGAAGATTGCGGCCTTCGCCATGGATATGGCCTTCCGGCTTACATCGACCCCGTCGATAAAAAATCTGTCCCTGGGCACCCCGGCCTCAATAAGTGACATGGCCATCGAATATGGCTCCTCTCCAGTGGAGCAAGGGATACTCAACAAACGAATCCTGTCCGTCATTTTGTCGGGGAATAATATCTCCGTTACATATCTGGCAAGCGCGGTGAAGGGCTTTCTGTCCCTGAAGAACCATGTCTCCGGTACCACCACCTCCTCGATAAGCGCATCCCTTTCCCTTTGTGAATGGCGAAGCCTTGTAAGGTATTCCCTCTTGCTGGTCAGTCCAAGGACCCTCATCCTGCGAGATACAGACAGATCCACCATGGCACGACCTACTGTATCTGTATCAAGGCCTATGATCTCGCGAAGCAGGTCTTCTATGGTGGAGACAGCCATAAATTCCGCTTCATGCCCTCATATTTTCGTAGTTAAAAAGCATGTCACGAACCTGTCCTGGTAACAAGAGATTGGTCTCTATGAACTGCACCATTCCTTCTTCATCCAGCGCAACCCCTCCCAGAAAGGGGCTGTCCTGGTGCTTGAGGCCAGAGAATACAAAGTCTGACTCGTTTCCATGAACAGCCTCGGTAACGCATTCTGCAATCAGGCCCAGGGGCGCAGTCCCCTCTTTACCGAAGGGATAGTCAATCAGGATGATCCTGGTGCTCAAAAACGGGTTACAGGGCCTGTCCAGTATGAGGGAGCAAAGATCGATAACAGGGATCAACC
Source organism: Deltaproteobacteria bacterium (assembly GCA_024275145.1). Classification (GTDB taxonomy): domain Bacteria; phylum Desulfobacterota; class Dissulfuribacteria; order Dissulfuribacterales; family QOAL01; genus S143-34. The sequence continues at coordinate 14,853 of JAJRZR010000111.1, read as the reverse complement.
TGCCGCGGTAGTTCATGAAACCCGCCACGAACTCAGGGGTCTTTGGTATCTTTTTGAGCTTGATATAGGGCAGGACCTTTAACACACGCTCGGCTGGTAGGGCATATTTGCCTTCTCCTATCTCAAAGTGAAGAAGTAACATGATCAGGCCTGATCCTTGTCCACCTTGAATCTAGAGACCTCATCCTGGAGGATCAAGGAAGATTTGTTGAGTTCGAAGATGACCGAATTGGTTTGGTTGATTGCTGCCGCTGCCTTTTGTGCCCCCTCGTTCAGATGGCTGATTGCCTCACTGATCTGTTTGGCCCCCAGGGACTGGGACTCCATGCCCTCATTAACTGCCTCTATTTGCGGTATAAGGCCCTGGATTTCGTTTATCATCGAAGAAAGTTGTGCCCCGATCTGCCGGATGTTGATAACGCTGCTATGGACCTGTTCTGCGAATTTATCCATCCCCATAACGCCAGAGGAGACGGCCGACTGGACGTCCTGCACCATCTGTTCGATATCATAGGTCGCAACCGCAGTCTGATCGGCCAGGCGCCGTATCTCTGTGGCCACCACGGCAAAACCCGAACCATAATCGCCGGCCTTTTCCGCCTCGATGGCCGCATTCAGAGACAGCAGGTTGGTCTGGTCCGCCACCTTGTTGATAGTCTGAACTACCCCTGCGATCTTGCCGGCCTTCTCACTGAGTATGCCAAGTTTCGCCACTATAGTGCCCGTGGCCTCCTCCATCCTGCCCATTGAATCATCTATGCTGGATAGGCCCTCCCTTCCACTGGCTGCGGCCTTGGCAGTTCCCCTTGCTACTTTCAACACCTCGTTCATAGTATCCTTGAGACTTGATGCAGTCGCTGCGATCTCGTTCGTCGAAGCAGCTATCTGGTTTGCCGCCGCCGCCTGCTCGTTGGTCATGGTGGCCTGCTCCTTGGTCGTAGCCGCAAATTCCGTTATGGAGCTGGCAAGCTGGATACCTGATTTCTGTACCTGTGAAATGAGTGTGGAAAGATAGTCGGCCATGCAATTGAAGCCCTCTATAAGCTCCCCAAATTCATCTTTTCGGTCATATTCGATGCGCTGGGTAAGGTCTCCTTCCTTCATGCGTCCCATGGCCTCCCTTATCAATGAAAGGGAGTTATCTATCCCCTTGATCAACATGAAACTGGCGAACAGTGAAACCGCTATGGCAATCAACAGGGTAGCGATGAAGGCAAATTTGGAGATTTTATAATTTTTTTGAACCCTTTCATATTCGGTTTTTGCACTTGCCAGGCTATCGTTTAGCAGGATATTGACCTTTTCTCCGAGAGGTTCGGCAAGGGGAAGCAGATCATTCGTCATCAGGGCGGATAGCCTCTTCGTGTCCTTTTGCTGCAGGGCAGCTATGAGTTTCTGACTGACATCCTCTATCGCCTTGATCAACGGTGCAGTCTCTGCCAGATCCTTTGTCCTCCTGGCCTCGAACTCATTCCCGGATGAATCCACATCTGTCTCATAAACCAGCTTCCATTTCCCTGGGATGTCTTCCTTTGCCTGTTCCACTGTCCGTCTGGCCACATCCCATGAAAGTTGTCCATTGAGGGCCCTTTGGGTAGTATCGATGATTTGCCTGTTGAACAGGTCTTCAATCTCCTTAAGATTTTTCAAGGGGATCACCTGATGCCTGTACACCGTGGAGAGGGCGTGGTTGGCACTGCGCATCCCGCTAAGCCCTCCAAGGCCTGAAGCCACGAGCAGGGACAGCAAAAAACCAACAAATCCCGCGAGACGTCCCTTGACGGTCAAATTTTTAAAGAAATTCGCTCTCATTATCACGCTTTCTCCTCGATACTTTTAAATAAGTCCCTGCACGTGGAATGCAGGCTGTCCATTATCCCGATATTATCTGCCTTACCGCTTATTTTTGCTACTATTTCAGCAAGTTAGACTTAATCAGGTTGACTTGAATCACGCTTGAAAAGTGCTTATCAACTAATCTGCATACACGTAGCAATCGATGTCCAAAGGGCCTACAACCCGCTGAGGGGCCGTCGTGCGTTACCAAGGACACGAAATACCCAGGTATACACCTTCCCTATGCCTTGCATCCTTTGACAAACTCGCAAGCCATGCGATCCAGGATGAAAATCACCTTCCTTTTATTGATCGGCCGATGGGGCCAATGACTTCAATGAATGAATGCGTGTGAACCAGGATGACTGCATAGAGATATCGAGGAGACGGTTATGCGGACAGAAGGGTGAGAAAAAGAATGACTGGAACGGACCTTTCAGGGTTTAAAACGCCCCCCCACAGGGCAGGTAGCAGCCACCTCGGCCATCTCTTGTGGTGCAAGCCTTTTCACCGTGTCTATTACCTGATCCGGGTCGTCCAGCACGTGAAAAAGTTCCAGGTCCTCTGGTCGTATCATGCCGTTTCTGAGCATCGATTTGTCCAACCATTGTACGAACCCCTTCCAATAGTCACTACCCACCAATATTACAGGAAAGGGCTTTATCTTTCTGGTCTGTATAAGTGTTATGGCCTCTGAAAATTCATCAAGGGTACCATAGCCACCGGGCAGGCATACAAAGGCTACCGCATACCTTATCAGCATTACCTTCCTTACAAAAAAATACCTGAAGCCAAGGCTGATATTGGCATAGGGGTTGGGACGCTGTTCATGTGGAAGTTTTATGTTGAGGCCCACCGAGACCCCTCCAGCCTCGGCAGCTCCCTTGTTGGCAGCCTCCATGACTCCCGGGCCGCCTCCTGTCACTATTGAATAGCCAGCCCTTGAAAGGCCCCTGGCAATAGTCTCTGCCGTTTGATATGCGCTACTTCCCGGGTCCACCCTGGCAGACCCAAAGACGGTAACAGCCGGATAGATCTTGCAAAGGGCCTCGAAACCATCAACGAATTCGGCTAGTATACGGAAAAGACGCCAACTCTCGGTAACGCTCAGGCCGCTTAAGACATATTGTTCCTTTTCATTGACGTGATTGTCCAAGATCTTTTTTCCCTTATTCTTCACAAATTAATCCCTTCCATGTATTACCAGGAGGCACAAATAGAGTCGACCAAATATTGTCGATCCTGACCGGCTATTGATTATTGCTCTCCTTTACTACCGGCCATTAGTGCAGGCACCCCTGCCAAGAGGGCACACCCAGGCACAAAGGAAGACGTTGCCCGTGTTTTCACGATAGATTACGCACCCCGGGTGTCTACAGTTTGGGTTGAAAAATACATAACATGGGATACTGACTATATGGAAGAGAGAACCTTATACGAAGCAGGCATCGTCTGCAAATGGTGACAATGGAGGCCCTTTATAATATTCCATGCCTGGTTCATTGTCGGACCTGTCAGATGCAGTCTCGACAGCCTTGATGGATCGGCCTTCTGAATGAACCGTAGGGAACCTATCACCCCGGCATTTACCATGTTGGAGGCGCGCCCATCCTTTTCTTCGAGGCAGGCCTTGCAGATGAACCCTCCCGCGGGAATCCTGAACAGGATAGGTCCTACAGGTGCGCCTTTGCATCGAATGCAGGACCCAAAGTCAGGCGCATAACCTACAAGGGTCAGGAGACGTGTCTTGAAAAATAGCGTTCTCTCCTTAGGATCGGTCCCATCGGAGAGGCCATCAAGATACCATTTGAAGATATCAAAGATATCTTTGTCCGGTGAGCCTTCCCTGGTCCAAAGACTGACCAGCTCGCAGCTCAGGCTGGCATATAGATATTCTTTGAAGTCAGACCTTATGGACGGATAACTCTCCTCGATAGCGGCACTATCCAGCCTTGACAGTCCGGTAGTCCTGGGAAGGGCAATATTGGCCTGAATCAATGTACATGGTTCCAGGGCGTTCACAAAACGCCTGCGGCTCCTCTTGGCACCCTTGGCAATGGTCATTATCCGGCCATTGGTGCGGGTGAACAGAGTGACAAGTCTGTCCGATTCGCCAAGATCCCGTGTAGCCAATACAAAGGCCTGGCACTTCAAAAGGTTACTGGTCACGATTTATCCTGACAGATGAACACGAAAAGCAAATGTACCTGTAAGGCGACAGGATCGCCAGGGGATTCGTCACTGCCGGCCTGGAGAAGCGGATGACCCATTGCCCTCACTTTTTACCTGGGAATCGCCAGAGGCCTGACTGGCCTTGTCGGCAAATGACGGTAGCACTTCCTCTTCTTTCAAGGCTGAAGAAGCCGCATCTCCAGGGGAGATGGTAGTAGTATTACTAGAGATGGTCCCTGGAGCCCTGCTGCCCTCTTTATCTGTCCGTTCATGATGATGATACCAGAATATTATTCCTGCCAGTACGGCAAGGATCAACAAGAGAATCAATACGATCTCTTTCCGTCTTCTGATCGTAGCCTTATCCACGAGTTTAACTTCTTCGGATGCCTGATCGTCCGGGGAAACATCCTCCTGATAGCGCAAGAGAACGTCTTCCGGTACGAGCCCTATAAATTCGGCATAACTCTTGATAAATCCACGGACGAATATCTCTGCAGGAAGCTCATCAAGCCTGTCCATTTCAATGGCCTTCAATCTGTTGATGGAAATCTTGGTCCCCTGTGAAACCTCTTCAAGGGAAATCTGGCGTAGCTCCCGCTCCCGCTTCAGGTATTCACCTATCGTTTCCTTTGGCATGATGGTTTTCTCTCAATCTATATTTAGAACCTTCGTGCTTGCCAGGCCCAATCGTGCAGACATCAGACATGGCCCACGCTTTCGGGCTGGAACCTTGCCGGGCGTTTCCGGTTTGCGTCTAGCAAAGATCCTGCCATCACCTCTGATACCCTGCAGCTCAGGTACACCTGAAACTACGGCCCATGACACGAAACCACAGACCCAGCGACAGGACATATTTCCCCGGTGAAACTACAACAGGATCCTTATGGCCGATTTGGATCGCAGCTCCCCTAGCCATTCCTCGAAGCGGGCGTTCAGTTGCTTTCTGTAAAGTTTTTCCCTGGCATCCTCGATCTGTGCCCTGGAGAATTCCTGCCTCGGGCCGGTTCGGGATATCTTGTCCAGATGAAGGATCTGCCAGCCCATAGGGGTCTTGATAACATCGGAAAATTGGCCAGGCTTGAGATCCCTTACCGCCTTCTTCACAAATGGAGCCATCTCGTCCATACTGAACACGCCCAGCCTGCCTCCATCCTTTGCCGAAGGCAGGCTTGAGTACATTTTGGCCACTTTGGCAAAGGGCCTTCCCCTTTTCAATTCCTCGAGTGCCTTCTCTGCCCTGGCCTTGGCCTCTTTTACCGCAACCGGGTCGTCGGGATTGGAAGGGGTGACACATATCTGATCAAGCGTATAATAAGGTCCCTTGTATGACCTGTGCCCACCATTTTTTTCCAAATATGACCTGACCTGTTCATCGGTGACCACGATCTTGGAGCTGACCTCAGCGCCGATCAGCTTCGATCGCTCTATCTGTTGTCTGATCTGCTCTCTGTACTGCTCCATGGACAGGCCTTCTGCCCGGAGCCTGGACTTGAATTCATCCAGTGACATGGAATTTTCCTTGCAAATCCGGTCTATCGCCCTTTGCACCTCCTGTTCGCTAACGACTATGCCCCTTTTCTTGACCTCTTGCTGTACAAGATATTCATCAATAAGTTGGGGAAGCAGCCTTGCCAATATCTCCATCCTCTTTGACTGCATGTCCTTGGGGCTTCCATCGTCATGAAGATACTGGTCCAGAATTGGCCTGGCCCGCTCCTCAAGCTCGGACAGGGTGATCACCTGACCATTGATCACTGCCACCACCCTGTCTACCAGTGCCCCCAGGGCAGGATCAGGATTGTTGGCAAGCAATAAGTGCACCACCATATACATGATAAAGACAGCCACTCCAGGCACTGGGGCATGCCTGGTTACGCGACGGATACTATTCATCATTCCAATTCCCTCGGTTTCTTCTGTATAGTCCGGGTTCAACCTGGTTATGCAGTCTGTAGACCCGACAAAGATGCATGGCGGAAGGTGCGCGGACGCACTTGGATACTTCAAGTCCCTGGCAACACAGTGGACGAACTACATAACCAGGCCCAACCGTAGCATCGATGTTGTTGGTATTGCAATCAATTAGTAGCGGCTTCAACCAAATAAGGCAAACATTTCTCAATGGCCTGAAGAACCTGATCATCTTTTTTCATGCCGCCTTCTATTTCTATGAAGAGCCTGCAGTCTGGCAAAAGACCCCATTTTTTTCTTTTCTGAACCGCCTTGAGTAGCTTGTCAGGGGCGGGTGGACCTTCCACACCGAAACAAACAATAAGCCGGGCCTTACCACCGACAATACCCCTGTCCATGCGTATGGCGTTTATCTTCCTTAGTTGCCTTTTGATGCCCACGAAAGCAAGGAGATTCCTGGCCTCATGGGGGAGTTGGCCGAAACGGTCCTCGAGCTCCAGAGCGAACTCGAGCACCTCCTGATCATCCCTCAGAAGGGCAAGGCGCCTGTAAAGATGAAGCCTTTCCCCTACATCCGGGACGTACCCTTCGGGGATAATGGCAGGTATCCCCAAATTGACCTCAGGCTCTATTTCTTCCGCCTCTACAGTACCCTTTAGCTCCTCCACTGCCTTTTGTAGCAGGTCCAAATAGAGATCGTAACCGACGTCGGCTATCTGGCCGGATTGGGAGACCCCCAGGATATTACCTGCCCCCCTGATCTTAAGGTCCTGCATGGCAAGGCGCAGCCCTCCGCCTGAGGTGGAAATGTCCATCAGGGCACGCAAACGCTTCCTGGCGTCATTGCCCATACGTTCCAGGTCAGGCACCAGAAAATATGCGAAGGCCTGTTCAGCACCTCTTCCCACCCTTCCCCTTAGCTGGTAAAGATCGGCAAGGCCTAGCTTGTCCGCCCGGTTTATTATCATCGTATTGGCAGTTGGGATATCAATGCCCGATTCTATGATCGTGGTACATAGCAGGCAGTCTATCTGGCCACGCACGAAGCCGATCATTATCCGCTCCAGTTCCGAGGAAGCCATCTGGCCGTGTGCCACCTCTATCCTTGCCCCTGGTACGAGCCCCCTCAGGTGGTCCATCAGCCTGTAGATACCCTTTACCCGGTTGTGTACAAAAAATATCTGGCCACCACGTTCCAGCTCCCTGTTTATTGCAGAGCTAATGAGCGTATCATCGTACTGGGCAAGAAAGGTCTTTACCGGAACACGATCCCTTGGAGGTGTATTTATGGTGGACAGATCCCTTATCCCAAGAAGTGAAAGCTGTAAGGTCCTGGGAATGGGGGTCGCGGTCAGTGTCAGGCAGTCAACGTTCTTCTTCAGGTTCTTGAGCCTTTCCTTGTGCTTCACCCCGAACCTGTGTTCTTCGTCCACTATGAGTAGCCCAAGACTCCTGAACAACACATCTGATTGAAGCAGCCTGTGTGTCCCAATAAGGATATCCACCTGCCCCTTGGCCGCCTTGTCCAGGGTATCCCGGACCTGCCTGGGGTTCTTGAGACGGCTGATGGAGGCTATAGTCACAGGAAAATGCCTGAAACGGTCCTTGAAGGTCCTTTCATGCTGCTCCGCCAACAGGGTCGTGGGCACGAGGACTGCTACCTGTTTCCCGTCTTCTACTGCCTTGAATGCGGCCCTCATGGCCACCTCGGTCTTTCCGAAGCCCACATCGCCACACAAGAGCCGATCCATGGGCCTGGGTTCCTGCATGTCTGAGAGTATATCACCTATTGCACCTGCCTGGTCCTCGGTCTCTTCATATGGAAATTCGGCCTCGAATTGGCGGAACATGGTGTCAGGCGGGGAAAAGGCAGTACCTTCCTGTACCTTCCTGGCGGCATACAGCTCTACCAGGTCATGGGCCACCTCATAGATCGCCCTCTTTACCTTTTTCTTCCTGAGTTGCCAGCCAGGACTCCCGAGCTTGTCCAACCTGGGCAACCTGTCTTCGATACCTACGTATCTTTGAACGAGCCCAAGCCTGTCCACAGGCAGGTATAGCTTATCACCCCCAGCGTATTCAAGGAGAAGATATTCGCCAGGGATCCCACCTGCCTCCATCCTCACCAATCCCTTATAGATTCCGATACCATGATCCCTGTGTACCACGGGATCATTTTCTCTCAGGTCTTCAAAGGTAATGGTGGACAGAGGTTCTTTCTTCCTGGGCCTGGTCTGCCTCTTGAGGTGTATGCCCAGGATATCCTCTTCGTTGAGAAAGACCAGGTCCTCAAAAGGCACATCAAAACCTTGGGAAATCTGGCCTGTGAACAGATAGATGCCGGGGGATTCAGGGACGATGACACCAACCTGCTGACCAGGGGTGTCCCCTGTCCTACCGCCTTGTCTGCCATCGGGTACGAGACCGTAACTCTCCATGAGCCCAAGAAGCCTCTTCTCCTGGCTTGACCCGGAAGTCACTATACACACCCTCCTGCCATCCTCCCTCCACTGTCTGAGCCTGTCAAAGATCGGCCCAAGCAGGCCGTGGCCTTTCGCTATATTCCCTGCAATCAGGGGCAGGTCTGGCCTGTGAACAGGCAGGTTGAACACCTCTCCAGGCCTTTCGCTCCGATCTGCCTCGGGCTTCCTAGCTGGCTCCATTACAGATTGCTTCCCACCTATATCCCACAATACATGGCGATGGAGCTTGGCCCTTAGTCCACCAGGATCCAATATGAGTTCTTCCAGACTTGAAAGCACCCTGCCTTCGGCCCGGGCGGTATTATAGAGATCCCTTGCATTTTCCCAGAAGGCATCTGCCACGGATTCTATTTCCCTGATATCTTCCGTAATTACCGGCATATCACGAGCCAGGTAATCCAATAACGAACAGGGCCTTTCGTAAAAGACGGGAAGCAAGGCCCTCAGGCCTTCGGCACTACGTTTCGCCTCCAGTCTGTGAAGCAAGGCATTGATCCTTCTGCCAGGCCACTGGTACTTAACGGCCCTTGCAATCAATCTATCCGACAATCCCTCCGTGATCGAATCGAAGAACAGGATCTCACTGGCAGGCAGTACGATCAACTCATCCAGATCCTTGACAGATCTCTGGGTAAGTGGATCAAACCGACGGATTCCCTCTATGAGATCATCGAAGAAATCAATCCGCACGGGGAATGGTTCGGACGGAGGGAATATATCGATTATCTCTCCCCTGACGCTGAACTCTCCCTTGGACCGGACCATGGAGGTACGTTCATAACCTGCAAGAACCAGCCAGTTGAGAAAGGACCGCCGGTCTATCTCCTCGTCGGCAACAAGATATTCAATATTGTCCAGCAGGATTTTCCCGGGAAGGGTAAGCTCCATAAGCGCCTGTACCGTTGTCACCAGGATTACGGGTTCATCTCCAGAGGCAAGCCTGTATAGGCAAGAAAGTCTCTGACAGGCCGTAACCGGCGAAGGCAGGACAGGCACAAAGGGCAATGCCTCGTTTATCGGATAACGCATCACCTGGTTAGGGGAGAAAAAGGAAAGATCTGCCTCTGCCCTGTCGGCATCCTTGATAGATGGAACCACCCATAATGCCGAGACATTACGATGGGCAAGAATCCCAGCAAAAAACCAGCAGGCAGAGGCCCCATTGAGTCCAAAAATGTTCTTTAGGGAAGGCCGCCTGGACACATTCAGGGAATCCCTTACGGCCTGAAACGAATTTATATTGAGCATAAAAAACAAACTAATGAATCACAGGATAATTTTTCACAAGAAAAAACGGCTTCTTTTGCCCGATACCCGCTCTTGTTCACCATCGGGCAAAATGATTGTTTTTGGGAAGGTCTCATCCTTGATGAATCTAGCTAATATTTGATCGATAATCAACAGATCCATGGAGCGGCTATTCCATATAACAACTATCTTGATACTGCTCGTAATTTCTGATGATCCTTACAACCTCGCCCTTTGCCCCTCTATCGAGATTTTGGCTTACAAAGCGCTTGGACACACCTATGACAACCTTCAAAAGTGCACACGCTTCGATCTTTTCCACAATTATCGTGATCCTCCCGGTCCTTTGATCGTATAAAACCCGAAGCCTTTCTTTGCCATTATTGAAGCCCTTATCTGCAACAGCATGGATTTACCTTCTTCCGTGACTCGAGCCTTATATCCGGCGAAAAAACCCGATACGTATTCGGATTCAGTGCCTTGAGATCGCTTATTAATTGTTCACGTGTGCAGGATTCATCGGTGCGGTTGATGACAAAGAAATCTATCTTCATTTGCTTCTCAGTGTTACCCCTGTAAGGTTCTGCTGTACAAAATAGTGGATACCCGGGATGTCCGGGCTTCAAAACAACTTGAAGATCAATGGCTTGAAAGATACGGCTAATCGGAAAAAGGCCCGTTGGGTTATTAAAGATTGCGAACCACAAGATCGGGGATGAAAATCTGATGATTAAGGGGTGCCATGGGGCTTCTCAGGGGTTTCATCTGCCTTCACAAACCAGTAAACCGCTCCCAGCACCAACAGAGCAAATCCTAGGGCAGCGATGGTAAACGCCGGAACTGTCTTGACCTCTATTATGATAAATTTTCTTGCAAGCGCCATGACCGCGATGAGCAACACGGTCTTGACCTGCACTATACTTTCATTCTTCACAGCCACCTTCAGGATCGAATGCTTGAACTCCATGGCTATGAGCAGGGTCATGATCATGCTGAACACATTCTTGAATACGTCCTGATTGGCAGGATCAAGAGCGCCTGCATTCAACAAATCTATCACGTGGACACAAAGCCTTGCCAAGGCAATAACAACTATTATTGCTATTATGAAGGTCAAGATCAAGGCAACGATCTGTTCAAATCTTTCATAAAAAGACATAACAGACCAATATTTACGCAGGTTGCTGAAGCGGCTTTCTTGTTCCTTCTTCTTGTACATCATCGCATCTGAACCAACACAACCCACCAAACCCTATTCCAGGAATACAAAAAACAAGGGCTAGAATATAATAAAAAATTTTATGGAAAACGCAGGGCAGCCTCCTGAAGGCATATTTGGTCAATCGGGAATCGTCGTTTTCGGTTTATTCTTGGCCACCATGGTCACCAAACTACGCCCTACAAAAACAAAAAGATAACAGCGCAGTCTTACAACATTACGTGATCCATTCAGCAGCAGGCATGAAATGACAAAGGCTGGGAAGAAATGGCACCTTGATCCTGGAGGTTATCCCAGCAATTATCAATTATAGAGTTGCCAGACCAACGAACCGCTTGATCCTAGTGGCCATGTCCATTTCTTTCCACCACGTGGTGACCGCCCCTTCAAGGGCCAATTCAAGGTCTGATAACGCGGGTACGTCCGTTAACCAACCGATTAAAACCTTCAGGACCTCGGCCCTTGGAACCACGAAATCCCTACCCTTCACCATGGAACTTCTGGACTCTTCCTCACAGCAAAGCCTGTAGTTCTTTTCAAAAAAACACAAGAAATATTCCAGGGTGCCAGGGACATCTTCCTTGAAGAAGTGATCACCGTAAATAGCGATTCCAACTTTCTGCACCAGGCCTCTAATGATTGCCTCGTCCCTTGTACCATTCAGTTCGAAAAGACCTTGTATCAAACAAAGAGGCAAAAATGACAAGGCGGACTTGAGACGAATTGCAGACTCCTTCTCACTGGATGCCAGGGACAGGCTTTCCGTTACCGCCTTGCAAAATGCGCCTATATCCAGGGCCATTTGTTCCACGATATCGCCTTGATCAAGCGGTTTAGATACATCACCAGAATCTCGATCCTGGACTGAGACCGGGTTATTTTTACAGATGGTTTTCATATTAGGCGGAATCAGGATCGTCTCCCTTAAAGGATATATTCTTCTAATATATCTTTTCTCCTGATGTCAACAGCCGTACTGCAGTATAGCCCATAATACTTTTTTGAGGATCAGGCCATACGCACCAATATTATCGACCAAACCAAAATGACCCGCTACCATCATGGTCACCTGTCAGTATATAGCAAAGGCGACATGGCGTCAGGCGCACCCACTTGTGGTATGTCCGGCATGGACAGTTGGGGTTAATTAGCAGTTACTCATTGCCGGCAGTCAAAAAAAACCTATATTGTAACATAAATACAAAAATACCCTATCCAGCAGGATTTTCTGCCCTCCTGCTGACCGTAAACTCTTTTCCCGAAAAGCCGCTCAGACAGCAGAACAGCATGGACGATAAACGATTATCCCGGGAACCGGAAGTTGATGTACTGCATCGTCACGAACGAACCGGCCGACCCCCTCGGGGAACGAGGATTTAAGCATGAGGCTTGAAAAGATGATGCCCGGAGTTTTCAGAAAGAAGAACTCTGGGCTGAAAAAGAAATAAAATGCATATGGCGCCCTCAAAATTTCCTTTCCAGGAGGAAGAATGAATATAGAAAGGCTCCTGTTAAAAGTCGATTCTCTGTCTATGGATCGACGTCGCTTTGTCAAGGGTATTGCCGCCAGCGGTGTTCTGCTTGGCCTGGGAATGGTGCCTGCCAGAAGCCTTGGTGCCACCGGTACCACAGCACCCCGACCGATGCCTGCCCTGAGCGGGAAAAAATTTCATCTCACCATAGCACCGCAAGAGGTCAACTTCACAGGCCGGACACGAATGGCGACAGCGGTCAATGGTTCAGTTCCGGGTCCTGTCCTGCGCTGGCGGGAAGGGGACCGGGTGAGCCTCAAGGTGACCAACCGCCTGGCCGAATCCTCTTCCATCCACTGGCACGGCATCATCCTGCCCGCCGGCATGGACGGGGTGCCTGATATCAGCTTTGACGGCATTGCCCCAGGCCAGGCCTTCCATTACCAGTTCGATGTCAGGCAGAGCGGCACTTACTGGTATCACAGCCATTCGGGCTTTCAGGAACAGACCGGCCTCTATGGACCGCTCATCGTCGATCCCCTGCAGCCGGAGCCATTTGTCTATGACCGAGAGCATGTTGTCATGCTCTCGGACTGGTCGGACGAGGATCCGAACACCATCTACGCCAAGCTCAAGAAGATGAGCGATTATTATAACTTCAACGAGCGTACCCTGGCCGATCTGATCGGGGATATCAGGAGCAAGGGTCTGGCGCAGACCTGGAACGACCGGCGCATGTGGAACCTGATGCGAATGAGCGACCGGGATCTCTCGGACGTCACCGGCTATACTTACACTTTCCTAATGAACGGACAGACGCCGGCCACCGGCTGGACCGGGCTGTTCAAACGGGGAGAAAAGGTGCGGTTACGGATTATCAATGGTTCGGCCATGAGTTTCTTCGATGTCCGCATCCCGGGCCTGAAGATAACCGTGGTCGCAGCGGATGGGCAGAACATAGAGCCTGTTACCGTGGACGAATTCAGGATCGGGGTTGCCGAGACCTATGATGTGCTTGTCGAGCCCGGGGACGACCAGGCCTACTGTATCTTTGCCCAGGCCATTGACCGGACCGGCTATGCCCGCGGCACCCTGACCCCTGATCCATCCCTGACCGCGGAGGTTCCAGACCTCGACCCCTACCCTATCCTGACCATGACCGACATGGGCATGGAGACAATGCAGGGGATGGAGAGGGGGAAAACAGATCGGTCGTCAGCCGGGAAACGGGAACCGGCCATGGACCATGGGGCCATGGACAGCAGGAACAGGGTAATGCGTCGCGGTCCGGCTGGCATGGGCAGCGATGCGCCCGTCATCCACCCGAAGACAGAAAACGGGCCCCAGGTCGACATGCGCGCCATGCATCCCCACTACCGGCTCAATGACCCGGGGGTTGGCCTGCGCCACAACGGCCGCCGCGTCCTGACCTATGCCGACCTGCGCAACCTCTATTCCACCCCAGACCCGCGCGACCCGCAGCGGGAGATCCAACTCCACCTGACCGGCAACATGTCCCGCTACATGTGGTCCATCAACGGTGTCCGCTACGCCGATGCCGAGCCCATTCGCTTCCGCTATGGCGAACGGCTACGGATCACCTTTGTCAACGACACCATGATGCATCACCCCATGCACCTGCACGGCATGTGGAGCGACCTGGAGACCGGCGACGGTGGGCGCATCCCGCGCAAGCACACGGTGGTTGTCCAGCCCGGTTCAAAAATAAGTTACCTAGTGACCGCGGATGCCATGGGACCGTGGGCCTATCACTGCCACCTGCTCTATCACATGCCGGCCATGTTCCGCAAAGTCGTTGTACGGTAAGGAGACGATGATGAAAAGATGCTCATTCCTGCTGCTCCTGTCCATGCTCCTTCCGGCTGTCCCATCTGCGGCAGGCATGGTGGACGATCCATTGCTGACCTGGATCCTGGTTGATCAACTGGAGGTCAGGAGCGGCAATGGCGACGATCCCCTTGCCTGGGATGCCGAGGGCTGGATCGGTTACGACCTCGACAAGCTCTGGATCAAGACCTATGGAGACTACGTGGACGGCCGGCTGGAGGAGACGGAACTGCAGGCGCTCTACAGCCGCGCGATCGCGCCATACTGGGACCTGCAGGTTGGATGGCGGGGCGACCTGCGCCCCAGGCCGAAGCGGAACTGGCTGGCCCTGGGCGTGAAAGGCCTGGCCCCCTATTTCTTCGATATCGACGCAGCCGTCTTTGTCGGTGAAAGCGGCCGCAGCGCGGTACGGCTCCAGGCCGAATATGAACTCCTCTTCACCCAGCGCCTGATCCTGGTCCCTGACCTGGAGCTGAATCTCCATGGAAAGGACGATCCGGCAACCGGCATCGGCTCAGGGTTGTCCGATCTCGAGCTGGGTCTCCGCCTGCGCTACGAGATCCGGCGGGAACTTGCCCCCTATGTCGGTATCAACTGGATCCACCTCTACGGCAAGACGGCCGACTATGCCCGTGAAGAGGGTGATGACGTGGACGACTTC
>JAJRZR010000110.1 GCA_024275145.1 Deltaproteobacteria bacterium | reverse complement strand
AGCGCGGTTGTGAGCATTGCCTCCCATATGCCCCCTGCGAGCATCGTGGCGTCCACACCACCTCCGGCCCGCTCTATTACCATAAAGGCCTTGATCAGACCGGTTACCGTTCCAAGCAGGCCCATTACAGGTGTTATGGCCCCAAGAGTGGAAAGCGCATCCATGTACCTCGAAGCCGCGGTAAGTTCCTTGTCAATCTGGAAATCAAGTACGGTTTCGAGCATGGCCCTGTCCTGACAGCATATAGACATTGCCTCTGTGAGCATACGCCCTATCGGTCCTGAATCTTCCTTGGCTAGGCCGAGCATTTCCTTGTATTGTTCCTCGGAAGCGTTTCTTTCGAGTTCCCGGATCAGGCCGTCCTCCTGGCCTCTTACCCTGGCAAGATAGATAAACCGGTTCAAGAATATAGCCAGTCCAATCACCGAACAGCCTAGTATGGGCCATACCAGAAGACCGCCCTTCGTCAGCAACCCCAACAGGCTCGATTCATCCATCAATATGGTCCCTTGCACAGGCTATCTGGTTTCCAAAGGTTTTCCTGGTCCTTTGGGATCCTGGACCAGATACCTGATGTGAAATCATATTCCAAGTCATACAGGCCATCAGAGTCGATGTCCTTGGCTGCCTTGACCGTTTTCTTGCCGGTTTTATCGTACAGGAACAACGGGTTACATTTGTCTCTGGCCCCCTTGCCGACCTTCTTCAATTGGCAGAGCACACATCTGGTTCCATTTTTCCTGAAATATTCCTCGGTATCCATTACCCCATCCCCATCCTTGTCCCACAGTCGTTTGATCATCTTCTTTCCCTTGTAGTAGCTGATGCCTTTCGTGATGCCCTTGCTGCAAGATTCAATGGATACTTTCCTGTCCCAGTCCCTGTTCCCGAACTCCTGACGGGTTTCGAAACAGCCGTCGTGATCGGTGTCTTCAAGTATCAGCACAGGCCTGTGCATCCTGTCAAAACGTATCCTGTAATCTATTTTTCCATCAAAATTGCTGTCCTCCTCGGCAGAGGCGATCCTTCCATCCCTGTAAAATTGCCATTTGTCAGGTTCGCCATCATTGTTTCGATCAAGGATCATCTTTGTCGTTTCACCCTTTTCGTTATAACTAATTATCCTATCGGGCCTTCCATCATGATTCCGGTCTTCTTCCAGCCTGTAGGGTTTCCCCTGTTTAAAGGTCTCCCTGATTTCAAAAAATCCATCATGGTCCCTGTCCTCAAGGACCATCATGGGATTCCCCTTTGTACCAAGAATGATTACCTTGTAGGCATTCCCAGGCAGAGATAGCAAAATAGAGTGGCTGGTAGGTTTGCCTTTAGCCCATGATACGCCGAGAGAAAGCCTGGGCAGGGCGATGATAAAAAGGGACAATCCCAATGCTATTGTTTTGTTGGAGAGGGGATGAGGCTTGAAGGTAAAGCCGTCTTCCTCCTCCCCTGGATATTTATTGAATCCTATGTCTGAATGATCCTTGAAGTACATGAGCCAATTTAGTGCTATTTTTTTGAGAGAAATAACACAGCATGCGCCCCATGTCAAAACGTCCACCTATATTCCAGGTACCAGGCACGGCCTGCAAGGGGAAACTCCGGTTTTTCGTAGTAATATTTGTCAAACAGATTATTGATCTTCAGATTTATATGGTGATGGCCTCCAAAGTTTACGCCAAGCGCCATGTCGACCACGGTAAAATCACTATAGGTAATGACCGGATAGCCAGGTGAATACCAGTCCTTGTCCTTTCTTTTACCCATGTAGCGTGCGAGGATGCGCCCGTTGAACCTGCCGTCATCATAATCCACACCGTAATCCAGCTTCCAGTGTGAAACATTGTGGATATCCTGCCAACCTTCGTGTTGAATGTGTTCCCTGGCGTAGAACAGCCTTGTTCCATTTGCAAAAAGGCGTATCTTTCGTCCCAATTCAAAGGCCTTGCCGGCATCCCATGCAAACCTGAATTCAAGGCCTGCCATCCCGGCATCCGATGTGTTTTCATAGGTTGAGACATTCCCTCGGGTTACGGCGGTAATCTTGTCGTCCACGCTGGTGAAGAATAGAGTCACATCCGATGAGAAGCCGATACGTTCCACATCAGAACCTATCCCCCCGTCCCATGTCCAACTCGTTTCAGGATCCAGGCCGGGATTGCCGCGGGTGATCATCGTGGTCCCCCTGACAATCCGTTCCGAGTAACCCGCCATCTGGCTGGCAGTCGGAGGAATGAATGCCTTTCCTATGGTGGTATGAAGGCTTAGCAGTTCGTTCAGGTTAAATCTCAGCCCCATTCTTGGGCTTATGGTATCAAACGATTCGCTTCCAGGATGGAAATCGATTTTGTAGGGGGTGTGCTTTGTCTCAACATCGAAGTAGTCGTACCTCAGTCCGGCCGTAATTATGAGCCGTTTGTCCAGGAATCTCCATATGGAGTCGGTAAAGACCGCTTTATTTTCACGGTTGGCGTCCGGACTCCATGGTGCCTTTCTGGACCCATCCTGCCGATAGCTTTTGCTTTCCTCGTCAATGGACTGATAATCGAAGCCAACGATAATGTCGTGACGTTCCATGAACTTGTAGAGGTTTTGAATCTGTACCCCCCACCATTTTTTTTCACTATAGAAACTATGATATGGCGAAATGCGCACATAACCACCAGATGAAGGGACGTACTGATATTTTCTGTAATAATCGTTACTTTCTTTGGAGGCATAAATTACAAAGGTCCCCTTGTTCTTTCCCCAGGTTCCCTTGAGATGCATACTGCCTCCATAACGTTCGATATCCTTCTGGCTTTGTTGCCTGTCGTCGTAGAATAGCGCTCCAGGTGTTTCTATGTCGTTTCCATAGTAATAATCACCACGCACATCAAGCCGCCAGTTGTTTAAAATATCACTGCCAAGACGAAGGCTGCCATAGCTGATATTGAAGGTCGTACCCGGACGTTTGCCATGGTCATTACCAAGTTTCATATCCGAGTTCTGATTCCGTGTGGAGGCAGTCAGATCAAAGTCAAGGCCTTTAAACACATTGCCCCCAAGGCCTACATCTCCGTACCAGGTGTCGAAACTTCCCCCCCCGGCCTTCACAGATCCCTTGATCGGTCCCTTGGATCTTTTTGTGATTATGTTTACCACGCCTCCCATGGCCTCTGCCCCGTAAAGGGATGAGGCAGGCCCTTTTAGAATCTCTATACGTTCCACATCGTCCATGAGTATGGTGGAGAGGTTGGTTGCACCAGCTGGATGACCGTTTATAAGGAGAAGCGAATGCTTTGTTATGCCAGAGAATTCCGGTCGGAATCCACGTATGCCTATCCCGGACAACGCCCCTGGATATTCGATCACATCTATCGACGTATTCTTCTTGAGTATCTGGGTGAGATCCCAGCCTACTGTTTCAGTGATGTTACGCCTGGTTACGATCTCTACGACCGATGGCACCTCATTTACAGGCTGTGGTGAGCGGGTTGCCGTTACCACCAGTTGACCAAGGTTATACCTACCCCCTTCATCGCAAAATACATTGCCTGATGGAAAGTATATCAGGGAAAGGCCTACAATAACCACACAAGATACGCACAGACGCTGAAATGACATAAGATCCCCCCTTCTATGTTTACAGGTGGCGGCCTGATTCACTTCGATAGAAAGAAACGGCCTGAAGACGCCCTGTAATGAAATGAATGGATGCGCCGTGCCCGGCCGAATGGTAGAAGGAGTAGCCCGTTGGGGGGGGTCAGGGTGTAGGGATAGCCAGATAAAAAGACCCGGCACCGCACGCACGTACCGGGTCTTTTTATCGTAACCAGATCCCGGAGACTTGATCCGCGAAGCCCCTGAATTATTCCCCTCAGGCCGGTCTCCCGGCTCGTGGATCAATCTACTCACTGAGTCTTCCCGCCTGTGATGCAGGCAGTGACTTGTTTCAGCTTTCGTCCCCACTTACGGTTGCGGGCCAGCGCCGGACTTACACCGGACTTCCCGATTATCCCTGACTGGAGCAGGGCACCCGAGGTATAAATTTTTTTCAAAAATGACATACAGAATCGGGGTTGTCAATAAGGAAATGGCACCCCCATGGTACTAACAAGCCACATCCTGGGCACGATCCAATGCCATCTGCATTGCCAGATCGTATAGCCGCGGGCGGAGCCTTTTCATGCCTTCCTGGCTTTCTGTCGTTTGATGAGGAAAGGTCCTATTTGAAAGGAATATTATGGCGATGCCCCTTTCGATATCCATCCAGAACGATGTACCTGTAAATCCAAGATGGCCTACAGTTTTTGAAGAAAACAGACGTCCGGAACTGGAGGCACCGGGGGTAGGCGTGTCGAAACCGAGTGCCCATGATCCTGCCAAGGGATTGGCAGGTGTCCAAAAGGTCCTGATCAGCTCCTTAGGGAAATTAGGGTTCTCCTCCCTGTCCTTGTAGAGTGCCAGCAATTTCAAGAGTAAGCGGGCCACGGCCTTCCCGGTACCAAAAAGGCCTGCATGACCAGCTATTCCTCCCATTGTCCATGCGTTCAAGTCGTTAACCTCTCCCCAGATCACCCGATTCCTCAGGCTGCAATACTGGGTAGGGGCTATGGATGAGGGACGTGTACGGAAGGCTTCCATAGGTTTCCATGACAATCCTTCTATGCCAAGAGGGGCATATACCAGGTGAAAGACTGCCTGATCAAGGGACATGCCGGAACGGATCTCGATAATCTTCCCAAGGAGAATGAATCCCAGGTCACTGTAGATGCCCCTGGAACCAGTTGGGGCCTCAAGGGGATCGGACAATATCCGCTCGATCACCCTGTCTCCCAAGGAACAGGATCGTGTCTGCACGGTATCGAGCGTATCATGGGGTGACGGGTAAAACGGCTTACATGGCGAAAGGCCGGAGAGGTGACATAATAGATGAAAGACGGTAATTCCGGCCTTTTCAGATGGTACCTTGCCAAAGATGTCGGACAAATATGTATCAAGGAAAAGCTTCCCCCGGGCGATCAATGCCAGGACTGCACAGGATGTGGCCAAGGGTTTCGTGAGAGAGGCAAGGTCAAAGAGGGTATCGGGCGAGGTCTGTGGGGCCCACGGGCAATAGGTTAGCCTGCCCCAGGCACGTTCAACCACAACGCCTTCAGGGGCTGCAATGGTCAGGACCGCCCCCGGAAATATCTTCCGGGTAATGGCATGCCCGATCAATGCATCAAGGATCGCTCCATGCCCGTCTTTCATGGTCGTTTTCCAGGGCCGGGTGCCGCTAATTTACTAAGGTCTTTTGGAGAAAAAACAGTTTTTCTTGCTTGACGTCGTCATTATTCGTCGGTGAAAATGCTTGTCAACCCCCTGGGCACACTACGCTTCCTGTCGCCTCGCCTCTCACCTTCTGGCGAAATCTTCATGCGGTTCGTACAACGAAGCCGCATCCTCGCATCCAGGGAAGGCATCCCCCAGTTTTTTTACGGGCCCCAATCCGGATCAAAAAGGTACGTCGTCTTCCACTGGCGGAGCAGTTGATTCAAGCTCAGTGCCTGTAGCCCTCTCTTCCGGCCTTTCACCTTTTGCCCCGAGCATTTGCAGATCCTTTGCTACGACCTCTGTAGTCCACCGCTTATTGCCATCCCGATCTTCCCAGGATCTGGTTCGTAACTGGCCTTCGACATATACGAGGGAACCCTTGTTCAGATACTCACCGCATATTTCCGCAAGCCGTCTCCACGCAACCACCCTGGTCCATTCCGTTTCTTCCTCCCACCGGTCCCCACGTTTTACCGGATAGTTGGTGGCAAGATTGAACGTGGCAACGGCCGTGCCATCCTGCGTGTAGCGGATTTCAGGGTCTGATCCCAACCTTCCTATGAGCATGACTTTGTTGAGTCCACGCGCCATCGTAAAAACCTCTCATTGTTTTTTTTGTTTGTAAAAAGTAATCAAGGTATCCGAAAAAGGCCTTTCCCAAGGAAACCAAACACAGGGTAAGGCGAACAACAGGTAAGGCCTGTGGATTCCGAACCGTATGGACTCACAACAAATGCTGCGGATATACAGGAAATGGCGCTAACATCTTGAACACTCTGCAATGAACAGGTGCGCATACTTGTGACCGATTACGGATAAGGAATCCCTATTCTCTATAGCTTTGGATTATGACACATGTGGTATGGGCGGTCTACAGAATAAACTGGAATTGTCCTTTCCCCAGCAGGTCATGAAGATGCACTATCCCCGCGAGATGG
This sequence comes from Deltaproteobacteria bacterium, assembly GCA_024275145.1. Taxonomy (GTDB): domain Bacteria; phylum Desulfobacterota; class Dissulfuribacteria; order Dissulfuribacterales; family QOAL01; genus S143-34. The sequence continues at coordinate 6,179 of JAJRZR010000110.1, read as the reverse complement.
CCATCTTCGCGTACCACCGGCAGAACCGTAATGAGATGGCGTTCCATCATTGCAAGTGCATCTGCTGCCGATGCACTTGGCGGTACATGTTTTGGGTCCTTGGTCATCACCTCTTCCACCCTTTTGCCCTGAAAGTCACCACCCCTGGCGATCACCCTTCGCAGATCTCCGTCGGTCACGATACCCACCAGTGCCTCGGTTCCATCAAGTACAAGTGCGGCCCCAAGACGTTTCGAATCGATCTCGTCAATAACCTGCGCCATCGGTGTCCCGAGCCTGACCAGGGGCATCCCTTCCCCCGAAAGCATTACCTGCTCAACCGCCACCTTTAGGCGCTCTCCCAATGTACCTGATGGATGGTTTTTCCTGAAATCCCTTTCGTCGAACCGCCTCCTATTCAATAATACAACGGCAAGTGCATCACCAGCAGCAAGGGCAGCAGTGGTGCTGGCAGTGGGGGCCAACCCAAGGCCACATGCCTCGCGTTCCACCCCTGTATCGATTACGAATCTGGCCGATTTTGCCAGGGTGGAATCGGCTCTGCCTGTAAACGCTATGACCGGAAGCCCCCGCTCCTTGAAGGCAGGTATGAGGGCATTCAATTCCTGGGTTTCTCCACTGTTGGAGATTGCTATCACCACGTCCCCCTTCATTACCATGCCAAGATCCCCATGCATGGCCTCCACTGGATGAAGAAACACGGATGGGGTCCCTGTGCTTGCCAGGGTAGCAGCTATTTTCCTGCCTACCAGTCCGGATTTTCCTATGCCGGTGATTATGACCCTGCCAGGAGACGAAAGTATAAGTTCAACCGCATTGACAAAGGAACGTTCCAGATTGTCCCTTACCCTTTTTAGACCGGCAATTTCTATGTTTATGGCCTCTCTGGCCTTTTTGAGGATTGTTTGTTCGTTATTCAAGGCCGAATTTTCCTGAACGGTCCTCTATCGGTATCGGATATCTTCCATTGAAACAGGCAAGACAGAAACGGGTATGATCCCCCCCCGCGGCCTTTAACATGGAGTCAATGGACAGGTAATGTAGCCCGTCAAGTTCCAGAAATCGTCTTATTTCTTCAACGGACTGCCTTGCAGCTATCAGCTCGCCTTCTGTAGGAAAATCTATTCCATAAAAACAGGGATACTTGGTTGGCGGACAGCTGACAAGCATTACGATTTCCCTGGCCCCTGCATCCCTGATGGCCTTGATTCTGGTCTTGCTGGTGGTTCCCCTTATAACGGAATCCTCCATTATCACTACGCATTTGCCCTTGATGGTTTCCTTTACAGGGTTGAGTTTCACCCTTACCGCGAAATCCCTCATGGACTGGCTTGGCTGGATAAAGGTACGCCCGACATAATGGTTCCTTATCACGGCAAGTTCCAGGGGAATGTTGGCTGCCTGGGCGTATCCTACCGCGGCGTAATTTCCGGAATCGGGAAAAGGCATTACAAAATCCGCATCAATAGTCACTTCATGGGGAAGGGCCGCGCCGAGCAGCTTGCGGAAGGTATAGACGTTCTGACCAAAGATGTTACTGTCTGGCCTGGCAAAGTAGATGAATTCAAATATGCAATTTGCCCTTTTTGGGGCAGAAGCCCCCCGTATCGACCTGATACCGTTTTCATCGATAATGACTATCTCGCCAGGCTCCACATCCCTTACGTATTCCGCCTGGATCAGGTCCAGTGCACATGTCTCAGAAGCCAAGACGAAGCCGTCTCCATTGAGCTTTCCTATACACAAGGGCCTGAATCCCAGAGGGTCCCGGAAGCCTATCAGGCTCTTTTCCGTGAGCATTACAACGGAGTATGCCCCCTTTATGAGGGCCATGGTGGCCACTATGGCCTCTTCGATCCCCCGGGCACCTGCCTTGGCGAGGAGGTGGACTATTATTTCACTATCCATGGTAGTCTGGAAGATAGAGCCGTGCCTTTCCAGTTCTGCCCGGATCGTCCTTGCATTTATCAAGTTGCCGTTGTGGGCCACGGCCATGGTGCAGCCAGCATGGTGGACACAAAATGGCTGGGCGTTTTGAAGGACAGACGAGCCAGTTGTTGAATACCGGACATGCCCTATGGCAAGGTGTCCGGTAAGCAGTGATAGCCTGGATTCATTGAACACCTCGCTCACAAGCCCCATGGCCTTGTATTCATGGACGTTCTTGCCGTCCGAGCTTACGATGCCCGCGCTTTCCTGTCCACGGTGCTGCAGGGCATAAAGGCCAAAATAGGTGAGTTTTGCCGCCTCAGGGTGGCCATAGATACCAAATATTCCACATTCTTCCCGTGGGCCTCCCCTTTCGGCATGAGAGGGAAATGGAAGGGACTTTGGGTGGTTTTTTGCGCCAATGTTCATTTTCTTTTGTAATAACTCTGGAGGGGACTTACCTCGATTCTGTCGGTCCTCATGGAACCAATGGCCCTGGTGGCGGCCTTCGCACCGGCTATCGTCGTAAAATAGGGGATTTCGTATTCCAGGGCGGTACGGCGGAGCCAATAGGAGTCAGAAAGGGTCTTTCTGCCACTGGGCGTGTTTATAACAAGATGGATTTTGCCGTTCTTCATCAGATCAACCACGTTTGGCCTGCCCTCAGACACCTTGAATACCCGTTTGCTTGTTATTCCATTTGAGGTCAAGTAGTTTGAGGTACCCCTGGTGGCAAGAATCCGGAAACCAAGCTCCTCGAGCATCCGTGCAATAGGCAGCATTGCCGGTTTGTCCCTGTCCTTGATGCTCAAGAATACAGTGCCCTTGGGTGGCAGGTTCTGGCCAGCGGCGAATTGACTTTTGGCGAAGGCCATTCCGTATGTCTTGTCGATCCCCATTACCTCACCAGTTGATTTCATCTCCGGGCCTAAAAGTGTATCAACCCCTGGAAATTTCCTGAAAGGAAAGACCGATTCCTTTACAGCCACATGGGAAACCACTGGTTCCTCCTCAAGGCCAAGATCAGCCAGACGTTTTCCTATCATTACCTTGGTAGCAAGCTTTGCCAAGGGTATGCCAGTTGCCTTACTCACGAACGGTACGGTCCTCGATGCCCTTGGATTGACCTCGAGCACGTATAATTCGCCCGCCTTTACAGCATACTGCACGTTCATGAGGCCTATCACGTGGAGTTCACCCGCCATTGCCTTCGTGGCCGATATGATACGTTCCATCATTCCAGGGCCAAGGCTGTATGGCGGAAGCACGCAGGCCGAATCCCCCGAATGTATGCCGGCCTCCTCCACATGCTCCATGATACCGCCCACGATCGTTGCCTGGCCATCGGAGATTGCATCCACGTCTACCTCTGTGGCGTCCTGCAAGAATTTATCTATGAGCACCGGATGGCCTTCCGAAACAGAAACTGCCTCCTGCATGAATTCCTGAAGGCCTTCAGGATCGTTCACTATACGCATTGCCCTGCCACCCAGAACGTAAGATGGGCGTACTACCACTGGATATCCAATCCTGCCCGCAACCTGTAGGGCCTCTTCCAGATCTATGGCGGTGCCATTCTCCGGCTGTCTCAGACCCAGCTTGTGAAGCATCTGTTGAAAGCTTTTCCTGTCTTCTGCCCGGTCTATATTCCCAGGGCTTGTTCCAAGTATCTTTACACCTGCCCTTTCCAGGGGAACGGCCAGATTCAAAGGGGTCTGCCCGCCGAACTGGACTATAACGCCCTCCGGCCTTTCGATTTCCACTATGTGGAGTACGTCCTCCAGGGTCAGCGGTTCAAAATATAACTTGTCAGAGGTGTCATAATCGGTGGAAACCGTTTCCGGATTCGAGTTGACCATTATGCTTTCAATGCCCTCTTCCCTCAAGGCAAAGGATGCATGGACACAACAGTAATCGAATTCGATTCCCTGCCCTATGCGGTTGGGGCCTCCACCTAGGATCATGACCTTCTTTCTATCAGTAGGCCTGGATTCGTCCTCGACTTCATAGGAGGAGTAATAGTAAGGGGTATATGCCTCGAATTCAGCGGCACAGGTATCTACGAGTTTGTATACTGGGCGTACACCCTTGTCCCTTCGCAGATTGCGGACCTCCTCCTCGCTTGCGTCCATGGCGTAGGCTATCTGGTAATCGGAAAATCCTTCCCGTTTAAAATGGAGAATCCTTTCGCCAATGGCGGCCTTTGGATTTTTCCCACCTTTCTTGGCATCTCGGCAAAGCCTAGTCAGTTGGTTTCCCTCGCGCCTGATTTTATCTATCTGAAACAGGAACCAGGGATCGATCTTTGTGAGTTCGTGCACTTCCTCGATAGTGAAACCCTCTTCAAGGGCAAGGGCCAGATAAAATATGCGCTGGGAATTCGGAGTCCGCAGCCTGTTTACAATTTCGTCCCTGTCAGGACGGCGGCCTTCCTTCTCCCAGGGATCTTTCCCATCCAACCCAAGGCCGTAACGGCCGATCTCCAGTGATCTCAGCCCCTTTTGGAGTGCCTCACGGAATGTGCGCCCGATTGCCATGGTCTCGCCCACACTTTTCATAGATGTAGTTAGCAGATCCTCGGTCTCCCGAAATTTTTCAAAGGTCCATCTGGGAATTTTGACCACGCAATAATCTATGGTGGGCTCGAAGGAGGCCATGGTTTCCCTAGTGATATCATTGGGGATCTCATCAAGGGTATAACCTATGGCAAGCTTGGCCGCAATCTTTGCGATAGGGAAACCTGTTGCCTTGGATGCCAAGGCAGAGGATCTGGATACCCTTGGGTTCATCTCGATTACTACGATTTCACCGTCTTCCGGGTGTACTGCAAACTGGATGTTTGAACCACCGGTCTCTACGCCTATTTCCCGTATGATGGCAAGGGACGCATCCCTTAGCCTCTGATATTCCCTGTCGGTGAGCGTCTGGATAGGGGCGACGGTTATACTGTCACCGGTATGAACCCCCATCGGATCCATGTTCTCGATTCCGCAGATGATGACCACATTGTCCTTGGCATCACGCATGACCTCAAGTTCGAATTCTTTCCAGCCGATTACCGACTCCTCCAACATGATTTCATGGATCATGCTGAGGTCCAGTCCATACTGGCATATTTCCTTTAGATCATCCATATTGTAGGCAATGCCGCCACCTGTACCGCCAAGGGTAAAACTTGGTCTTACTATTATAGGGAATCCTATCTCAGGAACGGCCTTCATTGCCTCGTCCATGGAACGTACTATGAGGCTCTTGGGAATCCTTAACCCTATCCTGTGCATGGCTTCCCTGAAGAGTTCCCTATCCTCGGCCTTGTGGATTACGTCCCTTGAAGCGCCTATCATTTGGATACCCAGTCTGTCAAGTATCCCGCTGTCGGCAAGTTTTACGGCCACATTCAGGCCAGTCTGGCCACCAAGGGTGGGAAGTATGGCATCCGGCCTTTCCTTCTCAAGGATAAGGGAGACCATTTTGGGGGTAATGGGTTCCACATATGTCCTGTCTGCCATCTCCGGATCGGTCATTATGGTGGCAGGATTTGAGTTTACCAATACCACCTCATAGCCTTCTTCCTTGAGGGCCTTGACGGCCTGGGTTCCTGAATAGTCAAATTCACAGGCCTGGCCGATGACTATGGGACCAGAACCGATTATGAGAATTTTTTTTAGGTCTGTACGCTTTGGCATAACTTATCCAGCCATCATATCTAGAAAGCGGTCAAAGAGGTATTCCGAGTCGTGGGGGCCAGGTGCATTTTCTGGATGATATTGGACCGAAAAGGCGTGCAACGTCCGGTGCATTATTCCTTCTACTGTGTTGTCATTGAGATTGATATGTGTTACCTCAACATCCTTTGGCAGTGACTCGGCGTCCAGGGAAAAACCGTGGTTCTGAGAAGTGATCTCAATTTTGCCAGTTGCCAGATCCTTGACAGGCTGGTTGGCCCCACGGTGGCCGAATCGAAGTTTATATGTCTTCCCTCCAAGGGCAAGACCTAGCAATTGATGGCCAAGGCAGATCCCAAAGAGGGGGCGTTTGCCCAGAAGTTCCCTGACGGTTGTTATGACCCCTGTTACTGCTGCCGGGTCTCCTGGGCCGTTCGAAACAAATATTCCATCCGGTCTGCAGGCGAGTATGTCCTGGGACGATATGGAACATGGGAAGACAATGGGCAGGCATTTCCTTTGCGACAGTAGTCTGAGCTGGTTGAATTTCAGGCCACAATCGATCACCGCCACCTTGAAGCGTCT
>JAJRZR010000109.1 GCA_024275145.1 Deltaproteobacteria bacterium | reverse complement strand
TTGAGAGGGAAATTTTCATATGAAAGTACCTTCCAGGTTTCCAGGCTGGGTGACATGGCTCGCGTTCTCGGTAGGTCTTACCGGCTCGATATCACTGCGCCTCATTCTCATAGCCAAGGCGTATCACCCTGAACTGATAAGGTTGTTCTGGTACATAGGTGTGTGCGGCAACATGGTATTTTTCTTGTTCAGGTCTTTCATTACGCGGCGGAGACGCAGGCTGATAACCGGTCTTGATCTTGTAGAAAAGCTTAGGAGCAGGGGAAGGCTCCATCCGGAAGATTACGAGGCATTGAGATATCTGGTAGGTAGCCTCGATGCCTCTAAGGAACAGTGGAACTACCTGGTAATCTTTTTGTGCTCGATAGCAGCCATTGCCTGGGACCTCTTCGTATCATGAAGACGGCTGACTCCGATTAAATGCCACCACCTCATCGAAAGCAACACCACTACCACCGAATATATCAAGTGCGCTTCCAATGGTGAGGTCCAGTCTGCCTTGACCAAGTTCTTTTACCAAGTAGAGATCCTGTATGGAGCTTGCACCACCTGCGTAGGTGGTCGGGATGGGAGTCCATTTGCCCAAAAGCTCCACCAACTCCTTGTCAATACCCTCGCATTTTCCCTCTACGTCCGCGGCATGTATGAGGAATTCCGAGCAATAACCAGCAAGCGTTTCAAGTGTCCCGGGTGAAATTTCTGTCTTGGTAAACCTCTGCCATCTGTCTGTCACTATGTAATAATGTGTTCCCTTTCTCCTGCAGCTGAGATCCAATACCAGGCGGGTTTTGCCTATCCTCTCCACGAGTTCCTTCAAACGTTCCCAGAAGATTTCCCCGTTTTTGAACACGTAGGAGGTAACAATCACGGCGGAGGCCCCTTGATCCAGCCAATAGGGTGCATTTTCAACGGTTATGCCCCCTCCTATCTGTAGCCCTCCTGGCCAGGCGTTAAGCGCCTGGGCCGCCGCTTCCTGGTTGCCTGGTCCCAGCATGATGACATGGCCACCCATTAGATTGTATCTCTTGAACAGGTTGGCAAAATACGAGGGCGGGTTTTCAGCCACGAAGTTTTCCTTTAGTGCCTCTGGCTCATGGTCCTTGAGCGTGGAGCCTATGATTTGTTTTACCCTTCCCTGGTGAAGATCTATACAAGGACGAAATTTCATGTGCCTATGAATCTCTTGAATTAAATCCGCAGGGGGCTTGTTTGCCCGTTTTTTTTCGTGGTAAAAAGTAACGACGCACTTTAAACATTGCATGATTGCCCCAATATTGGAGGCGTTTCCGGTTTGTCCAGATCTGCCAGGGGAAATGTTTTTTGCAATGCCTGCACAACCATAATAAACTATCTCACCGTTGAATCCAGCCCGGATTTAAATCTCCGTGCCTGACCGGCCCCGTGTGCAGGACCTCCGGGCATGTGGTGTTTTGTTTGTACCTTCCGCGGCGGTATCTTCACGGCAAACCTGATTACTGGCCTAGCCCTCTAGGGCATACACGGGCAGGGATGGAATTGCCATATGCATTACAGACCTGTGATTTCCTTTAATCCTGTTATACCTGGTGACGAGTTTTGCTGGGAAAGGGGAACTATCAGCCAGAAATTGTGTGATAAGTTAAAAGGGGCAAGGGCGGTGATCCTTCCCCAGACCGTCTCCAGGCAACTCTACTATCTGTGCCGTGCCATGTGTCCGATGGTATTCCCCAACTATGATCTGCGATTTAAGTGGGAGGGCAAGGTAGGGGATACCATGCTTTTCTGGAGCCTTGGTGTTCCTCATCCCCAGACATTCATATATCCGAGGGTCGAATCGATAGTGGGAACCCATCCGTCCATGGGGCACTGTCGACTTTTGCCCGATTTCCCATTTGTGATCAAAGGGAATACCGGTGGAGAAGGCACCCGGGTCTGGCTGGTACGTAACAGGGCCGAACTTGAGAACGTGTTGAGGGGGCTTGAACGGCTTGAGTGGCAGGGTCTTTCTGGTTACGTGGCCCAGGAATTCCTGCCGGGCCTCGAAAGGGATCTCCGGGTGGTGGTGATAGGGGACGAGATCAAGAGCTATTGGCGTTGTAACGCCAAGGGGTTTTACAATAACCTGGCCAGGGGAGGGGAACCGGATTACGTGTCGGATCCGCTACTCCAGGAGAAGGGGCGCAAGGCCGTCAGGCGTCTTTGTGACAGGACCGGGATAAACCTGGCTGCCTTCGACCTGGTCTTCCCCAGGGATCGTGAAGGCCCTTTGTTCATTGAGATAAACTATACGTTTGGACGGCATGGACTGGGAGGCTCTGACAGCTTCTACGAAATCCTGTCAAGGCAGATAAAAAAGTGGCTGTCACACCCCCAAGTTCGATGAGGCCCGTAGGTCCTTTTCCTCTGTTTGAATTTTTCCATTTTTGGACTACGATATGGTTAGATAAGCATGGCAGTACATGCAATGTGCCGGCACAATTTGCCGATTCGTTTTAAATGTCCAAAGTAGAGGATCAAAATAACATGAAACCTGAAGCCCGTGCGATAATCATTACCGGATACGGTACGAACTGCGAAAAGGAAATGGCCCATGCCTGTATCAAGGCAGGGGCCGATGTCGCGGATATCGTGCATCTTAGTGATATACTCGATGGCAGTGTGAAGCTAAGTGATTATCATTTCCTCAACCTCCCAGGGGGATTCCTGGATGGTGACAACCTTGGTGCAGCCCAAGCGGCGGCACATCGATTCCGCTATGCAACCGTGAGAGAGACCGGAGCCCGTTTGATCGATGAATTGCTGGATTTCGTAAGACAGGGGGGACTGGTACTGGGGATATGCAACGGGTTCCAGCTCATGGTCAAGGCCGGCCTCCTGCCCGGTTTCGATAATACCTATGATACCAGGCAGGTAAGCCTCACCTACAATGATTCGGGGCGTTTTGAGGACAGGTGGGTGACATGCAAGGTTCCATCCACGTCCCCGTGCATATTTACCAGGGGTATTGAAACCATTGATTTGCCCATACGCCATGGAGAGGGAAAGTTTGTAGCCATTGATGAGGCTGTAAGGGACAGGCTTGTCAAAGAAGGATTGATAGCAATCCAGTATGTTTCGCCAAAGACCGGTGAGCCGACCATGGACTATCCCCATAATCCAAACGGTTCAGAGCTTGCTATCGCAGGTATTTGTGACCCTAGCGGTAAGCTCATGGGCATGATGCCCCATCCTGAGGCCTTTCACCATAGAACCAATCATCCCAGGTGGACCAGGATGAACCTGCCTGAAGAGGGGGCGGGTTTGCAGTTTTTCAGGAATGCGGTTGAATATATAAAGGAGAACCTGTCCTGATACAGGGGAATGCGTCCATGGGCCTGTCAAACAAGTCGTTGCCTCCCCCTGGGAATAAGATGGATAAAGATATCACCCGTAACATCGTGTTCCTGCTTATGTATCTCAGGCGTTTCCTTCTGGAAACAGCGATTGCCTTTCTGGTGACTACGGGGCTTCTCTATTGGTTTTCCCCAGAGATCCTGACACTTTTACAGGCCTATCTCGATCAAAAACTCGCCTTTTTTGGTGTAATGGAGCCTATTTTGGCATTGCTCAAGCTTGCCAGTGTGGGGGCGTTGTTACTTCTTGCACCATGGATCTTGTGGAGGATTGCCCAGGCATTGGAGGTGGTTTTCGGCATTTCCAGGCGTTTTGCCATGATATTTGTATTTACTGGTTTGATGCTTTTCTATGCAGGTGCCGCCTTTTGTCTCCTTGTGACCTTGCCATTTGGGATCGACTTTTTGCTTGGTTATCAGTCTGCCCAGATAAGGCCCGTGATATCGATAGGAAAGTTCATTAATTTCGTTGGATTTTTCCTTTTAGGATTTGGCCTTATTTTCTAGTTGCCATTGTTCATGACCTTGGCCTGCAGGGTAGGGTTATGTGGATACAGGATGTTCGCTAGGTACCGCCGGTATGCCATCTTGATTATCGCCATAGTTGCCGCGGTTTTGACCCCTACCCCTGATGTGGTAAACATGTCTCTTATGGCCCTTCCCCTTTATCTGCTCTATGAAGCAGGCATATTGATTGCCAGGATTACCACCCCGGCATCATCGCACCTTGACAATATTTGACTAATCTTTATATTAAAAAATTCTAAATTGTGTCCATCCATCGACCCTGTTGGGGGGATTCCTGCTTAAAATTGCTGGACCTTTATCCGGCCTGCCAGTATTTATTCGTATAGAGAATCATAGTTTCAGGGCACTTGGCAGGGGGTGTTCCCCTAGGAAGGAAAAAGAACGCTATGCTTCTGGGTTGATGGGGGACGTGTAAAGAGAAAACGCGTGACTGATTACAAGATCGTTCCCCTGCTGAGAACCCTGAAATACAAGATTTGAAGGGCCGGGTAGAGAAGAACATCTGATCCAGGGGATATCGGGTGGTCCTATAATTAGGGCCAGGGGCTTGTGTTTCATGGAATATATTGAAAAGCCATGGTATCGTAGGCAGGATTTATGGTCCTAGGGGCAGCCATAAGATAAAGAAATGAATAAGACCAATCTCGGTAAAAAGATACATATCTTCACAGAAGATATCCCTGATGAGGGCCTGAATCTATCGTTTGAGAATCTTGAAAGGGTCTTGACCGACATGGAAGGATGCAGGCCTTTGGGTCCGGTGTCTGGCCAGCTTTCCATCCAAAATGTAGGGGGAAGGATACATCTTCATGGGAAGGTCGTTGCCAGGGTAGGCCTTTGTTGTGACCGTTGCCTTGAAGAATATACCCAAGATATATCCACTTCCTTCTTTTATCTCCTGTGCCCCAGGCCTGACTTCGATCAGGAGGTATCGAGGGAGATGGCATTGGATGAAGAAGATGTGGAGGTTTATTGGTACGAGGACGGGGAGATTTACTGTGAGGACATCTTCAGGGAACAGATCCTGCTGGCATTGCCCTTTCGTAACCTTTGCAGTGAAGGGTGCAAGGGCCTTTGTCCAGATTGCGGTGCGGATTTGAACAAACAGGAATGTACCTGCAAACAGGGTGCACCCGATGGTCCGTTCACTGTTTTGAAAAATTTACAGATCTCGGGTGGCTGATATATTATCCCAGATTATGCAGCTCGAAAGTTTGCCGGAGATGCAAGATATCAGGGGCGCAGACATACTTAGGTATTTCAGTCCCTGATAACGCGGCAGATTCGGTAAAATTTCGAGCCCCTTGCGGCTTCAAATGCCGAACAACTTCATTGCATTTTGCTTGCACCTTTTAGGTGAAAAAACGAAAATGGTTTCTTGCTTGTAACACCTTGAAATTTAAGGAACAATATTTTTGTTCGGTATTTGAAGTGCATAATTTGAGATAAAAACCTCTTTGATGAGGCGGAGCAGATGATGGAAAGGGTTGTTTTTGTCTATTGGACGATCTTGGTCTTTGCTCTGTCTGTATCCGGCTATTCTTCATACTGGCAAGGCTCTTTTAAAGGCAATATCCCTATTGGTCCCGAATTTACAGGGTGATGCCAAGCAGAGGTACTGATCCTAAGTATAGTCAAGTTTGATCCAGTGCTTTGTTTCAAGGAAGACGCCTCACCTTTGATATAAGGATAGAGCAATTCAAATCCGCCAATGTAAACAGTAGCAGAAGTAGGCACTTTACGCCTCCCTGTTTGGGTGCATTTTTTTGTAACAAAAAAAACTCAGAGTGAAGTTGCGAGGAACTAGCAGACTCATCAAATTTCAAAAACATGTATCTAAAAAGCAAGGCGACATAATAATATAAATCCCTTGCAAAAAAGTGGTAATGAAGCAGTTCATCAGTCTCATGGCTGAAAATGTCCAGGGGAATGAGGCCCGGCAATGGTTTAGGAGTTTGCCGACAGTGATTCAATGGAGGTGCAAGGCCTTCTCGTGCATGCGCATATGACAACAGATGGGACATAGAAGGGAGAAATTAGAAAGATGAAACGTCTAAAAAAGGCCTTTTTTGCTGTTTTGTCGGTTAGTTTAGGTGTTTTGTATTTGTCTTCCATGGCATACGCCTATTACTGGCATACGGAGTCTATGATACAAAGGAAATCTTTTTCCGATATGAGTCGATCGCTGGCCTTGGATAGTAATAGATGCCCTCATTTGGCCTATGGAGGGAATCATCTCTACTATGCCTATTACGATGGAGATCAGTGGCATATGGAGACCGTTGACAGTTCCACTGGTGTTGGCGAGTATGCATCCTTAGCATTAGACAGCAGTGATCATCCCCACATCGCTTATTATGATCACATCAATGGTGATCTCAAATATGCATATTATGACGGAGATCAGTGGCATATTGAAACTGTTGACAATGATGGAGATGTTGGTCGGTATGCTTCTCTATCACTGGATAGTACTGGAAACCCACATATAGCTTATGTATATGTTGATGACTATCATTATACATCACCTAAATATGCATATTATGACGGTAGCCAATGGCATGTAGAGCCTGTTACTGATGATATTTTTCCCCCTAGATATGGTTCCTACACCTCCCTATCACTAGATATTAGCGGACAACCTCATATAACCTATATTAGTCGTTCCTCTCATGCCCTTATGTATGCGCATTACAATGAAAATCACTGGGAGATAGAGACTGTAGATGATGATGAAGCTCTTTTTAAAAAGTCCTCTCTTTTATTAGATGATAGTGGCAAGCCTCATATTATTTATTGGGATAATTCTCATAGAGTTGTCAAATATGCATATTATGATGGTACTCAGTGGCATATTGAAACTATCGATAATGGGTTTGTGTGGAATAATTCTTGCTTATCGTTAGATAATCTAAATAGGCCACATACCGTTTATGCCGGCAATGGCTTTAAATATGCATATTATGATGGTACTCAGTGGCATATAGAGACTGTTGACACTGATGCTGAGTATGCCTCTATATGTTTAGATGATAATAACAATGTCCATATTGTGTATTCTACTTATGCCTTTGATGTAAATCTTAAAGAGCTTAAATATGCATATTATGATGGTACTCAGTGGCATATAGAGACTGTTGACACTGAGACTCATGATATCGGCCAGTATGCATCATTAGCCTTAGATAGTAATGATCTTCCACACATAGCCTGTTATGATTCCTCTAGTGAAAATCTTGTATATGTTCATTATGACAGCAATCAATGGCATATAGATATTCCAGATAGTGATGGAGATGTTGGCCAGTATACTTCATTAGCCTTAGATAATCAAAATAGACCGCATATTGCTTATGGATCTGTTAACGCAAGCTGGGGTTCTTTTGACTTAAAATATGCCTATTATGCTGGAGATCAATGGCATATCGTTGATCCCGAACACAGCAGCGGCTCTAATACAAATTTTTCTTTATTATTAGATAGCTATGGAAATCCTCATATCGCTTATACCGATGCTTCTGTTGCTGCTCTTAAATATGCCTATTATGATGGAGAGCACTGGCATATAGAGAAGGTGGATGATAATGGTTCTCCGCCTTCTCTATCTTTAGATAGTAACGGGAACCCTCATATTGCATATTTTGGAAAATATGCATATTATGATGGTACTCAGTGGCACATAGAGACTATTGACACTGGGAGCTATTATATTTGGCATACCTCTTTAGATTTAGACAGTCAGGACAGACCTCATATTGTTTATTATTGTCATCGCGATTTCCACTCTGGCGATCTTAAATATGCCTATTATGATGGAGAGCAGTGGCATATAGAGACAGTTGACAATGATGGCGATGTTGGCCAGTATGCTTCTTTATCACTTGATAGTCAAGGTAGGCCTCATATCGCTTATTATGATGATATGGGTATGGGGCACGGTACTCTTAAATATGCCTATTACGATGGAGAGCAGTGGCATATAGAGACAGTTGACAATGATGGCGATGTTGGCCAGTATGCTTCTTTATCACTTGATACTGCTGGAAATCCCCATATTGCCTATTATGATAGGATCAATGGTATCTTAAAATATGCATATGCTTTAATTGATAGGTATGGCCTTGAGTTGAATCTTGCTGGCAATGGTTCAGGAAATGTAACCTCACAGCCAGCAGGTATTGATTGTGGAGATGTTTGCCAGTCCCCCTTTATGACAGAAGAAAATGTAACTATTACCGCTACTCCTGATGAAGGCTCAGTCTTTTCCGGCTGGGGTGGAGACTGCGCTTCTTGCGGTGAAGACATAACCTGCACCATTGCCATGGATGGGGACAAGACCTGTACGGCCACTTTTGATAAGATGCCTCCTGTAATAGACAATTTCAGCGCAGAGCCGCTAGAGGGGGCAGCACCTCTTGCTGTGTCTTTCAGTTGTGAAGCAGATGACTCCAATGGAAATAACATTGCATATGGATGGGATTTTGATGGTGATGGCAATATAGATACCTACACGCAAGAAGCAACGACTTCCTATACGTATGAACAGCCGGGCACCTATAATGCATATTGCCATGTTTTTGATGAATACGCTGAAACTATTTCTGAAGGCATTGAAATTCATGCAGAGGGCATGCCAAGGATAGATACATATGTAACCAAGATCCTTTTATCAGAAGACTTTTCAGATGGGATACCGGACAATTGGCAAATCGAAAACGGAGGAACAGATGATACCTGGACAACGGAGAATCCATGTAACAGATCGGTAAATTCCGTGCTTTTACTTTCACCCTGGGCCATAATCGACTCGGACTGCGCCGGCGATGAGGCCGATCAGGACGATTCGCTTATCACGCCTGCTATTCCAGTGAATGAAAATGGCTCTTTGCTTCTCTCCTTTGCTCAGTATCTAGCTCATTATCAAAACGAAAAAGCTGATGTGGACATAAGTACCGACAACGGAGCTACCTGGCAGAATGTATTGAGGATGCAAGGTTCGGATTTTGGTCCCGAAAATAGAAAGATCGATCTTACTTCATACGTATTCCCTCCTCAAAATATCCTCCTCAGGTTCCACTACTATGATGCAACCTACGAATGGTACTGGATAATTGACAACGTAGAGGTGAAGTTTCTCTCCAGTTCTGCAGACTTTGGAGATGTAAATGTAGGAGATACGTCAGAGGGTAAAAATATAACCATAGAGAACAGCGGCAGCGACACCCTTACTGTATCATCTCTTGAAATCAATGGCTCAGATCCATCAGATTTCAATATTGTTGGAGGTACTTGCCCAGATGCGCCGTTCACCCTTGCGAAAGGTCATGACTGCATAGTGGCTGTTGCTTTTTCGCCACAAGGCCCAGGTGAAAAGAACGCTGAGATCCAGATCTTCTCCGATGATCCTGGAAACCCGACAAGGAGTGTGATGCTAACCGGAACCGGGGTCGGCACTACCTTTAGTCTCTCGGTTGATGCCTACGGAAACGGAACCGTAGAGAGTGAGCCGGCTGGCATAGCCTGTGGAGAGACGTGCTCCTCTGAATTCGCAGAAGGGGCTTCCATTACACTGACAGCAATTCCTGACGGGGGAAGTATCTTTTCCGGCTGGGGTGGAGACTGCGCTTCTTGCGGTGAAGACACAACCTGCACCATTGCCATGGATGGGGACAAGACCTGCACGGCAAGCTTTGAGGCGGCAGCCACCCCGTCCTGGCAGGATATAACGGAGATGGTCACAACCAGCCGCTCACGCACCCTGTATGACCGCATTCACCGGGCCTTCTTCGTGTTCATGGACGTGGAGAACACCTCTAGTGATGCCCTTTCAGGCCCAATCCGCATGGTGATCGAAGACCCAACCATCCCGGTAAAGACTATAGATGGCGTGGGCCTTACGCCTGACGGGGTGACGGATGACGGCGACCCCTACTTCATCATCGTGTCTGAAGGGGAAAGCCTTGGTGCCGGTGATATGCTCGAGGACCTCCGAGTGAACTTCGATCTTCAGAGAAAGCGCCTCAACTTTGGCATCCGGATAGAGCAATTGGTCCTGCCACCCATGTAGGAGGAAAACAAAAGAGGGTCGTCAAGGCCTCTTTGTACTTTAGACAAGGAGAAGTATGAAGATGAAAAATAAAAAATTAATGTATGGCATATTCATGGTTATTTTCTTGGCCCTTTCATTTATTCCTGTCAAGTATGCCTTGGCCCTGCCTGCTTCTGACAATGGCGTCAAGGCAACCGTGGATAAGATCAAGGCCCTTTCTGTGCCTTTTATCAAAAACGTAGGGCAGACAGACAAGCGGGTGCTTTTTTACACCAACACCTTCGGCCCCACGGTCTTTGTCACCAAGACCGGGGAGCTGGTTTACAAGATTCCCGTACGAAAATCCGCGGCCAAAAAGGGAAGGTCCCTGGTGGCGGGCTCTTTCTCTATCAAGGAGTCCTTTGTAGGAAATGGAGGGGGGCTCCACATTCAGGCCATGGAGCCTCAAAAGATAAAGGTCAACTACCTGACCCTTGAGAAATCTTTCAAAAACATTCCTGCCTACCGCACCTTAAGCCTCGGCGCCCCCTACAAAGGCATTGAGGCCAGGCTCACGGCCCATGGAAACAACGTGGAAAAGCTCTTTTACGTACAACCAGGGGCGGATCCTTCCAGGATTCAGCTAAAGGTAACCGGTGCCGAGGCACTCGAGGTTTCCAAGGACGGCAGGCTCCATGCCGAAACCCCCTACGGCAGGCTTGCCTTTCTGCCGCCCCGGGCCTTCCAGGTAATCGAGGGTAGGAAGCAGCCTGTAAAGGTCGCCTACCGGCTGCTGGACAAGAGCCGCTACGGTTTTAGCGTCGGCCCCTACGACCGGAGCCGTGAGCTGGTTATCGATCCCATCCTTGACTGCACATATCTTGGCGGCGGGGGCACCGAAGGAGGAGGAGCAGAAACCAGCGGGGCCGAGTTTGCCTATGACATCCTGGTGGATGGCGAGGGCAAGGTCTATGTGGCCGGAAGCACCCAGTCGCCCGACTTCCCGGTCACCCCTGGCGCCTATGACACCACCTACTCTTCCAACGATGCCTTCGTGAGCCGCTTCGATCCCTACCTCGGCACCCTGGAGGCCTCCACCTTCCTGGGCGGAGGGGACTCGGTGGACACCATCGAGGCCATGGCGTTCGACAGCGAGGGCAATCTCGTCATTGCCGGCGAGAGGGGAGCTGCTGGCTCCCTGGGCTTCGTGGCCAGGCTCTCGCCGGATCTTTCCACTCTGGTCACCGGCCTGACCACCTTTGGCCAGTGGGAAAACGAGGTTTACGTGCACGATGTGGCCATTGCCCAAGATGGCACTGTATATGTGGCCGGGGAGGTGGATGGAAACGTCCTGCCGGCGGCATCGGGTTTCGATGCCACCTACAACGGCGGCTATTTTGACGGCTTTGTCTGCCGTTTTGCCGGAGAAGACCTTTCTCTTAGCCGCTGCACCTACCTCGGCGGCAGCGGAGACGACCAGGTGAACTCCATTGCCGTGGGCACCGGAGGAAACGTCTATGTGGCGGGAGACACCGGTTCCGGCAATTTCCCGGTGACCGAGGGGGCCTTCCAGGGGCAAATCAACCAGGGAGAGGATACGGACGAACCGGACGGCTTCGTGGCCCGCTTGAACGCCGATCTGGGCACGCTCCAGGCTTCAACCTTTGTGGGCGGATCGGGCGATGACGGCATCAACGGCCTTGCCCTCTCTCAGCAGACAGGCGAGCTCTTCGTCACCGGAAACACCGGTTCTGCCGACTTTCCCGTGACGGAAGGGGCCTACCAGGGAAGCCTTCCTGAAGACACAACAG
Source organism: Deltaproteobacteria bacterium (assembly GCA_024275145.1). GTDB lineage: Bacteria > Desulfobacterota > Dissulfuribacteria > Dissulfuribacterales > QOAL01 > S143-34. The sequence continues at coordinate 11,329 of JAJRZR010000109.1, read as the reverse complement.
GCGCTGCCTTTGTGAGCAGGCTCGACCAGGACCTCACCCAGTTGCTGGCCTCCACCTACTTCAGCAAGGCAGGTTCAGACCATACCACTGCCAACGACCTCCTCCTGGCCAACGGCGGCGTCTATATCTGCGGCGATCCCGTGGGTATCTTCGGCGGGGACGCCATGGTGGCCCTGTTCGACCGTTCCCTTTCCCATGCCGTGAGCGAGGTCTTTGGCGGAAGCGACCAGGACTGGGCCGTGGCCCTGGCGGCAGGCCCCCATGGAGATGACATCTACGTGGTGGGCAACACCCACTCCCCGGATTTTCCCGTCACGGAAGGGGCCTACGACACCACCCTCAACAACGGCAACTACGGCGTTCCCGACGCCTTCGTGGCCCGCTTTCCCTGGTACCTGTCGGCTGACGACTATGAGACGCTGAATAACTTCGATATCTATTGGTCTATCCGTTATGATGAAAACATAATAGATTATTTGGTAGACATACTATATGAGTTGGCTGAACTCATAGGCATCTCTATAAACGACCTGAATGTCACCTTCCAGGAACTGGACAGCGGCTATATCTATCCCTTCACCGAGATTCCCTATGATGTCACCGGCTCCAACCGGGACATTGGCGGAGGAAGCGGTGATTACGCCCATTTTTCCGACCCGAGAGAAGCCTATCTTCTGGATTCGGCGCTGGCCTTCCATTTTGGTTCCCACGGGGTCCGCCTGACGCGTACACTCCACCGCCTCTTTGGAAGCACCTGGAGCGGCTACAGCCTGGAGGTGCAGAAAGAAGGGGAAGGCACGGTCACCAGCGAGGATGAAAGGATCGGCTGCGGCGAGACCTGTTCGGCGGACTACGCCCCGGACGACTCCGTCACCCTCACGGCCATGCCGGATGAAGGTTTTGTCTTTGCCGGCTGGGGCGGAGACTGTGAAGAATGCGGCACCGACGCAACCTGCGCCCTGGTGATGGACGCCGACAAGGCCTGCACCGCGACCTTCGCGGCGATCCCCAACGAGCCGCCGGTGATCGACGCCTTCACCGCCGATCCCACCGAAGGTGTGGCCCCCCTCGAGGTGAGCTTCACCTGCCAGGCCCATGATCCCGATGGCGGCACTATTCCGTCCATCGAGTGGTTTTTTGGCGACTCCCAAGGACCTTACTATACCTTTGACGGGAACTTTACAGTTACCCACACCTATAGCGCTGCCGGAACCTACAGCGCCTATTGCCGTGTATGGGACGACGAAGACCAGAATGCAACGAGCGGCAATATCACGATTACGGTTTCATCGCCTGTGATATATCACGAGCTCGATGTAAACGTGGCTCAAGAAGAAGGTGGCAGTGTGTCAAGTGAACCAGAAGGCATAGCCTGCCCGGGAGACTGTGCGGAATCGTACCAGGAAGGAGAAGAGGTGACCCTTACGGCAGCGCCAGATGAAGGCTTTGTCTTTGCCGGCTGGGGTGGAGACTGTGAAGAATGCGGCAGCGAGCCAACTTGCACCCTTGTGATGGATGCGGACAAGTCCTGCACTGCGACCTTTGAAACGGCAGCCACTCCAATCTGGCAGGATATAACGGAGATGGTCACAACCAACCGCTCACGCACCCTGTATGACCGCATCCACCGGGCCTTCTTCGTGCTCATAGACGTGGAGAACACCTATAGTGATGCCCTTTCAGGCCCAATCCGCATGGTGATCGAAGATCCAACCATCCCGGTAAAGACCATAGAAGGCGTTGGCCTTACACCAGACGGGGTGACGGATGACGGAGACCCCTACTTCATCATCGTGCCTGAAGGGGAAAGCCTTGCTTCAGGTGATATGCTCGAAGACCTCAGGGTGAACTTCGAGCTTCAAAGAAGACGCCTCGACTTCGGCATAAGGATAGAGCAACTGGTTCAGCCCTGGTAGAGGGAAAGAAAAGAGGGGGCCTCTAAGGCCCCCTTGTACTTTAGACATGGAGGGGGAATCATGGAGCTTAAACGGATAGGTCAATTTTCAGGGATATTTCTGGCCCTTTTGTTTTCACTGGTGCTGATATATCCGCACCTGGCCCTTTCTTCTCCAGGTGAAGTTTGGCCCTGGAAGGCACTTGAAGCGCCGCCGGTCTGCTCGGAGACAGGCGGCATGGCTGCGCCGGATGAGTTTGTGGCCACGGCCATTGACAGCCAGGGAAACGTCATTGCCGTGTCCGCCTTTGGCGTGGTGGTCAAGTACTCAAAGTATGGACACCGGCTGTGGAAGAAGTGGCTCAACGGCCAAACGGTCTCCTTCTATGCCTGTGACGAAGGGGAGCAACTCCTGGATTGGTCACCCACCGATGTGCTGGTAGATAACCAAGACGACATCTATGTCCTGGGCTTCAAGAAGCATTCCCAAGAAGACTTTTACGTGAACCGCCTCTTTCTCATGAAGGTGGATCCGGCCTCGGGCAACGCCGTCTGGACACGGGAGATTGCAGAATATGACGGGCCCATGCTCGTTGGAATACCGCCCTCGGCACGCCCGAAGATGAGGCTCTGGCGCCCTGATGCAGGCGGCGGGGCCTACATCGTGATCGGCTCCGGCCTGGAAGGGTCATCCGGCTTTTTCTGTTACGGCCTTGACGGAACCCTTGTCTGGCACAAGAACGACGGCGAGCCCACCGGCCCCTTTGCCCTGGACGGCGGCAGGCTATTTAAGGCCCATCTCGTGGAAACTTACCCCGGCTCTGGTTCATACAGCATTGCACCGGCCATTGATGTATGCCCTGTATCTCCCGCATCAGGAGACAGTTCCACCTTGAGTTGCGAGACCATTGAAACCACCCCTCCACCCGGCGAATTCAACCCGGAAAGCCTTGGGGACAGGGGAGACCTCATCTGCTCTCCCCACACCGGGCAGGCCTCAAAGGTCTTCATGCTCTCTTATGTATCAGACTCGGAAAGCGACTACGACAAGGGCTTTGCCTTTGTCACCCTCACCTGGAATGAAGGCCACGGGGCCTACGAGGCCAGCGAGAGCAGCTTTTTCCAGCGGGGCGGTGCTGGTATGCCCAATGCCCGTGCGAACTTTGGCAGCGGCCTGGCCTTAACCCCCCAGGGAAACGTCTGGATGGCCGGGAGCTGGTGGTATGACCCTGTGGCCATGGGCACCTTTCACGTCTATCTGGCAAGGCTTTCTCCCCTTGGGAGGATACTTGCCCAGTACGACTACGGGCACGAAAAGGAGAGCATGACACACTCCAGGGTCTATGAGGTGGCTGCCGATGCAAACGGCAACCCGGTGATTGCAGGCCTTGATCAAGACCCTGATAGTGGCAATAACTGGCTCTTCATCTCCTCCAATCTGGACAGCCTTTCCATCTACCGCTATGTAAAACCTGCTTACCAGTTCAACATCTACGACCCTGTCTCCCCGGCCACGGGAAACTATGCGGACAAGGCCGTGGACCTGAGCTACCCCACCGCGGGCATCCCCCTGGCTGCCGTAAGGACCTACGCCTCTCGCTTTGTCCAGGACTCCGGGCGCCTGGGCCACGGCTGGCACCTTGGCATCCTGGACATGCGCGTGGAGGGAAGCCCCACCGGTCTTGACGACAAGGCAAGGCTCGTGTGGGGAGACGGCCACGCCCAGCAGTTCATGGTTTCTGAAACCGTGGAAGAAGGAGATACCACCACCAGGAAATTTACACCCATTGGCCCCCAGGATGACAACATAGTCCTCACAGCCCACTATTCCCCTACTGAAGGCGGGTCTTTCAAGGTTTACATAAAGAAACTGGATCGGACCATCATCTTTGCCCACCCCGAAGAGGGCCAGAAGAAGTGGTACCCGGTCACCATGTATAAAGGCGAAGACAGTACGGCCCCCGGGGCCTTTCCCCTGAACTATGCCTACGATGGCCACAGGATAATCGTGACTGACCAGGCCTCCAACAGGAGCCTCACCTTTGACCTCAATGATTACGGACGGGTGGTCGGCATAACGGGAAGCGCAGGCGAAAGGGTCTCCTACGCCTATGATGATGTCCTTGGCCACCTCACCCAGGTGACCCTGGCCGATGGCACAGCCATCGAATACGTCTACGATTCGGCTCACAGGCTCACCTCCATCACCCAGGGAGAAAATACCCTGCTACAGAATGAATACGACGATCAGGGCAGGGTGGTGCGGCAGCGAGACGCCCTTGGCAAGGAGACCCGCTTTGCCTACGACGACGAAGAACGCATCACCACGGTGACCGGCCCTGACGGCCTGGTCACCAGGTACCACTTCGACCGGCACTACCGCATCACGGCCATCGAAGACGCCTCTGGAAACCAGAAGCGCTTTGCCTACGACGACTTTGGCCGGGTGGTTTCCATGACCCTGCCTGACGGTGCCACCTACACCTATGCCTACAACCAGGACGGCAACCTGGTGGGTAAGACCGACCCCCTGGGAAGGCAGGCCAGATACTCCTACGATGAAAACGGGAACCTTGTCCGGGTGGAGACACCCTCTGGCGCGGCGGCAAGCTATGCCTACGGCGGCCACGGGCTCATGAACTCCTACAGTACGCCGGAAGGCGGCCTCTACACCTTCAACTATTCGGCAGCTCAGCTTCTCACCGCCATCACAGACCCCGCAGGCAGGTCCCAGATCTTTGCCTACGGGGAAGACGGGCTCCGCTCCTCCACCACCAGGCGGGATGGCGTGGAGGTCACCTACGAGCGGGACGCCGCAGGCCGTGTCATGAGAAAGACGTATAACGGAGAGCATCCTGTCACCTACACCTTTGACGCCCTGGGAAGGGTGACCCGTGTGGAAAACGAGCTTGGCGCCGTCTCCTATGCCTATAACAGCAGGGGATTTCTCCAGAGCGAGACCGGCGTCTATGGAAATCAGATAAGTTACTACTATTACGAGACCGGAAGCATAAGTGCCCTGATATTCGGGCGCCTGGGCATCTTCACTGGCAGAAACGACGCCGGAAGGATCATGGAGGTGGAAGACATCTGGAACCACCGCCTGTACTACACCTATGACGCCAACGGCCGGCTTGTCCGGGTGGAAGGCCCGCAAGGGGTGGCAGTCACCTATGCCTACGACGAAAACGGCAGGATCACCACCCTGGGTTACTTTGGCCCAGGGGGCGAGGCGCTTCGCACCCTCCAGCTCTCCTACCGGGCAGACGGAAAGATTGCAGGCGTTGATGACCAGGGCGCGCCGACCATCCACAAGGCGCCGCCAGCCCTTGACTTCAACTATACCAGCGCCGACCGCATAAGCGGGGAGGCCACTTATGACCCCTCAGGCCGCATGCTCACCCTGAACGCCCCTGGCTACACCTACACCTACGATCACGCGGGCCGGCTCAGGGAAGCCCAGCGGGGCGGCATTAGCGCCACCATGGCCTACGACGGCCTGTCCCGGCTGGTGGCCATCACCCAGGGGGGAGACACAGGAGAGGTCACTACCAGGATCGTCTATTCCGGCAAGACGCCCATTGCCCTGCTTGATGGAGACGGAAACGTGATCAACTACCTCATCTTCGGCCCAGGCATAAGCCTGGTGCTGGACGGCAACGGCAACCTCCAGAACATCCTCATGTCCGACTGGCGGGAAGACTTCATCCTGGCCCTGGACGGCCAGGGCAACCTGGTCTCCAAGAGGCTTTACTCCCCCTACGGCACGGTCATGGCAGAAACGGCCCCCTGGCCCGTTCCCTTTGGCTTCCTCGGCGCCTCAGGGGTGCTCACCACCCGGAACGGGCTGGTGATGACAAGGGCCAGGGCCTACGACCCTGAGCTGGCACGTTTCCTCACGCCTGACCCGAAAAGGCCCAACCTCCTGGAGCCAAGGAGCCTCAACCGCTACGCCTACGCCTGGGCAGACCCGGTGAGCCTTATCGACCCCTCGGGCCTTTCTCCCTTCTGGTTCTTTGGCCCCCGGTGGCTCATCCCGAGCATCGACGGCATCCTCGGTAACGTGAGGCCCACCCTTACGCCCACAAACACCCTGATGGGTGTGGCAGGAGCGCCGGCCCTGGGGGCCGCCGCGGAGCTTACGGCCTACGCCACGCCCATCTACTCGGACATGGACGCTGAATCAGGCACCGGAAACCCGCAGCTTGCCCCGGGCTATACAGACGGAGGCGGCCTTGTGGCGTCCTTTTACACCCTCGCCCAGAGCGCAGGGGAAGAGGAGCCGCCGCCGGATGCCCCTGTGGCAGCCGCCCCGGGAGAGGGCTACGTGGCCGGATTCACCACCGTGCCCATTATCGCCTTGATTTAAAAGGAGGAGAGCCCATGGAAAGGGCCTTGCAGCTTCTTGAAAGGCTTGTGGACAACTTCAACATGGGAAGGGCCCTCATCTACACCCTTTCCTGCCTCTTTTTCACCGTGCCCCTTTCCATGGCCGGAAACCTCCTGGTTTGCGGGCCGGGCATGAGCCTTAGAGAGACCCTCACGAGGGATATCTCTTTTGTGGAGAGGCATTTTGTCGGCATCTGCCTCTTTTCATACGTCTTCAGCTTCACCTTCACCTCCTTTGCCTATGTGCTCTGGAAGAGGAAAAAGGGAGAGAGCGCCCCCTGTGCGAAAAAGGCGGAAGGAGAAACAAGGATTATCGATCCTGGAGGGGATGAGGGTGCTTCAAGGGTCCAGTTCATACGCATAAAAGACCGAACAGCCCTCCAGTGGTACACAAGCGAATACTACAGGTTCTTCGAGGCGGCCTATTACGTCCCCCTGGGGATGGCCGTCGGGGGAGTGTGCCTTCTGCTCTATCTTCTGGCTTACCGGGGCCTTGTCGCCTCAGGGCGGTGGGCCTGGATTTCGGCCGCCCTTGCCATTCTTCTCATGGACATCGCGTTTTTTGTGCTCTTTTATCGGTATTGGTGTCCAAGCGTGGTGAAAGCTGTGGAGGAGGTGTGCGAAAGGGCAAAGGACGGGCTCTACAGGGCCCTTTTGGGGAAGGCGCAGAACGAAAAACGTCCTCACGGGGAGGGCCAAGCGCCATGAAGAAGTCCCTTTTCTTTTTGGTTCTTCTCCCTTGTCTCTTTCTTCTTTCCTCCTGTGCGGCCATGGCCCCTAAAAGCGTGGGCCTCGAGGAGTTCGTCCACAACCTGAGCGCCGAGCTCGACTGCCTTCGTTACTGCGCCCGGAAGGAGGGCAGGGGAAAGGGCACGGTCTTTTTCATAAAGGACCCCTTCGAGGTGGAGCTTTCCGTCACAAGCGAGGGGAAGATAACCGCGGGGGCCTCACCCAACCTCTTCACCGTAACCGGGCTTACCATCGGCCAGGAGCAGGAAAGGGCAGGAGACCTCAGGCTCAGGCTGAGCGTGGCCGAGTTTTGCAGGAGTCTCCAGGTGACATTCAGGGCCGGGAGCGGAGGAAACGGGCACAAAGCCCCCCTTCACCTGGCAGACGCCTACTACTTTCTCCAGTCGTCTGGAGAAAAGGAGTATCTCTACATCCAGGGAAGAGACACGGAGACCCCTGGAAGGGGGGAGGCGGTATTTTCAAGGATGGAAATGGAGGACGTGGAAAGGATCGTGTGCAGTGTCAGGGAAGGGGCGGCCAAAGGGCCTCCCTCCGGGTGCCTCTGCCCGGCAAGCCCCCGGGCCGCCGGTCCTTGGGATGAGTGAGAGAGCTTTGAAAAAGCAAGGTGTTTCAATATAGAGGAGGAGCAAGATGCAGAGGATTATACAGGCCATATTGATTTTAGGAGTGTTTTTTTGCGCCTCGATTGCCCTTGGGGTATCGGTGGAATTCACCTACGACCAGGACGGTCGGCTTACACAGGCCGGGTATAGCGAACCTGAAAAGAGTTCGGCCATAGAATACCAGTATGACCAGGACTCCAACCTGGAGGTAAGGGTACCCCGGGGCTTTGAAACAGAGGTGACTCTTTCTATAGAAAAGGAGGGAAGCGGAAACGGCACCGTGACAGGAGGGGGAGGAAAGATAGACTGCGGGGCCAACTGCACTGCCACCTTTGACATAAATCAGGAGGTGGTGCTTACAGCAACCCCGGATGAGGGATCAGAGTTTGCAGGCTGGGGCGGAGGTTGCGAAGAATGCGGCGCCGATGCCAACTGCACCCTTGTGATGGATGGCAACAAGACCTGCAAGGCAGGCTTTGAGGCGGCAGCCACCCCGTCCTGGCAGGATATAACGGAGATGGTCACAACCAACCGCTCCCGCACCCTGTATGACCGCATCCACCGGGCCTTCTTCGTGCTCATAGACGTTGGGAACCCATCAGACGAGGCCCTTTCAGGCCCAATCCGCATGGTGCTCACAGACCTTACCATCCCGGTCAAGACCATAGATGGCGTGGGCCTTACTCCTGACGGGGTGACGGATGACGGCGACCCCTACTTCATCATCGTGCCTGAAGGGGAAAGCCTTGCGGCAGGCGAGATGCTTAAAGACCTCCGGGTGAACTTCGAGCTTCAGAGAAAGCGCCTCAACTTTGGCATCCGGATAGAGCAATTGGTCCTGCCACCCAGCCCAGTGCCCATGTAGGCTTTAAAAGTGTAAGCGCTAATTAAACCCCACCTACCCGGTCCTGTGCGGGCATGTCACCATGTCATGGTGAATGGAATCTATCTTTCGTGGGGAGGAAGTCACCATGGCGGCAGGACCAAGATCCGGGAAGGGAAATAGCAGGCGGGCCTTCTGGAAGGCCCACATGGATGCGCTGGAAAAAAGCGGCTTGAGCCTTGCGGAATATTGCAGGAGACACGGGCTTTCCTACCATGCCTTCAGGTACTGGGGAAGCAAACTGGACAAGGGAGCGGGCAGGTCCGTATCCCTCGTGCCGGTTCCTGGTGTCGTCCTCAGGGGGAAAGCCAGCCTCATGGCCGCAGGGGAGCGGATCTCGTGCTCGATTCTGGTCTCAAGGTATACCTGGTGGTTGGGGTTGCGGACATGAGGAAGTCCATAAACGGTCTTTCCATCCTGGTGCAGGAGCAGCTGGATCTTGATCCGTCTTCCGGGCATCTTTTTGCCTTTTGCAACAGGAGGCGGGATATGGCCAAGGTCCTGTACTGGGATTGCAATGGCTTTTGTCTATGGCACAAGCGCCTGGAGAGGGAGCGTTGAGTCTGGGGACGAGGTCATGCAAATCGATTCAAGGGGGCTTTGCTGGCTCCTGGAGGGGCTTTCCCTTTGCCATGTCATGCCCACGTAAGGCTATGTTACGAGGAGATATTTTAGGGCGAAAAGCCCCTTTTTTAAAGGAGAAAATTTGAAATATTAACAGGTTATGTCGATATCCATGCATGAATATCGAGCCTTCCCAACTTCCTGACAACGCCGGCCAGCTAAAGGCCATCATAGCCGATATTCATGCCTATTACGAAAAAAAGACGGACCTTCTTCTTGAAGAGATCCGCCTCTTGAAGGCCAAGCTGTTTGGCCGAAAGAGTGAAAAGCCCCTTCCAAGGGATTCTGGTCAGCTTCCCCTTGACATGCTGGAGCCAGAGGAGGCTGGGAAAGAAGGGCAGACGGCCCCTTCCGGAGGATCTTCCCCGTGTGGAGGTTGTCCATGACATCCTTGAGGAGGAGGAGAAGGCCTGCCAGTGTGGATGCAGGCTTACCCGCATAGGGTAAGAGGTGTCCGAGCAGCTGGACATTGTTCCTGCAAAAATCCAGGTCATCCGCCATGCGCGTCCAAAGTATGCCTGCAAGAACTTGTGAGGGGCTGAAGACGATGGTCCCAGCGTGAAGATAGCGCCTCCCAAGCCGCAGATCATTCCCAAGTCGATTGCCCCCGGGCTTCTTGCCTCTATCATCGTTGCCAAGTTCGTGGATGCCCTTCCGTTTTACCGTCAGGAGGAGCAGTTTGCCCGCCTGAGAGTGGATCTTTCCGGGGGGCCTTATGTGCCAAGTGGGCCATAAAGGCTGCCCAGGCCTGCCAGTCACTGTTAAACCTCTGCAGGGAAGAGGTTTTATCAGGATACTGAATAAACATAGATGAGAGTGTCCTTCAAGTACTGGATGAACCGGGAAGACATGCCAGGAACAAATCCTACATGTGGATATTTCGAAGAGGGAATCCCCTCCGACCTGTACTGATATATGAATATCATCCAAGCAGGAGTGGGGAGGTGGCAGCCTCATTTCTTAATCCCAAATTATGCATTTCAAATGCCGAATAAAAAATATTGTTCCTTAAATTTCAAGATATTATAAGCAAGAAACCGTTTTCGTTTTTTCACCTAAAAGGTGCAAGCAAAATGCAATGAAGTTGTTCGGCATTTGAAATGCATAATTTGGGATAAATCCCTTCAGGCTGGCGGCACGAAAAAAACGGAAACGACTAGCCATAACCTGTCCGGTCTGCGGCAAGACCATGAAGATCATCGGAACCATGGTCCCTGCTCCACGACCTGATCAACAGCCGTTTGACTCTCCGGCCTGATGTAACCTGGGAGGCATAGCATGTAAACCTTGGCATTCATACAATTTGAATATCCGGGCTTCCACATGGAATCTCCCGGACGGGGATTACTGCGCCCTGAAAACCAGGTATTTTGCCTCTACCAAACTAAGAAATATGAAAAATCTATCTCAAAAAGCGCTATCAGGACAAAAGAAAGACTGCTTACACCCATCCCCCGTAATCCAACCCCTCTGCGGGGAAAAGCTATTTTCTATATATGCCGGGCTTGTACAACAAACGGTTCAGATTGTGGCTCGCTCGCTCGCACAATCTAACCTTATTCGTTAGGCGTTTATTCCGTACCCAGATTCTTCAGGATTTTTCTCGCCAACGGCTCCTTAATTTCCTTATGTCGCGGCACTGCTTCAATAACCCCGCTCTTCGGATTTATCCAGAGAGAGTGTGATCCTCCCTCTCCAAATCACGACGCTTCATGCAACTTGGAGCTTGTCACGTATCACATCGTCAGGTAAACCCCGTAAGATATCATCTCGACGATCCTTGAGAATTAACTCGATAGCCTCTTTTAGATTAGCCTTGGTCTCTTCGATTGTCTCGCCTTGACCATTAGCTCCGGGGATTTCCGGGCATATCGCCCAATACCCTCCTTCAGGGGCCTTCTCAATTATTGCCGTAAATTCTGCTTTCATTTTTACCTCCGATGATTACATCGCCTAACGACCAGGGTCAGTTGCCGCCAAGGAGCGCAGCGGAATGGCGGTCACCTACAGCGCCTTGTGTACGCCCGGCATGGGCGTGAGCTTATGGGGTTAGAGTCCCCTGTATGTGAATCCCGTTGCCTCTTGTTTTGAGGTTAACGAAAATACTAGCTGAAGGCAAGGGCGTCACCGTGAGGTGGGGTCTGAAGGAAGCCGGAGTGCAAAGCTGTGAGCCGACGGACAGAAACG
>JAJRZR010000108.1 GCA_024275145.1 Deltaproteobacteria bacterium | reverse complement strand
CGGCTTCCTTCAGACCCCACCTCACGGTGACGCCCTTGCCTTCAGCTAGTATTTTCGTTAACCTCAAAACAAGAGGCAACGGGATTCACATACAGAGGACTCTAACCCCATAAGCTCACGCCCATGCCGGGCGTACACAAAAAAGGGCTACGTCCTTCATGCCAGGGCTAGACGATTCCTTCCAACCAAGAACGGGCGGTGGGAATGGCAAATCCATCAAGGAACCGCCTGATCAACCCTTCATCATAGGTGATCCTTCCCTTGTTGTCGATGTAGTTCTTACTGAAGACGCAGCTTAGTTGCTCCTTTCCTTCCTTCCAGTCATCCTTGAGGATTGCCTTTATATCATCACCTGAATTCACGTATCTCAAAGGAAGTAGCAACCTCACTCCAAAACCATCGAGAAGAGCAGTATAGGCATCGAGAACCACACGGATCTGGTTTAACTTGACCTTGCCATCGTGCCGCTCCCGTTCCCCTGCTATTATCGTCCTGGAATTCAACAAACTGGCCAAAGGAACCCTGAGAGAATGAAGATAGAAGTGGCAACCTATACATGGAGAGTAAAAGCCATAGGCCCTTATGTGGGAGACAACAGACCTTCCGCAAAGGAGATTCCAGGTAGCAGGATCTCCAAGGACAACCGGGTCCAGGATCTCGACCCCCATCCTGCCGAGCCTCTCTTTCAGGCCAGCCAGCTTTTCAAAAGGAGTCCGCCAGTTGCCATATTCCGTACCGGTATAGGCTATAGAAGGCAGGACTGCCCTTATGGATTCCTCCTCGACCGCCTTCAAGATCGCAGCAAAGCTGTCCCTGCCTGCAATCTCCGCTACAGCCAGATCCTGGATGGCTCTCAACGAACTGATACGTTCGGCCGAGAGCATCCAGCCAGGGAAACGGTCCACTATTTTCGGCCGCTCGGCAAACAGGGCCTCCATCCGTCTATACAGTTCCATTGTCAACCTGTCTTGAGAGGGGTATACGGTCCTGGTGAGTAGGGTTGATCCCAAGGGGCGTCCATAAGGCCCTTGAGTTTGGCCCTGTCCAGGAAATTGAGTATAAGCTGCATCAGCTCCCGTCCTTTGACCATTCCCAGGGCACCCTGGGCGCAATCCACCTCGTTGAATGCGTCAACGCGGTCCCTGCGTACATGTCTACCCAATATGGCTACGGGAACGGTTTCCCCAGAGTGGATCATGGACCCGCTGCTCGGCGTAGAATGATCTGATGTGATAACCCACAAAACCTCTTTATCATGTATGAAGTATTTCAACAGGCCTTCAAAGGCCCTGTCCAGTCTTTCTATGACATCCTTCTTCCGTGCCGGTACCTTGGTATGGGCCGCTGCATCAACCACCTTAGTATGAACATGTATGAAATCGTATCCCCTGGCCCTATAAGCCCTTTCAATCCTATCTTCAAGGTCCTGACAGGGATCAGGGCCGTCTGAAACCTTGACAAAATCCATCTTGAGCAACCTGCTCAACCCCCAGAAAACAGGGGACGAGGAGATGGAGAGTCCTCCAAGACCCCAGCGTTCAGAAAATGGTTTGAGGGCACATGAGCTTCCGGGCCGCTGGAGTGCTACAGCATTTACCAGGGGATGACCCTCAACCCCAATTTTTCTGTTGACAGGATGCCTTGAGAGCCTCTCCATGGCCCATCTGTGATAGTCATTCAAAAACCTAGCGGTCCTTAGGGCGTCAGGGTCGTGTCGAGCCCCCTCCAATGGGGATATCTCCATGAGGGGCCTTCCTTCAAGAATCGGATTTGAATCAGTAACGGCATGCGAGGCCCCGCCCTTGATCCTGAAGAGCCCCTGTACCCCCTTCGTAAGAATCAATTCACCCTGGAGTCCTTCTGATTCAAAGTACCCGATGGAACCTGCAAGGATTTCCAAGGTCTTTTGTTGTATCCTGGGGGATTCACTGGTAAGGATGGCAAGGCCTCCAGACATTGTAACCGACACCAACCTGGCCAGGAATACCACGTCTCCAGCGCCTACCTCTATCCCTTCACCCATAGCCTCCAGGATACCCCTTCCAGGAAACTCCTTGAGCCCGTACCCAAACATGAGAAAATGGGCTATCTCGCTCGGGAGAGGAACCCCCTGCTCCAGGGCATGATAGAGGCCATTCATACCCAGCGAGGCTATCCGGTCGAGACAAGGGGTGCTGGCTACTTCAAGCGGTGTCCTGCCCTGAAATCCACTATATCCCCTGTCACCTAGGCCATCTAATATGATAAGGATACATCTCAAACCGAAGCAGAACTCCCTTCCATAAAGGAGCTATACCCCTGATCAGCCCCGCCTTCAACCTGGCTTTCCCTTTCATCAAAATATTCTTCCAGCAGTTGTCTGGCTTGAAGCACCTCCCCTGGGCTGAACAGCTCAATTACCCACCATCTGCATCCACAAAGAGACAACAGGTCGAGCCTGGTCCTTATGTCATCGATATCACCCGGTGGAACATGTCCTATGCCATCAATCTCTGTATGATATATATGGGCACCAGCAATCCTTTCCCTGTTCTGGAAAAAGAACTGACGAAAGATCCTATCCAGCCCTTCTCCTGCTGCATGGGCATGGCCTATATCTAACGTGACGCGGGCACCTGAATACCGTATCAATTGAGAGAAAAGATCAGGATCGCTCGTCCAGCCTGTAGCAAGGTTTTCCAGACATACCGTCACCCCGTTTTCCGCCCCGTGATCTGCCAGCGCTGCGAGGTTCTCCAGCGCCCTTTTCCAGCTCAGAGGCCCCATGGAACTGTGACCCAGGCCGATATGGATAGTCAGATATGATTTTCCTGAAGAAGCGGCATGATCTGCTGCGGATCTGAACAGCTTCATCGAGACATTGGAGCGATGGTGGTCATTATAGGCAAGGTCCACACCGAAGAACCTGGCATGAAACCGTACCTCGAACCCTTCCAGGGCCTGCATGACCCCTGGCAATTCATCGAAATCCAACGGGTCCAATGACCATTCTATCCCCCCTATTCCGTGCCTTCTTGCAAAGGATGCCAGCCTTTCAGCGTCTTTTCCAAAGATATTCGGTATGGCTATGGTAGGTTTCATAAAATATGATGGTAGACGGGAAGGATTGGTGAGTCAAATTGCTATCCTCAATGGATACTGGCATTGGCCATAGCCTTACCCTATCAGGGATCCATGAAAACGCAACTATTCCCGTTCAAAACCAGGACGCTTTTTGCCACGCAGACACATCCCACCATCGATCCATGTCTTCATGCCATGACGAACACGACGTCATATGATGGAATCAATAATACTCCGGGGGTTGCAGGCCGTATTTCTTTATACGATAACCTATCTGTCTCTGGGTAAGGCCCAGTTCCCTGGCAGCCTTTGCCTGGACCCATCCGTGTCTTTTGAGAGCAGCTTCTATCTCGGCCCTTTCTATGTCGTAAAGACGACGAAGATGCCTCCTGGGCCCCACCCTTCGTACAGGGACATCATGGGAACCGGCATCCTTCACATGCATGGGCTCCGGTTCAGGTTCAGCCAACATTGAGGAAGGCAGATCAGTCATCTTGACCAGATCACGATCGGTCATGATCACGAGGCGCTCAACAAGGTTCTGCAATTCCCTGACGTTTCCAGGCCATCTGTAATCCGTAAGAAATTCGATCACAGGTCTTGAAAAGCGGACCCTCCTGCCGTGATATTTGTTGCTGCGTGCCATGAAATGGTCCAGCAGCAGGGGGATATCCTCTCTTCGTTCCCTTAGCGGCGGTAACACGATAGGGACTACGTTCAGACGATAGTAGAGGTCCTCCCTAAAGGTATTGGCAGCCACACACTGCTCGAGGCTCCTATTGGTTGCTGCAATAATCCTGACATCTACTGTAATGGTCCTGGTACCACCTATCCTTTCGAACTGGCTCTCCTGCAAGACCCTCAACAGCTTAGCCTGCAATTGCAAGGGTAGCTCGCCTATCTCATCCAGGAACAGGGTGCCGCTATCTGCCAGCTCGAAACGGCCCTTCTTAGTAGCTATAGCCCCGGTAAAGGCCCCTTTTTCATGCCCAAGCAACTCGCTCTCAAGGAGATTGTCAGGCAAGGCTGCACAGTTTACCTTGATGAAGGGACGCTGCTTCCTGGGGCTTGCAAGGTGGATCGCCCTTGCCACCAATTCCTTCCCGGTACCGGATTCGCCTAACAGGAGAACCGTGGCACGGCTGGCAGCAACCTTGTCGATATACTTGAAGACATCCTGCATTATCTTGCTCTGGCCAATGATGTTATGACGATTATATCGGCTGTTCAGCTCTGCCCTCAGTGTCTGATTCTCCTCTATGAGCAGCCTTTCCTTGTCTGCTATTGCCTCGTGCAGGTTCAAAAATTGACCTATCAACATGGCCACCACGGTCAGAAAACGTATATCCTCCTCGAAGGATATGTCAGGACCGAACAGACGATCTACTGTCAATACGCCGACCGGCTTATCAAGAAGCTTTACCGGAACCCCTATGAAGGATATGGTCCCCTTTGACAGATCCCTCCTGGCACCAGTCCGGTTTAAAAACAGCGGTTCCTTGTTGATATCCGGTACGACAAAGGGATAGCAACTCTCAAAGATCTTTCCTATCACGCCCTCACCCAGCCTGTAGACCCCCCTACGGCGTTCCTCGCTTGTAATTCCATAGGATGCCTTGATAACCAAACGGCTCCCATCCTTGTCAGGCAAAACCAGGGTGGCCCTTTCCATCTTGAGGGTATCATGAAGGATTCTGAGTATCTCTGACAGTGCCTTGTCAAGGTCAAGGGCAGAGCCTATGAGCTGTGCAATTTCGTACATGGCCTGCACTTCGAGATGTTTCGTGCCCGTGTGGTAAACGATATCCATGGTCATCTTCTTTCCTGTTCTTTAAAGAGCATTGAAGCCTCAAGCCTGTCTGGCAAGACAGACCCGTGTCTGTTCAAACAGGGCATGGCAGCTGACAGCCACTACCTACAAAAGCAAATAGTATTCCACATACCCCTTGAGGTTTCTTTTAAGACCTATCTTATTGAGATAATAAGCTTTTATATATCTAAGACAACCGCAGATAAATCAGACTAACTTACAAAATTGAAGTATCATTAGCGAAAAAGTGAGCCCTATTTTACAAATATGTAACATATAATCAACTTGGATATTCTGCCCTGCAATTCATGATATTTACTTTTTTGTAATCTTTGTTTCAAAACAAGAGCTACATTTTTGTTTCCTCATCAATCCCACCACACCCTTTGTTCTAGGCTAAACCTCTTTAATATCAAACTGTTAATTCTCATCGCCTGCATATCTTCCGTGCTGGCACGGGCCTTGCCATGTATAGCACACCAACGAACCTGAAACGGCCCGGATTTTCATCCTATGCGGGTAGAGGCCGCGGAGGTTGATCCACAAAAAGACAAGGAGGCTTAAAGATGAGAAAGGTAGCAATCTATGGCAAGGGCGGAATCGGCAAGTCCACCACCACACAGAATACCGTGGCAGGCCTTTCCGAGATGGACAAAAAGGTGATGATCGTCGGATGCGATCCTAAGGCTGACGCCACCAGACTCATGCTAGGCGGGATGGCACAAAAGACGGTCCTCGACACCCTCAGGGAAGAAGGCGAAGACGTGGACCTGGATGATGTAATGAAGGTGGGCTTCAACAGTGTAAGGTGTGTGGAATCCGGCGGCCCTGAGCCAGGAGTCGGCTGCGCAGGCCGCGGGATCATCACTTCCATCAACCTACTGGAATCCCTTGGGGCATACGATCCGGAACAGGAGCTGGACTACGTTTTTTACGATGTCCTGGGGGACGTGGTGTGTGGCGGGTTCGCCATGCCCATACGCGAGGGCAAGGCAGAGGAGATCTATATCGTATTGTCCGGCGAGATGATGGCCATGTATGCGGCAAACAATATCTCAAAGGGCATCAGGAAGTTTGCCGAATCCGGCAAGGTCCGCCTTGGCGGTGTCATATGCAACAGCAGAAACGTAGATCGCGAGCAGGACCTCATAGAGGCCTTTGCCAAGAAACTCGGCACCCAGATGATCTACTTTGTCCCGAGGGACAACATGGTACAGAAGGCAGAGATCCACAGAAAGACCGTGATCGACTACGAGCCTACCCACATCCAGGCCGATCACTACAGAAACCTTGCAAAGGCAATAGATGGAAACGACATGTTCGTAATTCCATCCCCAATGGAACAGGAGGAACTCGAGGCGCTTCTCATGGAATACGGACTCTACGACTAGCACATCCCGAAACTTCGGCCGCCCGGCCCATCGTGCGAGCCCAGGGCATGAAACAACCCTGGTAAGGGCGGCATTTCGGACAAAAAAGGAGGAACTTCACATGATAATGGTCAGAGCGATTGTACGCCCGGAAAAGACATCAGAGGTAATGTCAGCGCTTCTCGATGCAGGTTATCCGGCAATTACGAAGATGGAGGTCTTTGGACGTGGCAAACAGAGGGGGCTCAAGGTGGGCAACGTCACCTATGATGAGCTTCCGAAGGAAATGCTTATCACGGTGGTGCCTGACGAGGAGAAGGATCTTGTGATAAGGGCCATCCTGGACAGCGCCAGAACAGGTGAAAAGGGCGCCTTCGGGGATGGAAAGATCTTCGTATCCACCGTCGATGAGGTCTACACCGTCAGCAGCGGCACCAGGGAGGCCTGATATGAAGGAAGTAATGGCAATAATACGCATGAACAAGATAAATGCCACCAAAAAGGCCCTGGTGGAAGCGGGATTTCCTGCCTTTACCGCCTGCAAGGTGATGGGTAGGGGTAAGAAGGCACTGGACAAGGAATACGTCCAGGCGATATCCGAATCCCCTGAGGATAGTGCCGATGCCCTGTCCCTCATAGCCATGGGGCCAAGGCTCATGCCGAAGCGGATGCTCAGCCTGGTAGTGCCGGAGAAGCGGGTGCAGGCCGCGGTAGAGACAATCATCGGGGCCAACCAGACCGGCAACCCGGGTGACGGAAAGATCTTCGTGCTTCCGGTCTCCGATGTGGCCAGGGTAAGGACCGGCGAGACCGGTGAGACGGCCATCGATGAGATGAACAAATAGGAAGGAGGAAGCTATGAGTGAACAGGCCCTATCCAACATATCCAGAATAAATCCAGAGGATCTGCTGGAGGAGATAGTCAGGAGCTACCCCACCAAGGTGGCCAGGAAAAGGCGAAACCACATGCTGGTACGAAACCCTGACGAACCCCAACAGATCCAGGCCAACGTGAGGACGGTACCGGGCATCATCACCCAGAGAGGCTGCTGTTATGCAGGCTGTAAGGGCGTGGTCATCGGCCCTATCGTAGACATGGTTCACATAGTGCACGGGCCCATAGGCTGCTCTTACTATTCCTGGATGACCAGACGCAACCTTGGCAAGGCCCGTGAGGACGGCCAGAACTACCTCCAATACTGCTTCTCAACGGACATGCAGGAGGAAAACATCATCTTCGGCGGGGAAAAGAAGCTCATGGCTGCGGTAGAAGAGGCATACGAGATCTTCCACCCAAAGGCCGTAAGCATACACGCCACCTGCCCGGTGGGGCTTATAGGAGACGATATCCAACACGTCGCAAAGATGATGTCCGAAAAACTGGGCATAGACATAATCGCCTTCAACTGCGAAGGCTACCGCGGGGTGAGTCAATCTGCTGGCCACCACATAGCCAACAATGGACTCTTTGAAAAGGTGGTGGGCAAGGATGACATCGAAGAAGAGGGCTTTACGGTAAATTGCCTCGGGGAATACAACATCGGCGGAGACGCATGGGAGATAGAACGGGTTCTTGAACGCTGTGGCATAAAGGTTATGTCTACCTTCAGTGGTAACGGCTCCTACGACGAGATGCGCCGTGCCCACATGGCCAGCCTAAACCTGGTTCAATGCCACCGCTCCATAAACTACATGGCAGAGATGATGGAGACCGCCTATGGAATCCCGTGGATCAAGGTGAATTTCATAGGTGTCAAGGCCATGTCAAAGAGCCTCAGAAAGATTGCCCAATTCTTTGATGATCCTGCCCTCACCGAAAGGGTGGAAAAGGTCATAGCCGAGGAGGAAGAAAGGGCCTTGAAGGGCATCGAGCCCCATAGGGAACGCCTCGATGGCAAGACGGCCTTTCTCTTCGTGGGAGGCTCCAGGGCCCATCACTACCAGGATCTATTCCGTGACCTTGGCATGAAGACCGTGGTCGCCGGATATGAATTCGGCCACCGGGACGACTACGAGGGCAGGCAGGTGCTTCCCAACCTGAAGCTGGATGCAGACAGCAAGAATATACCCGAGATAGAAGTCCGACCTGACCCTGAAAGGTATCGCCCCAGAAAATCCCCGGAGGTGCTCGAAGAACTCAAAAGGAAGGGCCTCATAGACAACTATGAAGGCATGATACCGGACATGGAAAAGGGCAGTATAGTGGTGGATGATATAAGCCACTTCGAGCTTGAAAGGCTTATCGAGACCCTGAAACCAGACATAGTCTGCTCTGGCATCAAGGACAAATACGTCATACAGAAGATGGGGGTTCCGTCCAAACAGCTTCACAGCTACGACTATAGCGGACCCTATGCCGGCTATGAGGGCGCAGTCAACTTCGCAAGGGAGATCGACATGCTGGTAAACAGCCCGGCCTGGTCCATGATTACTGCCCCCTGGGAGAAGACACCACTGCTCAAGGCGGTGCCCAACAAAGTATAAAGAGAAGGAGAGCAATGACCATGCTGGATCTTACACCCAAAGAAATTACAAAGAGGAAGGCGCTCAGGATAAATCCTGCGAAGACCTGCCAGCCCATAGGCGCCATGTATGCATCCCTGGGGATACACGGCTGCCTTCCCCACAGCCACGGGAGTCAGGGCTGCTGCGCATACCACAGGAGCCACCTGACCAGGCACTACAAAGAACCGATCATGGCTGCCACCAGTTCCTTTACGGAAGGGGCGGCTGTATTTGGAGGTGGGGCAAACCTGCGGCAGGCATTGAAGACCATGTTCACCGTATACGATCCGGAGGTAGTGGCAGTACATACCACGTGCCTTTCTGAAACCATAGGTGACGACCTTCCAAGCCTCATAAAGAAGGCAGCAGAAGACGGGATCATACCAAAGGGCAAGACCGTCATCCACACCAACACCCCGAGTTTCGTCGGTTCCCATGTAACCGGTTTTTCTAACATGACCAGGTCCATGGTCAGGTATTTTTCCAGGGAAAATGGAGAAACAAGGGAGCTGATCAACATAATCCCAGGCTACGTGGAGCCCTCCGACATGAGGGAGATAAAGAGGCTCTCCGCCGAAATGGGCATAAAATCCGTGGTATTCCCTGACACCTCTGACGTGCTGGATGCCCCTCAAAGGGGCAGGCTCGAGCTTTACCCCAAGGGAGGGGTCACCACAAAGGAGCTTAGGGACACGGGTGAGGCGGCCGCCACCCTGGCCCTGGGAGGCTTTGCAAGCGAAGATGCGGCCATCGAGCTTGAACGAAAGTGCGGGGTCTCGTATGAACTCCTTGATCTTCCCATCGGGATCTCTGCCACGGACCGTTTCATCCAGGCGGCCATCGACATAACAGGGAAGGAGCCACCGGCCTCCATTACCGACGACCGGGGACGTGTGGTGGACATAATGACCGATATGCTCCAGTATCTCTACGGCAGGAAGGTCGCCCTCTTCGGGGACCCGGACCACCTGATCTCCATGACAGAGTTCGTAAAGGACCTGGGCATGAAACCGGTACACGTCATTACCGGCACCCCAGGAAAAAAATTTGAACGTAGGATAAAGGCCTTATTGAAGGACACCGTGCCGGATGTGAACGTAAGGTCTGCAGCGGATCTCTTCCTCATGCACCAGTGGATAAAGAACTCGCCTGTCGATCTGCTGATAGGTAACGTCTACGGCAAATACATCGCCCGGGCAGAGGATATCCCCTTTGTCCGCTTCGGCTTCCCTATACTGGACCGTATAGGGCATAGCTACTTTCCCACGGTAGGATACGCGGGCGCCATGAGACTGCTTGAGAAGATGGTAGGTGCCATCCTGGATCGAAAGGACCGGGATGATCCTGATGAACACTTTGAACTAGTAATGTAAACAGAAACGGGGGGAGGGAAACTGCTCCCCCAACCGGAGAAAACTATGGACAGCTTTCACCACCTGGAATCCAAGGGGGAATACGAGGAATTTTTCGACCAGGGTACAAGTTATCTACGCGCGGCAAGAAACGGGGCGGCAAAGCGGCCCGATGTCTTCCTGCCTGAGATCATATACAACCTTACCGCCATGGCCATTGAAAAATTTCTCATGGCCCTGATCATGTATCACGGAGACCTTGCTGAAAACCACACTATGCACGACCTGCAAAGATCTGCAAAAAAATATGTGGAGATCAGGCCTGAGCTTGCCGAGAAGCTGGACTATATAGATTCGTTCCAGGATATATGCAGCCTATCCGATTACAGGAGAAGGATCCCGACACCCAAAGACGTAGAGGAAATACTGGCCATCGGTAGGCAGATCAAGTGTTTCGTTGCCTTGAAAATCTTCAATCAGGAGGGGCCTTGCAGGATCCATTCAGCGGCCTGCTTCCACCATGTCCAACCTTGCCGCACACAGGGCACAGTGGATTTCTTTCAAGCTCAAGCTCACAAAAACGCATGGTAGAACCATCAAATATGAACATACGCCCCTTCAGGAGACGGCCTGTACCGACGATATACTTTACGGTCTCCATGGCCTGAAGACTACCAATGGCACAGGAGGCGGCACCGAGGACTGGCACACTGCCTCCAGGCGGCGCGGCGGGGAAGATACAAGCAAGACACGGGGTATACGGCGGTGCTATGAATGTAACCCTACCCTCAAGGCCCCAAACCGCCCCGTGGACCAACGGGATGCCTGCCTCTACGGCCCAACGGTTCAAGACGTAGCGACCCTCGAAGTTGTCCAGACAGTCGACTATTATGGATACCCCGCTGGCTATCTCTGCAACGTTACCGGAGTCTATATATGAAAAAACAGGCTCTATCTCTACCCCTGAATTGAGTGCAGCCAGGGTCTCCATGGCAGAACGGGTCTTGTGGGAGCCTATGCTCCCCTCGCTGTGGAGAAACTGCCTGTTCAGGTTCGTAATATCTACCGTATCGGCATCACAGATACGTATCTTTCCTACCCCTGCCAGTACGAGGTTCGTGGCAACAGCCGATCCCAGACCTCCCAGGCCGGCCACCAGTACCCGGGAACGACCAAGCCTCTCCTGGGCATCCTTTCCCCATCCAGGCAGATCCATCTGCCTCCTATAACGATCAAGAGAGGGCATCAAGGATATTCATCCCCTTGCGCGCTGCTCCCACCAAGTGGCCCATAGGGCCTCTCCCCGGATATTGTGCGTACACTCGAACATATCTCCATAGCCGCCTGTCTTACCGCGATTCCCCTCTCCCGGCTACGTGAAAGCACCTGCATAACAATGGCCCTCATTTTCGCATCCACGTATCCAAGCACATCTTTCCCTGAAGGGGCAACAGTGGGGCCGAAGAGCCCGTCCATGGATACTGAACCGCCACAGCCAGCCACGAAATCAGGCACCACGATTACCCCCTTTTCATGAAGAAGGGCCTCGGCCTCCCTTGAGATGGCAAGATTGGCGCCACAGACAACGGCCTTCGTATCCATCATGAGGGCCTCATGCCTGGTTATTGCATACTCTACCGCAGCTGGGATGAATATATCGCAACCCACCTGCCAAATCGCGCCCCGGTCCGTATAACGACCAAGATCGCGGGCTATCGGGATGATCCCTCCCCTGGAACCTGCAAACAGGGTTTCCAAGTCGAGCGTTTCGCCATTGCCGCCCAAAAGTGCCTTTTCCCTGTCTGCGATACCTATGATCTTCACCCCTGCCGCATGGAGGCAAAGGGCTGCGGAACCACCCAAACCACCAAAGCCCTGGATCACGGCAGTTGCCCTGTTAGGAGGTATGCCAAGGAACTCGAGTGTGGCAAGACATGCAGAGGCAAGGCCCTGCCCGGAACGCAACCTTCCTACCGATCCATCGTAGATATGCTCCCTCAAGACGTTATAACGTTCCATGAAAGCAGGCATGCCAAGCCCCTGGGCCGCGGCTATGGCGACCTTCACGCAGGGTATTTCGAGCTGTGCTGCAATGTCATCAAGCTCATCAAGCCTGGTATTCATGTCAGGCCCCATGGAATAACGTTCCAGGATATAGGGCTTAATGGCCCGCATAAACCTGTACATGGCATCTGCCTTCCCAGGTGCTGCCGGTTCGTAATCAATGCCGCACTTGGCACCGCCGCAGCGTATGCCGGCTATCTGCATCTTCAAGGTCATGTTCCTTGCAAGCTCTGCAATCCTCTCATGCGTCAAGCCCTTTTGAACCCTAAAGCCGCCGGCATTTATCCTGTGGGACAGGTCATCGAGGACGAGCCATCCCCTGAATCCCTCCACAGGATCGATATACTCCACCGTGATCTCGGGAGGACGTTCGAATATCTCTTCCTTCATCTTCCTCGTATCGGGCACCAGGTAACCAGACAACCTCAGCCTCTGTCCTAGCCACCGGCTATGGGAATTATTAACGAAATCTCGTCGCCCTTATTCAAGATCACCGAATTCCATCCTTCCATTCCCGAATCGATCCTTTTACCGTTGATGAAAACAGACAAAAACATCGAACCGGTAATTGCAGGCTTCAACTCGGGATACATGGATACAAGGGTCTCAAGGGTCTCAGCGAGGTTGTCGCCATCTAGGTTTATTTCGAACTGGTCATCCGCATATTCACGTAAAGGAGAAGGGATTATTACCTTGGGCATACGAAGACAATCCTTCAGCCATGGCCACCTTCAAGGGCGCCCTCGGGATGGGGCATACCAGGCCAGGCATTTCAACATCTTTCACACCTTAGGGGCTCTCTAAAAACTTCCATGCCTGTACGCCTCTCGTACAGACACACCCCCGGACACGAAAATACAGCATTTAGAAGGGCGCATTTCCACGCTAAATTGGTACCAGGATACAATGCCAAATGCAAGCATACCCAGGACCTCACAATTTTAGCACACCGGGATCCTGACAGCCCTCATGGTATCCTTCAAGGGCATAAACATTGACCATTCATTTTTTATCCGAAACAAGGAATCTATCTCGGCCTGAGATGTCTGCACGAGCGACCTGCCGGCATGAAAATTTAGTTGACAGTTCTTTTCTAAACTGATAACTGAATCAACCTGAAACCGTGGAAAAGGGGCCGATGAAAAAAAACCGGGTTCACCCGTTTCAGGTCCTTAATGAATGATCATTCAGGCAGATAGCAAATTCCAACGTTTTGAAATCAACCGGTCGAGGACATCCTGAAGTGAAGAGAATAATCCAGGGCCTTTTTATTTTGTTCTTATTCCTCGGCATCCTGGCACCCAATGCAAGCGGTTGTGTAGGCAGGATATTGACCTTGGCAGTCTCCAACTCCCCTGATCAGCAGGTCATGGGGGCGATATTATCTATATATATAAATGAAAGAACAGGTACTACGGTAAAGCTGATACATCCAGGGGACATCCAGGCCTGCCACCAGGCTGTTCTTTCCGGCAAGGCCAATCTGTATATAAATTACCTCGAACCGGCCGGGAAGATCCTGGATCTTAGAAGAGACCGTGAAGACAATCCCCAAAAGCTATACATACTGGTCAGTCAGGGCTTTTTGGACCGATTTAAACTGGTATGGCTCAGGCCGCTTGGATACAAGGGGCCACTGAACGGCAACCTCGTTCCAGGCAAGGATGCTTCACTGGCCGCTCCAGTCGTATCGGTGGAAACCCTTAGAAAGTTTCCTGTCCTTGACAGGCTGATAAATAAGCTTGGCGGAAAGATTGACAACAACACCCTCGAAAGACTCGGAAGCAAGAGTGGGGGACAGGAGCCCGAGAAGACAGCAAGGGATTTCCTCAAGGCCCTTCGATTAATATAACGACAAACCCTCCTGATGGCATCGCAGCCAATGTGTTGCCATGCATTGGGTGGCAGTTAGAAGCAGGCGTTGATGCCTTTAAGCCTTGCGACCAGGCGAACTTGGAATCACTCGATATCAAGAATAAAAGGAGCCGTGACACTGAAACTAATCTATTACCTTACGGCCATGCTCCTAGGTGGTATGCACGCCTTTGAACCCGGTCATGGCAAGACAGTGGTGGCTGCCTACCTGGTGGGATCCAAGGGCACGAAGACGGATGCGGTCTTTTTGGGGCTGGTGGTAACCTTCACACATACCTTCACGGTCATCCTTATGGCCATCGCAGCAAAGTATGTATCCACCAGGATCAATCTCACCGAAGAGGCCTTGCATGGATACATGGGCATAATAGGCGGGCTGATTATCTTGTTCGTGGGCACCTGGATGCTAATACAAAGGCTCAAGGGAAGGGATCCATTTCATTTCCACCTCCATCCACACGGACATCACCATTCTCATAGCCATAAAGATGGGGAAGGACATATTCACCCCCATGGGCATGAGCATGGTCACCATGAACATAGCCATGAACACCTGGCTGGACACCACACACATCACAGCCATCACCATGCGCCTGCCGGGAAATCAGGTGCCTGGCAACTCTTTCTGCTCGGTCTATCCGGTGGAGTAGTCCCCTGCCCGGCGGCGATAGCCATACTCATAGCCGCCATTGGTGCGGGAAAGATAGGCGAGGGACTGACATACATACTCCTTTTCAGTCTGGGACTTGCCATCGTATTGATTTCTATAGGACTCTTTGTGGTAAGCGCAGGCCGCATTGCAGGCAGATTCCTTGATTCAAGGCGCTTAGCACAGAAGATCTCCGTTGCAAGTGCCGCTCTCATTGTGATAATTGGGATAGTTACCCTTTACGGCTCACTGGGCCACATCCTGTAGGCCAACGACCACAATTGTAAGGAAAAATCTCATGAAGTGCTCGTTCCGATTATCTGCCAATCTGTTCATCCTCTGCCTTTTTACCACCTCCGCCATTCCAGGAGATGCATTGGCACACGGCAACATATCCAATCTTCCAGCCCCTGTTCAGATTATGCAGTATCGACTTCTTATTTATATGAATCCTGATGACCTTGTATCCAGAAACAAGATGGCAATGGTCCTGCTGCGTACAAACAAGCTAGAGGAAGCCCGGGCACAACTGGACTACATACTGCAAAAGGACAGTAAAAACTTCGATGCCCTGGACGGACTTGGAATCCTACTTATGAAGCAGGGACATATGGATGAGGCAAAGACCAAGCTGCTTCAGGCAGAAAGGCTCAGACCTTATGACCCAATGGTCCATCTCCATCTCTACGTGCTCTACAAGGAGCTTGGCCAAAATACACTGGCAGGGGCGGAAATGGAAAGGGCAAGGGGGCTATGCAAGGATCAGAAGGCGGCTGCAAGGATAGAGGCGGAGCTGAAATTCGTTGAGGGCAAGGGCAAGCTACCGGGGGCCAAGCTATGAGGGCAACCCTAAGGATCATACTCGCCATATCCATGTGCTCCATACTGGTGGGCCTCCTGTCTTCGTGCAACAAAGGACCAGAAGGAATTTCAAGTAAAGGAAAACCTGTAAGGATAGGCTATATGATCTGTAACAGCCTTGCCGAATCCAAGGCCAGGTTCGACCCACTGACCGCCTATCTTTCTGAAAAAACCGGCAGGAAATTCATCCCTATCTACGTCAACACCTTTGACTTTGAAGACCTCGTAAGGACAAAAAAGGTGGATTTCACCCATTCCAACTCCATCCTGGCGGTGATCTTCGAGAAGAACTACGGGGTAAAACCCATTGCCGTGGAAAAACGCGGTCGTTATGGCTACAAGGAGACAGGCCTCATCATTGCCAGGAAGGAAAGCGGCATAAAGACCTTCAAGGATATGAAGGGCAAGACCATGGTCTTCGGCCCTGCCCTCGCCCCCTTCGGATATATGGCTCAGTATTACCTCATGCTCACCCATAATTTCAACCCTGAAGAAGACCTTGCCTACTATGCCATCCCCTGGGGTGCCTATAAACACGAAAAGGTGATATATGGGGTCATGTTCGGGCGCTACGATGTGGGGGCTGCTCCACGGATCGACTTTGACAAGATGGCCAGAGAGGGAAAGATCAACCCCGATGATTTTACCATCATAGCAGAAAGCAGGCCCATGCCTTACTGCACCATAGGGGCCATGCCCGGGGTGGACCCGAAGCTGGTAGACCAGGTACAGAAGATACTCCTGGATCTCAAGAAGGACGAGACGGTCCTTGTAGACGGAGAGGTATTAAAGGTCTTGAAAAGGGCCTGGATAGACGGATATGTCAAGGCCGACGACAAGGACTACGATCCCATAAGAAAACGCCTGAAACGCTGTAACATGCCACCCTACAAGAGATACGAATAGGGCCCCAGCGGGAGGTAGAAAAGATATGCATCACAACCGATTCCTATACCCTATAATGGTTTCCGCTGCCCTATTCCTGTTGGGAACGCCCCCCTCCACATGCCAGGCAGGCCCCAAGGTATATGAGCGGGTCTTGATCAAGCGGGATACCGTCTGGCAGGGCGAGATCCTCATAAAAGGTGACGTAGAGGTAACAAAGGGAACAGTGCTTACGATAATGCCCGGCACAGTGATCAGGTTTGTGAAGATCGACCAGTGGGGCACTGGAAAGCTCTATGAAGACCATAGCGAGCACTTTCCCAGGGCAGAACTCATTGTCAAGGGAAGGATAATAGCCCAGGGCACCAGGGATCACACGATAAGGTTCACCTCTGCCGACAACGTCCCTGGCCCGGCCGACTGGGGTGCTGTAAATATGCTCGATAGCACCGGCAACATCATAGAATTCTGTGAATTCAGCTTTGCCCACACTGCTGTCCACTGCCACGGGGCCCAGGTGCTGGTGGCCTCGTCCTATTTCCATAACAACGGCGTGGCCATAGGGATGAAAAATGTCAAAAAATATAATACCAAGTGCGTGGCTTCCATCCTTTATAACCGCATCGTGGATAATGGCGGTGGGATACTCTTTGGAAACGGTGCCAGCCCAACCATCGTAAACAACCTGCTGGAGGGCAACAAGATCTTTGCCATATTTGCCAAAAAGGCAGGCCCTGCCCTGATCAGGTATAATAATATTGTAAAGAACGGCAAAGGACTTGCCCTTTATGCCACGCCCATGGTCATTTTCAGCTACAACAATGTTGATGGGAGCCTGGATTACAACGTTTCACTATTCGAAGGACAGGGTTATGACGTATACGCACCCCGCAATTGGTGGGGTACCACGGACGAAAAACGCATAAAGAAGCTGGCCTGGGACAGGGATGAAGAAAAGGATTTGGGCAGGCTTCTGTTCCATCCCTATGCCAGATCCCCGGTAAAGGGGGCAGGAATTCCATTTAGGGCCAATGGATTGGATTGACAGGACAAGCCTTGCGGCGATAGGGATACTTACCGTGATCCTGGCGGGTATGCTGGTGCGTCACCATATATACGCCTCATTGGTGCCAGCCACTGATCCCTCGCAGAAGCTTGAGGCCTTCTATGAACGCCAGCGCCAGCTGGATGAAAATATTTTCAAAAAACCCCTTTCACTGGAAAAGAAAGGGCAATATACCAGGGCGGTAGCATTATTTAAAAGGATAATAAAGGCCCATCCGGACAGGGCATCCGGCTACAAATATCTGGCGGATCTCTACCTAAAGACCGGCGATCTCTCGAAAAGCATCCATTATTTCCGCATGGCAGTGGAGAAAAATCCCGATTATGTAGACAAAAAAACCCCTCTCTACATTGGAAGCGGTCTAAAGACACTGGTGAGCGAGGGCAGGGAGAAACTCTCCAGGGAAAAGGCGCTAAAGCCTGATGATCCCGTAGTAAGACAGGCCCTGAGGGACATCTACTACCTGCAGAGCAGGCTTGCAGGGGGCTGCGAGTAGTACCTTGAAGATGCGCAGGCTGTTCGATTTGAGCGTAGCAACGGGCCTGGCCCTGGGCCTGGGCGGGGTCATACTTTCCTACCTTGGAAATCCCGCCAATTCAGGGATCTGCATATCGTGCTTCCTTGAAAATATCGCTGGTGCACTTACCCTGCATCACGAGATCCGCATGAGTTATATACGGCCGGAAATCAGCGGCTTCATCCTTGGATCCTTAGTAATGGCCGTCTCCACCGGCAGATTCAGGGTAAGGGGAGGCTCATCGCCGGCCGTTCGGTTCCTGCTGGGCTTCTTCATGATTGCAGGATGTGCCGTTTTTATTGGATGCCCCGTAAAGATGATCCTGAGGCTGGGCGCAGGAGACCTCACCGCCATTCCTGCAGCCATTGGCCTTGCCTCAGGGGTTTACATAGGTGTCAGATACCTTAAGGGAGGATTCAGACCGGACATCCCAAGGGAAATGCCGGGGATAAACGGGCTGTTCCTGCCCGCCTTCGCGCTGTTGCTGCTCCTTTTCCTGTGGCTCCGCCCGGCGTTCCTGGCCATAGGGCAGAGAGGGCCGGCGGCTGACCATGCCCCGATCCTGATTGCCCTGGGTATTGGGCTGGGTATCGGTGCATTGGCACAGCGTTCAGGCCTTTGCATAACAGGCGGCATCAGGAACCTGTTCCTGGCCAGGGACCTTACGTTGTTCAATGGCATTGCCATGGCCCTTGTTGCCGCCACAGGCCTGAACCTGCTGCTTGGTTCGTTCCATCTGGGTCTCCATGCACAGCCGTCTTCACACCAGGCACACGGCTGGACCTTCCTGGCCATGCTGTTGGTAGGATTGTCATCCGTATTGATAGATGGCTGTCCATTCAGACAACTGATTAAGGCAGGTACAGGGGACGTAGATGCCGCCATTACCACTATGGGGATGCTGGTTGGAGGGGCTCTGGTATTCGGTTGGTCCATCAGAAGCACCTCGGCAGGCCCTGCCTTCGGCGGTAAGATCGCAGTCATAACAGGGTTGATCTTCAGCATTGGTGTTGCATATCTTTTAAGACAAAAGACCAGGAGGACATAGGGAATCCATCATGGACAGACGGGAAAACAGAGTAGTATTCATAGCCACTGCCACACATATGCTCACCCATGCCTACATGATGATCTTTCCCACAGTGCTGGTCCTCTTGGCAAGGGATCCTGGCCTAAGCACCAACAGCTATTTCAGGCTGGGGCTGGTAGGAACCCTGTGCTACGGCCTGTTTGGTGCAGGGGCCATACCTGCCGGAATGCTGGCAGACAGGCTGGGCTCCCAGCGTATGCTTGCAGTGTGTGCCTTTTTCATGGCCCTTGCCAGCCTGGCAGCCGGTCTGTCCCCTTCCCTGCTGCCCTTCGTTGCTTCCATGGCACTTCTCGGCCTGGCCGCATCTATCTATCATCCATCAGGCCTTTCCTTCATCTCGAGGAACGTAAGGGTCAGGGGACGAGCCATGGGGATACATGGGGTCGGCGGTAACGTAGGTCTTGCCCTTGGACCCGTGCTTTCCGGGGCAGCTGCAGCCAGGTGGGGATGGAGAGGGGCATTCATCGTATTTGCCGTGCTTGGTTTCGTCCTGTTCCTGCTCATCGTCTGGACGCGCATCGAACGTCATGTCCCCAAGGCTTCGAAAACCAAGACACCGGCAAGGGGAAAGGGACTTTTCGGCATGCCGTTCGTGCTGCTTCTCATCTATTTCAACTCCATGCTATATGGCCTCTGCTACCGTGGCTCCATGATGTTCTTTCCCAAACACTTTGTACAAAATATCCACTTTGCCCTGGATAACGTGGCAAGGGCAGGTACCCTGGTGGCTTTCGTTACCTTGGCAGGCACCGTTGGCCAACTGCTGGGCGGTATCCTGTGTGACAAACTCAAGAGGCCTGAGCACGCCTACCTCTTGGTATTCTTGGCCTCTACCCCCCTGTTTTTCTCCATCTGGCTCCTGAAGAATTGGCTGCTCTTTGCCGCAAGCCTTGCGTTTGCCATGTTTTTCTTTGCCTGGCAACCAGTGCAAAATACCCTGATCGCCAAGTATGCGGCCCGATCCGCCCACGGGCTCAGCTTTGGCATAAACTTCCTGCTCATAATGGGAGTGGGGGCAATAGCCGCATCCGTAGGCGGCTATGTGACCGATCTTATAGGGGTAGCCGGCGTGTTTGCGGTCCTTGGTACGATATCGACCGTATCCCTGCTGGTGGTAATCTATATGCTTTGGTACATCCGCAAACAGGAGGCCTGAAATGATGCGTCCTACCGTCAGATCCGTGGCAATGGCCCTTATCATTCTGCTGGGCATAGCCTCTGCAGCCTTATCCAGGACGATCACCGTACCCGATGACTTCAAGAGCATTGGCCAGGCCATTACTGCTGCAAAAAATGGGGATACGGTGGTAGTCAAGCCCGGTGTATATCACGAACGCATAAAGATGAAAAAGGGGATATGCCTTGTAAGTTTCGCCGGGAGGAAGGGAAATGAACGAATAAGAGGGCCGGGTAGAAAGAGGGTGCTTCGAAGGTCGCTCGATACCATAATCGATGGCACCGGGCTCAAGGAACCAGGCTATCTGCTGAGCTTTCCCAAGGATACCACTGCCCCTATGAAGGTGGATGGCTTTACACTAAGAAACCTGCCCCGTTACCATACAGGGACCAAGATGTTCATGGTAGAGATAAGGGGTTGTTCACCGGTCTTTGTCAACAATATCATCCATGGCAACCGATCTTGGGGAGGAATACTCTCTACAGGCCTTGGCAGGGGCATGGGGCCTCCCCTTGAAACTACGGCCAGACCCCTGATCAAGGACAACGTCATATTCGACAACCTGGGGCCGGGCATATCAAACGGACCAAACTCCGAGGGAATAATACGGGGAAACGAGATATTCGACAACCATTTCACCAGCAGGACGAACAGGGGCAAGGTTCCCCCTGGAATCGGCATAAGGGAATACGCCAGGCCTGTAATCGAGGAAAACACCTGTTACCGTAATGGTTCAGGAATAGGGGGGATCAATCTCGACGTAAACGAGAACCCTCTGGTCATACGAAACAACAGACTTTTCGAAAACAGGCG
Organism: Deltaproteobacteria bacterium; assembly: GCA_024275145.1. Classification (GTDB taxonomy): domain Bacteria; phylum Desulfobacterota; class Dissulfuribacteria; order Dissulfuribacterales; family QOAL01; genus S143-34. The sequence goes on along the minus strand of JAJRZR010000108.1, from coordinate 14,944 downwards.
TGCAGGTATCCGCCTCAAGGCGTTGCCGGACAGAAAGGGCAGGCTCGATGCGATAATCCAGGGCAATACCATATATGGAAATCTGGATGCCGGGATAATGGCCATCAATATACACGTAATGGAACTGATCTCAAACAAGGTCTATGATAACATGGCCTCTGGACTGGCGCTGTTCGAACCGAACAGGGTGCTTGTAGAATCAAACGAGATATACAGAAATCTCGACGCAGGCCTGAGATTGGTCGATGCCACGGATGTCAAGGTAAGGAAAAACCGTATATACCAAAACGTGACAGCGGGCATCCACTTTGCCGGATGGGGCAAAAACAGAGGCAGAAGATGAGGGGAACCTGGCGCCTTTTACTGATTCTGCTCCTTGCGTATCCGTATACGTCCGCAGCAAAGACTACAAGGATAAACGGGGATGCCTCTTCACTGGAGTCGACCGTGTCCAAGGCAAAAAACGGGGACAAGATAATAGTATTACCGGGCACCTACAGGCTGCACAAAACTTTGCGCCTCGCTGCGGACATAACCATACGATCGGAAAAGGGCCCTGGCTGTACGGTATTGATGGGGAATGGCACCGTCCCTGTCATACTGGTAGAGAAAAAGGCATCACCCAGAATAGATGGTTTCACCATAAGATCATATACTGCCCCCAGGGCAGAAGACCTGCCCCTGAGGGGCGGGGGCATATACGTGGCCGTTGAGGCCCGCCCAGTGATCAAGGGCAATTGGATCCTTGGCAATACCGCTGTATTCGGCGCCGGGATCTATTGTGACCAAGATTCACATGCAAGGATCATCCAGAACATGATAGAGGGAAACCATGCCATAGGGGCCGGGGGTGGCATGTTCCTGTTCAAGTCTGCCTGTACCATCACACGAAACACCTTTACGGAAAACCGGGCAAACAATGCTGGAGGCGCCGTATTTGCATCAGTTGATAGCTCCATAATCACCAACTCCATATTCTGGAAAAACCATGCACTTGCAGGTGGTGCCATACACCTCAAGGAATCCTACTGTAACCTGATCAACTGTACTATTGTGGGTAATTCGGCCAACTATGGTGGCGGAATATTCCTTGCAAAGGGTGCCTCAAGGCTCATCAACCTGATCCTGTGGGCCAACATGGACGACCTCTATTACATGGGGACCAAGGCCATATCCCGACCCGAATATTCAGATATCAAAGACGCCGACTTCAGGGGAACGAACGGAAACATCTCTGCCGCCCCCCTGTTCGTGGCCGTCCAATCAGGTAACTTTCGCCTGCGGGATGACTCTCCTTGCGTGAACAAAGGGAATCCCAATCCCATATACAAGGACCCAGACGGCTCCAGAAATGACATGGGTGCCTACGGCGGCCCGCTGGCCATGGACTGAAGAAACTTATGAGAACACCCCTAGCTGCGATTTTTCTCCTTATCTGCCTTACCTTCCAATACGTCCAACCCGTCTTGGCCAAGACCTTCAGGGTATCCCGTAACGATGGGGCCGGTGCCCTTGCAAAGGCCCTTGCGTGGGCAAAACCCGGAGACATTATCAAGGTGGCCGGTGGGTCATACAGAGGACCCGTGATCATGCGGCCAGGAATCATCCTGGAAGGTGGATGGAACAAGGATTTTACCAAGAGAGACATTGCCCGGTTCAAGACCGTTATCGACAGCGGGAGGAAAGGTGGTAACGTGGTAACCGGTTCAAGGGGGGCTGTAATCGATGGCTTCATTGTAACCGGCGGCAGGAAAGGCGATGAGAAGGAGGCGCCGGGGGGCGCCGGAATTGCCTGTGAAGAAGACGGATTCAAGGTTACCAACTGCGTTGTCAAGGAAAATGAAGGGGCAGGCATCTATTGTAACGGCGGTAGCCTTACTGTATTTAATGATAAGATACAGGAAAACGACGGCCAGGGCATCCTCCTTGTAAATGGATGCAGGGCCAAGATAAGGGCAAGCCGCATATGTAACAACAAGATGGCGGGCATGGGCACCAACAAGGGGGCCCCTTCCCTGTTTGATATAAGACAAAATGTCATATGCCGAAACGGCATGGAAGGTATCGAGGCAGAATACGCCAGGGGCGATGCCTTCAACAATATCATCTATGAAAACAAGGATGCCGGGGTCAAATGTGTCCTGCCCGCCACTAGGGTGATAAACAATACAATAGTAGGAAACACCCGTTCCGGGATCATCATAGAGGTGCCGGAATCCATGCCTGTCATAATGAACAACATCATTGCCGAAAACATGGAATCAGGCATAAGGGGAGCCGGCAAGGGGTACTCCTACAACCTCCTTTTTGCAAACAGCATGACAGGTAATTGCGACCCCGCCTACCTGTGGTGTGTAAGGCGCCAGTTTGGCGGATACGAGGATGAAAAGAGCTATCCTACCCATCACAACATGATCATGGACCCTCTGTTCACGGACCCTGCCCGGCATGACTACCACCTGTCCCCGGATTCACCAGCCATAGATCATGGAAATCCTGGCAGGGCATTCTTCGATACCCATTTCCCACCATCGCATGGATCCAACCGAAACGATATCGGGGCCTTTGGCGGCCCATGGGCCATAACAAGATCATTATTAGACCATATCGTAGAAGGACCTAGCAAGGAAAGCCCGGGTATTGGCCGTATCGAAAAGGCACATGCCCAGCAAAGAAACATCACCAGCCCAATGACATCACAGGTAGGTGAAAAAGCCTCAACCGGCCCAGTGGGCACATCCCGTCGTCCCGTAGCCCATGCCGGCAAGGTCATCTCAGATGCCTATGTAGGGGATACCATTACCCTGTTCGGCGGCTCCAGCACTGCACCCGCTGGAACCTCCCTATCCTATCACTGGGAGATCACATTTAGGCCACAGGGCAGCCAGGCCACTCTGGCCTCGCCGGACACCGTCAGCCCTACCCTGACTGTGGACGCACCTGGCTGTTTCGCCGTAGAGCTCGTAGTAAGTGATGGCAAAACGAAAAGCGCTCCCGACACCATATATATATGTACGGCCAATAAGGCCCCTGACGGAAAGAGACGCGTGCCAGAACAGTATCCAACCATTCAAACCGCCATAGACTCGGCCGAGCCAGGTGATGAAATAGTGGTACAAAAGGGTGTCTACCATGAAAACGTGGTTATAGATAAAAATATCGACCTGACCGGTATATGCTGGCCCGTGATAGACGGCGGTGGGAAGGAAGGTGATGTGAATGCAGTGATGATTGCCTATCTGGGCAACCGGGCAGGCAAGATCCACGGATTCATCATTACAGGTGGTGGAAAAGGGCATATGGGACACGGGATAAATATCTGGGATTCTAGTCCCGAGGTATTCGACAACCAGGTCATGGGTAATGGGCATGTGGGGATAGGTATCCACGGAAGGGGTGTATTGACCAGCGATACCAAGGTCCATGACAATATCATCCACGACAACCTGGTGGGCATTGGTAACGGCAGGAACGGCACTCCCTTAATTTACCACAACAGAATATATAACAATAAGATAGCGGGCATAGGTTGCATGGGACTTGCAGCCCCAAGGATCAAGGCCAATGATATCCATGACAATTTTGTAGGCATAGGTTGCAGGGAGGTATCGGCCCCGTATATCACCGACAACACGATCCATAAGAACGTCATAGGGATCGTGATAAGCCCTGTATCGACCATAAGAAGGTATTCCGGCCAGACTATCAGGATCCACAACAACCTGATATTCTCAAATCTACAAAGCGGAATCTCGGTCTCATCACTCAACCTCAGTAAGATAGTCATCACGAGCAACACGATCGATTCCAACAACCAGGTTTTCAAGAAGAAGGAGATGGCTGGTGGTGTGGTACTGGGTTATCCTTCGCCAGGCAGCTTTGAAGTGATACTTGAAAACAACATCATAACCCGCAACGAAACCACAGGGGTCGTAAACTATACCGGCCCTGAAATATTGCATGCAAAGGGTGCCACTGTCCTTTCCCGCCACAATGACTACTGGGGAAACCAGAAGGACTCCACAGGATTTCCCCTCGGAGAGGGCGATATTTCAAAGGACCCTGGTTTCGTCTCCTTAAGGGGTAGAGATGGAAGAAATGCCTATTATCTTGCCCACAGGGCTACAGGTCAACCCTTAGACAGCCCTTGCCTGAATGCAGGCACGGTGAGTGCAGAAGAGGCAGGCCTCTCATGGACATCCACCAGGGTGGATGGCAAACCCGACACTGGCAAGGTGGACATGGGTTATCATTATCCTACACCGGCCTATGATTAAGGCATTCGATATGCACACATGCACGCACTGAAACGCCTACTAAAACTACTGCTCAATCTATGGGTATTCCTGATCCTCATAGAGGTAATCTGGATGCTCCTTCCCTTTGCAGGGTTTCTCTACGGCTCTATCCTGCATATCCATTACCTGAACCAGAACCCCCATACTGCATGGCTCACCCACTTCGTATTTCCTGTCCTGACCTTGTTTCCCCTGGGCCCTGTCATGATGGTGGCTGGACTAGCTATCTTTTTCACAGGCGCAGCCCAGATATACACGGCAAAGATCAGGCATAGCGGACTCGTAACCACCGGCCTCTACAGCAGGGTCCGCCATCCACAGTACATAGCCCTGGCCTTGTTCGGCATGGGTATAATAATCACCTGGGGCCGATTCATCACCTTCATAGCCTTCTTCCTCATGCTGTATCTCTATTACCGCCTGGCGCTTTCCGAGGAAAAAAGATGCGAAAAATTATTTGGAGAGGCATACGAAAGCTATAGGGAAAAAACCAGCTTCATCGTCCCGGGAGATGAAAAAATCGCCCGAATCATCTCAATGACACCCAGCATGAATCTACCTGGTTGGATACTCATCCCTCTTCAGGTTATCGCAGTGACAGGATTGGCCATTCTTGCAGGGCATGGCATACAATACATAAAGACAAGGACCATGAAGGTGCCTTTCGTAAGCCTGGAACTTACGAACCTGCCGGTGAGGATGCCGGCGGAGGCAAGTCCGTTCATCACCCTGAACAACGGAAGGATCATATTACTCAAGGGTCCCTATGGGGGAATCAGCCAGCACGGCGTGATGAACAAGATAAAAAGGGCAGTGGTTTCCTCAACTAGTCTGCCTGATCAGATCTCAAGACTTGGAATCACGGGATATGACAAAGCGGCCATATTGGTAGGGCTTCCGGGAGGCTGGACAGGCAGGCCACATGCCAATGCCAGAAGACTTAAACTGCTGGTGGCCCGTATACATCCCCAGGCTCCTGGATTGTCACCAGAGGAATTCCTTGGCGACCCACAGAAACGCCGTGTGGTCACAGGCTTCACCTGTATCCTTGATCTTGATCTCCAGGGTCATGACCCGATAGGCAATTATGAGAAATGTTTCCATAGGATGCTGATACACCGGTTTCAGAACATGCTCTCACGTGTAATGGAGAGGTTTCCTGCCGTTAGAGGCGCAGCCGGTAAGGGACCGGTTGAACTCATCTTTGTAAAGGCACCCCTGGTAAAGACGAGGATCGACGAGGCCTTTACAAGGGAGATAGTAGGCAGGCTTGCCGGTTCAAGGACCTTTCTTGGGGCCTTGCGCATGTATGGGGCAGGTGGTGACGTGGTGGCCGTCGCCTTTCCAAGGCCTGGCCCGAACTGGTACAGGGAACACAACAGGCAGCCGCAGGTGGGTATCTTCGTAATCCTTGCGAAGAGGCCTCGTGGGGTAACGGATGCCAGGTTGCTACAGCCGTATGGCGATGGCACCAGGAAACTCCTGAGGGCCTTTGTGCTAGAAATGGATCTTTCTATTCCTCCGCCCTCAGATCCCGTATATACTGGCCCTGTGGGCATAGGTCCAGGAAGGGACCTTGAAGAAAGGTGGAGCTTCTTCTTAAGCGGCATCTAGGACCATGGCCACTATATCCCCGGATTGGAAAAGGCATGGTAGGTAATCTATGAAGTGGTTCAAAAAGAACAAAAAAAAGACGCCTGGCAATGGGAAACCGGCAACCAGGGGGCTTCTTATCTATCCTGATACAGGCTCTGTGATGCAGGTCGAGCAGATCCTGAAGGAAGAGGGATACGATATAAAGGTTGTAAGCCCCCCGCCGAAATACCGGACCGGCTGCGATCTGTCGGTAGAATATCCTCTGGTAGAGGAATTGGGAATCAGAAGGCTGCTCGACACCATAGGACTTTCGCCGCTCGAGGTAATACGCATATCCTCCGATAACCTGGAACCATTAAAGCTCGTTCGGGTGAAGGATTTTGGTCGTTATCTCATGGTACGGGCTGCCAATATGAAAATCACGGTAGATAAGGAGAGCCTCGTCATAGTAAATATCTCCGGTGGAGGTTGTCCGGATGTGCCCTATCTGGCCCGTGAGATGGTGGGGAAACCCATAGGGCAGGCACCTGATCCTATAAAGATAGGCTTTTCCCTTTGTGCCTATTCACTTGGCACGGCACGGGAAGAATTACTTAGAATCATGGGGGAAAAAAATGCTTCTTCTGGCAGGCACGATTCCTGACAGGGATCTACCGCTACTTGCAGGCAAGGCACAGCTGACAGAGCGTGGAATAACGATCGACGGAAGATCTGTGGACATAGACCGCGGAACAGCGGCAATGATCTCGGTTGTATGCCATATCACCCTGGCCATGGGGCTGGAAGCACCCTATGCAGTGGTGGCCGGGGATATAGGATCAAGGGAAGGTAGCGTAAAAATCTACGAATTTCTGGCCAAGAATCTGCCAGATCTTGGGCCGGACGCCGTTACTATTCACTATATAATGCCTGATATAGCATGGAACAAGAAGGTACTCGCCTCCATTGATTCCATGGAACATCCTCCTGTACTCCTGGCCGATGCAGGGGGCATGTATGTGGCCAAGGCCGGAGGAGATGCCCACAGGTATCAGCTTTTTACACCTGATCTGGGAGAGGCAGCGTTTCTGGCGGATGAAAAGGCTGCACATCCTACCTATACCAGGGGCTTCATATTCCACATGGAGGAAGACGTACCGGAGCTGGTCAAGAAGGCATACCGATTCAAAAATGCCGCAACCACCATGTTCATAAAGGGTAAAACGGACTATGTATGCCGGGATGGCGATATAATAGAACGTATTGACAGCCCGAATATCGAGACACTGGAACCTGTTGGTGGCACCGGGGACATGGTAACAGGCACAATAAGTGCGATGGTCCAGGCCGGCAGGGATCATGTGGATGCCTGCGGAATCGCAGGCAGGGTAAATCGCGTAGCAGGTGAGCTTGCCAATCCCACCCCAGCCACCCAGGTGAGCGAGATAATCGGGCACATACCAGCGGCCCTGGAGAAGGTTCTAAATGGCCGTTTATAGGCAGGACCAATGGGAAAAACAAGGATACATGAGATAAGGAGATTTCACTTGCCCTGTTCAAAATGGGAGGAGATCATCCACCATTGCAGCAGAAAGCTCACCGGCAGGTTTCTGCCCGGAGAGGATCATACGAAAAGGGCCTACGGTCTCGTGGCCGGGGCGTTGAACGGGCCGGACTTTCTGGTAGAGCTGATCCTTCCCTTGAAGAGAAATCTCAGGGCCGTGGAGCCGTACAAGAGCTACATGGACCGTATCATGGAACGAAGCGCCATTCCATCGAAAACGCCCCTATCCAAAAGGGGATGGATCACAGACCCGGAAGAACTGAGGGAGTGCTACGCGATATGTGATGCCCGAGGATTCACAATTGCCGGATCATATCACGTACATGCAGTGGCATGGAGCCATGATCCCCAACGGGACACACCCACGAAACTCGATGCGGTCCTGGCACGTAACAGCGGCCTATTCACATTTATCGTGTCCATGGTAGACATGAAACATCCTGTCATAAGGGCATTCCATGAAGGAATAAAGGACAGGGAAGTCCCAATAACGATCGAACGTAATCCTAGAAGGCCTTGTTATGCCCTGTCATCCCTTTGACTACGAAATCAACCCGTTGGTATTCAGTACCAGGGAGTTTACTCGTATATTCGACGAAGAAAAACGCCTTCAACGCTGGCTTGATTTCGAGGCGGCGCTTGCCGCGGCCCAGGCCGAGTTGGGGGTGATCCCTACCGATGCTGCAAGGGAAATCAATAGGAAGGCAAGGATCGATCAGCTGGACATCAATGCCCTAAAAGAAGGATACAAAAAGAGCCGCAACTCATTGATACCGCTTATAAATGCCCTGAAAGACACCTGTAGCCAAATGGCCGGCCAATATGTTCATTTCGGGGCTACCACCCAGGATGTCATAGATACCTGCCAGGTCCTGGAACTGCGTGAGTGTCTCTCGTTGATATACAGGGATATGAGAGGTATCGAAACCATATGTATTGACCTGGCCCGTAAGAAGATAGATACACCTATCATGGCCAGAACCCACGGCCAACAGGCCCTGCCCTCAACCTTTGGCATGAAGGTTGCTGTATGGGCAATGGAAACAAGGAGACATATCGAAAGGCTAAAGGAGATAGCCAGTCGCCTGAACGTGGGCCAGTTTGGCGGCGCAGCCGGCACCCTTGCATCCCTAGGGGATATGGCCAGACCGGTGGCAGAGGCGACATTGAAGCGCCTGGGCCTTGCCCTTTCCCATATCCCGTGGCACAATTCCAGGGACAGGATAGCCGAAGCAGCCAATCTGTGCGCCATATATTGCAGTACCCTCGAAAAGATCGCAAACGAGATCTATCAACTGCAAAAGACTGAGATCGGAGAGCTTGAAGAACCCACTCCTCCTGGGCATGCCCCTGCAAGTAGCGCCATGCCCCACAAATCCAACCCGGTCCTGTGCCAACGGGTCCAGGCCATTGCAGGGCATATCAGGCACCTTTCACAGGTGGTCATGGAGGCAATGGTGCATGAACATGAAAGGGATCCCAGAAAACTGTGGTCTGAATGGCTTGCCATGCCGCAAGTCTGCATATATACAGGGGCCGTATCCCACTACATGATCACTGTCCTTTCAGGTCTTAGGATCAAGGAGGAAAGGATGCTGAAAAACCTTGGCCTTCAAGGTGACCTAGCGGTATCCGAGGCACTGGTCATGGCCCTTGCCGACACAATGGGAAGGATGGACGCCATGGCAAAGGTGCGGACCATTGTTAGGGCGGCACAGGATACAGGCGCCAGCCTCAAGCACATGATACTGACCGATCCGGAGATCGGGCCTCTCGTGTCCGGGAAGGACTTGTCCTTCCTTGATCACCCGGAATTATATACGGGCTGCGCTATAGACATGGTCGAAGACTGCCTCAATGAGATCCAGTCCCTAAGGGCCAAGGACCCTGAACCCCTTTGGAAACCCTAGCCACTGCCGGCCCCAGACTTTCACGTGGCCAGTATGGCCGGGACCACACCCTCAGGGCATGGCACGACATGGCCCAGGGGCAGGATGTATTTTCATGGCAAAATGCGCTGCCAACCCATCTGTCACATAGTTGATTCGCCTTTTTACGGGGCAAGCTATACCACTAGCGAGGCCAGGATGGTATTCTGCCACCTTTACAGGTTCCAGAGATGGCTCCGCGTAGAGGCAGTGCTTGCCAAATCCCAGGCAGAACTCGGTATCATCCCCAACGAGGCCGCAAGGGCCATTAGTGAGAAGGCCGACATAAGGTCGATAGACCTTTCCAGGGTAAAAAGAGGAATCAACTATACCGGCCACTCCCTAGTACCACTTCTTGATGCCCTGCGGGAAATCCTGGATGAAGACATGGGAAATTACGTGCATCATGGCGCCACCACCCAGGATATACAGGACACCGGCCTTGTCCTTGAACTCAAGGACTACCTTGAAATCGCCCTTCGCGATATCGAACTGATCGCGCACAACCTCATAGACCTTACCGAAAGATACAAGGGACTCCCCATAACCGGAAGGACCCACTGTCAGCAGGCCTTGCCGATGACCCTGGGCCTCAAGATCGCTGGTTGGCTGGATGAATTGTCAAGGGGCCACGAAAGGCTCCTTGCCTGCCGGGACAGGGTGCTCGTAAGCCAGTTGTTCGGTGGAGTTGGAACCATGGACGCCCTGGGTAAAAAGGCCTTGAGGTTGCTTGAGGTATTCTCCAATCACCTGGGGCTGAAACCACCGCTTTGCTCCTGGCATGCAGCCAGGGACCGAATAGCCGATCTCCTGTGCACGATGGGAATCGTTGCAGGGGGGCTTGGCCGCATAGCCAATGAGATCAGGACGCTATCCAGGAGCGAGGTGGGAGAAATGGAAGAGCCCTTCCATATGGGCAAGGTTGGAAGCAGCACCATGCCCCACAAGGTAAATCCTGAGATGTGCGAACAGGTGGTGGTACTCTCAAGGCTCATAAAGGCCAACGCCGGGCTGGGCCTTGAGGGGCTGATCAATGAACACGAGCGTGATTACAGGGCAGTTCGCCTGGAGTGGGTCAGCGTTACAGACACATGTCTTTTCTTCTCGGGGATGCTCTCTCTCATGAAAAGGATACTCCAGGGAATTGTAATCCACAAAAAAAGGATAGAGGCGAACCTAGCCGAAGCGGCGTCCTTCATATCCTCAGAGGCCTTGATGTTCCTGCTCGCGGAAAAGATCGGCCTTTCCAGGGCCCATAGGCTGGTCTACGAGGCATCCATGTCTGCCAGGGCCCATGGCAAAAGACCTATCGACATATTGCTGGAAAAGAAAGATATGTCAAGGCTCTTTGCAAAGGACACACTGGAGATGGCGCTAAATCCCGGCATACATACGGGACTGTCCAGGGACATTGCAGACCGGGTTCTAAAAATGGCCAGGGAGACCATCCCCGTGCCCGAAAAAGTCTGGGAAAGGCGATGCCCAATCCTTGAAGATAACGGCACGTGCCCTATGACGCCGTATTGAACGCACAAACACCGGCAACAAATCGACTCAGTGCCTAAGGGCTTGCAGACCTCATGGGATGGATAATCAGGACGTGCGCCTGGCCATGGCATCTCGTACACATGTGATATTCCGGCGCTATCCCCCCTCCCTTGCCTCTCTTGTGGACATCCCCATGACACTGGATACACCTTTTGGTAGTTCCATGTTCACCAGGATGGCAGGTGGTACAGCGCAGACCACGATGCCTACCACCCGCCTCCTTCAGGTCCTCGTATGCCCCACGATGACATCCAATGCATATATTCCCAGGCGATCTGGCTGGAAACTTTATCCTCAACACCATGTGCGGGGGGTGACATTTCGTACAACCTATGCCGTTCAATCCTGCGCCATGCCGCGGATGGCACTGGGTACATCTGGGGATGACCCCGTGCCATACGTGGTGGCAGGTGGTACATGAGAACTGGGAATGCATGGTGATATAGGTGGAAAATTCCTTATATTCCTTTGGATGACACAGGTTGCAGGCGGTTATCAGAAGGGGCCTTGCCGGGATGGGGCCAGGACCGCTAGAACGAACAGGCCTGAGGCATCCTCCAGGCGGACCCCCGGATAGAGCCTGCCGTGCGCCGCAGCCCTGATGGCATGACAGGCATCGCTGCGCCCCGGCACCCTCCCCCCTTTCGCCTGCGACAGCGCGGTGGGTATGATCAACATGGCAATCCATACAGCTCGCAACCTTCCTGCCACCCCAGTGCATAGAGAAACCGGGATGCCTTGCCGGACGCTCCGCGCTACTTTCCGGAACGCCAATCGTTGAGACCTGCACAACCGTCTTGTTGTCACCGGCAGATAACCGGTGATGGCGGGCACAGCCTGGAAACAAAGACGAGACGAGGCACAGAAACATCAATAGGATATAACATCCCGGAAGACTACTTGCCATACAGAATTCCTCTGGCCGGTGATCCCTCCTCCAGCCGGAAATCATAGGCATCCGGGTCCAGGAACCGGGGATCAGTTATTATATCCCCCTTTCCTCTTCCCGCACATCCGCTGTACTGGATACTTTCCACCATAAAGGGAGCGGTGTCAGGGTCTTCACAGCATCTGGCGGCCTTACCGTTTGCGAAGAGCAGATTCCCTGCATATCCCTTGCAGCCCTTTGAACGAATGCCTGTAGAAACATTGTATGCGATTACATTTTTCCTGACGGACACCCTTCCCTTACCAGTCCAGCGGATTCCGGCACCCTTGTCGCCGGAGCCGTTTGAGACTATGATATTGCCGGCGATGGAAAGACCGCCCACCTTGTAGTCATGCCCCTTCCACAGGCCACACACGACGCCTGAGCGAAGGTTGTTGTATATCCAGTTTCCCTTTATCCCTGCCTCTCCAGACCGACCCTGGACCACCAGTATACCAGGCCCTAAATTGAAACATATCTTGTTGTTGACTATGTCCAGTACCGGATCGTTTGGAGACGCAAGGGATATAATGCCAGCCATCCCATTCCGCCTTATCCAGCATCCGCTCACCGTAAGATGGGTATGGTTCCTGACTCTGATACCGGCATCGAGGTTCCGGTATATGGAACAGCCTGCAACCGAAAGCAAGGCCATGGTATCAGGACCTACCCTGGACCTTATACCCGCCCTTTGATTGGCATAGATCCTGGAATCTGAGACCATCAGCCTTATCCTGCCACGGAACCCCCTTTCCAGGGGGTCTATAAGCAGCCCTGACCTCAAATTGGCAAATACCCGGCAGCCAGTGATATCCACACATCCAGTCCCCCCGATCCTGAGGCCACTGTCGTGGTTGTCATGAATCCTGGTGCCTGTAATCCTGGCACGAGCCCCCCATCCCAGAATTATGCCGGCCCTGCCGTTTAAATGGACATCGTTGTCCCTTATATGGACGGGAAGATCCCCGGCCACCCTGATTCCCACGAGATCGTTTTGAAAGATCTCGTTGTCCTCGAAAACGGCCTCATGACGGCCCTGAGCTCGCCCCGTTGCAGCCCCTTCGCTTCCACGGCAAGCGGGTAGATGAACCAGGCACAAGGCCATAAGGACAATGGCTGCTATCCATGTGGCTCTTTCCATAGTTTTCATATAAGCCCTCGTGCGGCCCGCAATCTTGCGTCACATCCGGACATGAAGACATGGTCCGGGCCTAGAAAAACGCCCGGACAAGCCCGATATGGAATACGGATCTTTCGAGCGGTCCGCTATCCGCCCCAGGTCTGATTACAGGAAACCTTGCGCCCAACTCCAGTTGAAGGCCCCATGGCATGAGAAACCTAAACCCCGGGGCCATAAACAACGCATGGCCACTTTTTTCATCTATGGTAATGGAATAATCCTTCGGTTTCTCATACGGGGAAGTAAGCAGCGCCTGGTAGGTCTGTCTCCTCCTGGAGGCCCCTCTCCACCTGTAATTCAGCTCCAGGGATGCGATCAGGCCATGAAACACCCTCGTTTCCAGGGCAAGGTTGGCACGCAGTTCGTCACCCTGGCTCCGGGAACCTGTAATCAGATAAGAAAGGCTTGAATGCAACGTAACCCGCCCGGTAAACGTAGTATATGCAAGGCCAGGCTGGAAATCGAAATGCCCCGAGCCCAACGGAAGCAACCTGCCTACCTGATGCGACCTGTCCATGGCACTGGAATCGCCTGTAGGGATACTCAGGAGATGGAACAGGGACAGGTCGTGCCTTGCCCTTCGCAGGAGCCGGTACTTGAAAAACACTACCGTATCTCCCATACCGCTTACGCCTAGGTCGATGTGCCGGTCAAGCTCCGGTGAATAGAGATTGCCCTTCTTATACAAAAATTTGGGCATGAGCCCCACGCTCACTCTGTCCGTCAGGCCATAGCGGAGCCCCAGTATAAACGCATCTATCCGTACCACCCTTTCGGAGGCCGGCACAGAGGTCCTTATGTCCTGAACGATATGATTGAACTGTACATCGGCCAGGATGGCCCCCCTGGGCAGGCTCATGCCGGGGATCCGTGCAAAGATGGCCAGAGGAATGCGGCCAGGATAGGGCTCGATCATCTTGTCGTAGACAACGCTCACCTTCTTCAGGTATTCGAGCTGAGCGGCTGCCTCCAGGCAATCAGGGACCACGGATAACACGTGGCTGAACTCTTTCTTGGCCATCTTATACCGCCCGAGAATCCTGTAGATTTCCCCTATCCTGAGATGCGGCTCTATGGCGTCCCTCAACTCCAGGGCCTTGCGGAACTGGTCCAGGGCCTTTGAGACCTCACCTCTGGCAAGGTATACCTCCCCAAGCCTTACATGGGCCTTATAGAGCCCGGGACACAATGACAACGCCCTCTCATAAAGGGATGCCTCCTGCCTCGAATCATCGAGCAAGGCCATTCCCTCTTTATAGAGCATATCCGCTTCACCGCAGGTATCAAGCGCCCAGAGTGTGGATACGGAAGGCACGAGAAGTGTGACCAGAACAATGAGTAACCCGATCCTTGACGACACGGCTTATGGCTTCCCCTTTACAGTAAGGACGGGTCCTGGCATGCCGTCAAAGGCACCCTGCCCTTCTGTTTATTAAGAAAAATCCTGAATCAGGATTCAATCCAGGTTTAACATTTTTTGCCGACGGAGGCAAAAGGAAACAAACATTCCAAGACCAAACACAACCAACATCCCGAGGCCGCAAACCAGGACAAAAAGACACAGCGGATACAAATTCCCATGCCTTAAGTGACTGACAACGTAGTGGATGCACGCCCTGAGACCGGGTACTGATTTTCACGTTGAAAGGGGCATATTGCAATATCCGTACACGGATATGATCCGGTATTCATTTTTTTCTCTGGACACCGGGGTGAATTTGCTATAAAAAATTCAGGGAGGTTTTTGTTGAAAGGACATAAATCCCTATGTGCATCTTGAAGGCTCCATATGAAAGTTAAGGCCAATGTGCCAAAATTTTTTCCCGAGGAAAAAAGGAGGAAAAGGATGAAACATTTAAAGAGCAGGAGCGTGGTATTGACTGTACTGATCCTGTCACTTTTCGCATGCCTGGCAATGCTTGG
>JAJRZR010000107.1 GCA_024275145.1 Deltaproteobacteria bacterium | reverse complement strand
CCTTCATTTCCAGGTACAGGTCGTTTCCTTCACGGGTCCTTTCGCCAGCACCGCAAAACACGGATATACCGCCATGCTGCATGGCGATGTTGTGAACCATCTCCATCATGATAACGGTCTTGCCGCAACCGGCCCCGCCAAACAAACCCATCTTACCGCCGCGGGGGAACGGCACCAGAAGATCAATGACCTTGATCCCGGTTTCCAACACCTTGACCGTGGTATCCTGCTCAACAAATGCAGGGGCATGTCTGTGAATAGGATACTTCGCCTTTGATTCGATGGGGCCTAGCCCATCAACCGGCCAGCCTACCACGTTCATGATGCGCCCAAGGGCAGCTTCGCCTACGGGTATCATGATCGGGGCACCGGTATCCTTGGCTGACATACCCCTTACAAGGCCATCCGTAGTATCCATGGCTATGCAACGCACCAGATTGTCACCAAGGTGCTGTGCCACCTCAATTATCAGGTTATCCTCCTGATCGCTGATGGCCGGGTTGGTCACGTATAAAGCATTCAGAATCTCAGGAAGCTGGCCGGGTTCAAACTCAACATCGATAACCGGACCGATCACCTGAGCAATTTTTCCAATTTTTTGTGCAGCTTCTGTTGCCATATGTTCCTTACCTCCCACCGCGCCGATACTGGCACGAACCTTTTGTCATCCCGGTTAAAATCGCGTCATCTAGCCCTTTAAGGCCTCGGCACCACCCACGATGTCCATAAGTTCCGTGGTGATGGCACCCTGGCGGGCCTTGTTATAGGCCAATGTCAGATTTTCAATCATATCCTTGCACGCCCTGGTCGCATTATCCATGGCCGTCATCCTTGCAGCCTGTTCACTAGCACCGGTCTCCAGCATGGCGTGCATGATCTGCACGTTTATGAACATGGGCATCAATTGATTGAGTATGGCCTCTGGCTCTGGCTCATAGATATACGCTGCAGTCGGCCCTTCCTTCTCTGCCTCGGCACCTTCCTCCAGGCCCTCCTGGCTGATGGGGAGAAGACGTTTTATCGCAGGCTTCTGAACAGCCACGTTAATGAAACGCCCGTAGATCACGTGTGCCTCGTCTATCGTCCCATCCAGAAAAAGCTGGATCAGTTTCTGGCCGACCTGTTTGGCGTTGAACATCTGTATATTCGCCATGCAATCGACCATCTTGTAAATGACCTCGGTCGAAGATTTTTCAAAGTAGGAGTTTCCCTTGCGCCCTATGCAGATCGCGGCGGTCTCCCGGCCCCTTTCCCTCTGGCTTGCAAAGAACTTCTCGGAGGCATTAATTATATTGGCGTTAAATGCCCCGCACAGCCCGCGATCAGAGGTTACGACAACCAATGCCACCTTCTTGATGTTTTCCCTTATTTCCATCAACGGGAAAGAAGCAGAATTTGTTCCCCCGGCCAGCTCTCCCATGACAGAGCCAAACTTCTCGGCATATGGACGGAACTCCTCCATCCTGCTCTGTGCGCCACGAAGCTTGGCAGCAGCGACCATATTCATGGCCTTGGTTATCTGCTCGGTCTTTTTAACACCAACGATCTTTAGCTGAATATCCTTGAGTGAAGCCATCTAACAATAGCCCTCTTTTGCTAAAGGTTATGAGTCGTTTTGAACTCCTGGACGCACTCCTCTATTGCGCTCTTCATCTTCTTTTCAAGAGCCTCGCTGATAACCTCTTTCTCCTTGAGTTCTGAAAATATCTCTGGATACTTCTTTTCCACGAAGCCATACAACTCTTTCTCAAACTCCTGGATAGCGGATACCGGCAATGGATCCAGCAACCCCTTGGTACCTGCGAAAAGGGCCACCACCTGTTTCTCCATGGGCAGAGGTTGATATTGAGGTTGTTTGAGAAGCTCCACGAGACGCTCACCACGATTTAACTGTTGCTGCGTGGCCTTGTCCAAGTCACTCCCAAACTGGGCAAAGGCAGCAAGCTCCCTGTACTGGGCAAGATCAAGCCTAAGGGTACCGGCCACCTGTTTCATGGCCTTTACCTGGGCAGCGCCACCAACCCTTGATACGGACAAACCAACGTTGATCGCCGGCCTGACCCCTGCGAAAAACAGGGAGGGCTCAAGGTATACCTGCCCGTCTGTAATTGAAATAACGTTTGTTGGGATATATGCCGAAACGTCGCCCTGTTGCGTCTCAATAATGGGCAATGCGGTAAGACTGCCTGCACCCAAGTCATCGTTTAGCTTGGCTGCACGCTCCAGCAACCTGGAGTGATTATAGAATATGTCGCCTGGATACGCTTCACGTCCTGGAGGACGCCTAAGAAGGAGTGAAAGCTCGCGGTAGGAAACCGCCTGCTTTGACAGGTCATCGTAGATAATCAAGGCATGCTTGCCGTTGTCCCGAAAATATTCCCCCATGGCGCAACCGGCAAATGCCGAGAGATACTGGAGGGATGCGGGCTCACTTGCACTTGCCGCAACCACTGTGGTGTAATCCATGGCCCCATGCCTGCGAAGGGCCTCCACAACCAGAGCGACGGTAGCCTGTTTCTGGCCAACAGCCACGTAAATACAATAAACATCAGTATCTTTCTGGGCGATAATGGCATCGACACCAATGGCTGTCTTGCCTATCTGCCTGTCACCGATTATCAGCTCCCTCTGACCCCTTCCAACCGGTGTCATGGCATCAACTGCCTTAAGTCCCGTATAACATGGCTCATGCACAGGCTTTCTGGCAATGACACCAGGGGCCTTTTCCTCTATCCTACGGAACTCCTTAGCATTTATTGGCCCTTTACCATCTATGGGATTACCAAGCGCATCGACCACACGCCCTAGCATGGCCTCGCCGACCGGGACCTGAGCGATCCTTCCTGTCCTCTTGACCAGATCGCCTTCTTTGATCTTGGTACAATCGCCCATGACGGCAACACCCACATTGTCCTGCTCCAGGTTGAGGGCGACCCCCATGATTCCCCCGGGGAATTCCAGGAGCTCCATGGCCATGCAGTTACGGACACCATAGACCCTGGCGATATTGTCACCGACCGACAACACGGTACCCGTTTCAGCCAAGTCTACGGTCTTCTCAAATTCCTGTATCTTCTTCTTTATAATATCGCTTATTTCAGATGCCTTTATCTGTGCCATTATCCTATCTCGCCCCTCCCTATGGATTCTTTAAAGCCCTGAAGCTGGCTTCTTATACTTCCATCCCAAACCATATCGCCAACATGGGCCACCACGCCGCCGATGATGGTGGGGTCTTCTTCCGTCACCAATGCAACCGTCTTTCCCGTGACCTCGGACAAAACCTCCGCCACCTTTTTCTTCAGTTCAGCCGGTAGCGGCACAGCCGTCACAACCCTTGCCCGGATGACCCCCATCTCTTCATCCATGAGTTCCTGAAAGGATTCTGCAATGATACGCAGGTGCTGGATACGTCTCCTCTCAACCAGGAGCCTGAGAAAATTCGCCAGCGACTCTTCCACCTGGACAGCCTTGATTATATACTCTGCGATCTCCTCCTTGATATCAGGGGGGACCACCGGGCTTTCCAGAGCCGATTCCACATCCGGGTTTTCTGCTAACAAGGTACCAATTGCCTGGATTGCCTTGTTGTAGGTCTCCAGACTGTCTTCCTCCTTGGCTACAGCAAAAAGGGCCTTGGCGTACCTTCTAGCTAATACTGTGCTTATCAATTTTTTTGCACCACCCTTTCAAGATATTCACTGATGAGCTTGTGATGATCCTGCTCAGTCAGATTCTTCTTCACCAACTCCTCGGCCATCTTTACCGCCATGTCAGCGACTTCCTCACGCAGCTCAGCCTTGGCCTTGTCCAGCTCCTGCTGGATATAGAATTCCGCCTGGGCCTTGATCCTTTCAGCGGTCTCCTTGGCCTGGGCAATTATCTTTTCCTTTTCCGCCTGCCCCTGCTCCATGAAACTCTTGAGTATCCTGTCAGCCTCGGCATCCATACCTGAGAGTTTGCGTTCATATTCTGCATAGCGCCGTTCAGCCTCTGCCTTTTGGGCGGCAAGCTCGTCAAAGGCCGCCCTGATGGACTCTGTTCTCCCATTTAGTGCATCGGCAATCGGTTTCTTCAGGAATTTTACCAAGATGATGACCAGAAGGGTAAAATTCAGACAGTGCCATATAAAATTCATCAATTGGGTGTGGGTAACCCCAAAACGTCCATGCTCCTCATGGCCTGCCTGGTGTGCGGCCTCTTCCATATGACCAGGCCCTGCATCGGCAGCCCCATGCATATCCGAGACCTGGGCGCCGCCTGCTTCATTTTCAGCCGCAGCATAGACCGCTCTCGGAACGAAGAGAAACATCACTGAGCAACATGCAACCAAAACAATGAATATGCGCGGAAGGCGGCAAGACATCATACAGCCCTCCCCAACAGTTTCTGTGCAATTTCAACGGCAAAGGATTCGGCCTTGGCCTGAAGCTCCTTTCTGGCGGCCTCAATCTGGCTGGTAAGCTCTGCCAGCAACTGGGATTTCTTCTCCTGGGCCTCCTTGGATGCGGCCTCCATAAGCTCGCCCTCCGTCTTCCTGGCCTCATCCTTCAGCTTTTCCATCTCACTTTTGCCGGCAAGCCTGGCCTCAGACATCTTTTTCTCAAAGTTTTCCAAAAGCTGCTTGGCGTTTCGTTCAAACTTCTCCACATCACTGCGAATCGCGGACATCTTTTCTTCCCGCTTTTCCAGCATGCGCCTCATCGGCTTGTAAAGCATTGAATTCAGGAGCGCCATCATTATCAGAGCACAGATCAACTGAACCCACAATGACAGATCAAGTGTAATCATATTGTTCTCCTTCCCCCCGAAGGCTAAACAACCAATAAATTTAGGAGCTTAAGAAAAATGAAGCACCATTCAGAAAATTCTACTGGAAGCTTTTACATTATTTGGTCAATTCTGTCAACGCCTTTTGAGCGGCTTGTCTTTGATTATTTAGCAAAATCCCTATCCGGGCCTTGAATCTTTAAGCGGCGCCTTGCTTGCCTTGAGTTAAAAAAATCCTTGAATATTTAGCCTATTAGGGATCACTCCATAAAAGGAGACATCACCCTTCCAAATGAAATCAAGGCCCTTGCGGCCTCTTTATTTACACGCCCCTTTTATCCCCCCAAAGGATTTTATGTAGTTGTAATTGGAAGCGTACATCTTTCGCGTCTTCCATCACCCACTTGGCAAGCTCTGCCGGATCCTGACGCCCCCAGCAGGGGGAGACGATAACCTGGGTGAAATCCGTCAGCCGGAATCTCTGGACCTGTTCTATGGCCCACTCATAGTCACCACGATCGGTAACCACAAATTTCAACTGGTCCCTGGTCCCTATCCACCTCAAATTGTCGCTATGCCAGTGACTGTCCATACCACTTCCAGGGGTCTTCATGTCCACGATCTTGATTACCCTCCTGGGCACCATGGAAAGAGCGATGCTCCCGTTGGTTTCAAGAAGAACTGTCTTACGGAGCGCAACCAGGCGCTCCATGAGATGGTATACCGGCCTTTGCACCAGGGGCTCCCCCCCGGTGATCTCCACCAGGGGAACCCTGCTCCCCAGGGCCATTTTCACCAGCGAATCCACCGGCATCCTCTTCCCCTCGTCATAGGCATACCTCGTATCGCAGTAGGTACACCTGAGATTGCAACCGGTCAACCTGATAAAAAAACATGGATAGCCTGCCAGGGCACCCTCACCCTGTATACTGAGGAAGGTTTCACAAACCTTCAGATGGGATGGAATCGGGGCGTTCAACCTTCTGAAAAAGTCACACCTGAATTTGGCGTCTCACAAACCGTGACACTGGCTGGGGAAACCTGTGGAAACGCCCTTAGTTCATCCTTCACGCGGCCATAGATATATTCAGCGATACGTTCAGAAGACGGATTGTGCCCTTGGAAGGCCGGATGATCGTTCAGATTGATATGGTCAAGCTCGGACATTATCTGCCCGACTATCTTTTTAAGGTCCCTGAAATCAATGGCAACGTCGATCTCATTAAGGCCGCCGGCCCTGACGACAACCCGTACCTCCCAGTTGTGGCCATGGAGGTGCTCACAATTGCCTGGATAGTTGCGCAGAAAGTGGGCTGATGAAAAATGGGCCTTTATGAAGACTTCGTACATATCCTTGCTCCTTACTTCCTGGGACCAAACAGGGCCGTCCCTATACGGACCGTGGTGGCGCCTTCCTCAATTGCCACCTCGAAATCATGGGTCATACCCATGGAAAGCTCCTTCAATCCACAACCTTCTCCAAATTCCTGAACCATTTTCTCCCTGAGCTCATAAAGGGCGCGAAACCACCTCCTTGATCCCTCTGCCTCAGATGACCATGGAGGAAGTGTCATAAGGCCCTCTACCCGGAGATTTTCAAACCCCATCACCTTTTCCAGGAAACCGGGCAGCTCTCCTGGCGCAAGGCCTGATTTGGCTGGATCCCCTGCAATATTTACCTGGATCAGAACACTGAGGAGCTTTCCGCATGCCCTGCTGTACTTATCAAGTGCCCTTGCCAGCTTTATGGAATCAAGCGTTTCCACACGATCGAACAATTCAGCCGCCGTCCTGGCCTTGTTGCGCTGCAAGTGCCCGATGAAATGCCACCTTGTGAAAGGGCGCAGATCCTCAAGAACGGATAGCTTCGAGGCGGCCTCCTGGATATAATTTTCTCCAAAAAGATACTGCCCACAACCATATGCGTCCCTTACCACCTCCGGAGACCTGGTTTTGGTAACCGCAAGCAGCTTTATATCTTCGCCTGGACGATTGACTCTCTGGGCAGCGGACTGTATCCGCCGTTTGATCTCTTGAAATTCCAGACAAAGCATCCACTAAATCCTCACTTCCAGAACGCCCATGTCCATCAACGCCTTCACCACGTCATCCATGGGCAACCCGACCACATTTGTATAGGACCCTTCTATAGACTCCACCATGAAGGCCCCCATGCCCTGGATTGCATAACTGCCTGCCTTATCCAGTGGCTCATCGGTGGCCACGTATGCCCGGATCACGTCCTGAGGCTGTCCAGAAAGCCTGACCCTGGTCCTTGATACTATATCTACTGTAATATCCCTTGATGGCCAACATAAATGACATCCAGTGATTACAACATGGGTCCTGTCCACCAATTCCGAAAGCATCCTGAAGGCAGCCTCGCGGTCCCTGGGTTTTCCCAATATCCTGGTGCCTAATACCACTATCGTATCAGCACCGAGGGTAACCGAGCTTGGATTCTTCTCCCCCACACCCAAGGCCTTGAACCGCGCATTCCCCAGGGCAAAATCCTCAGGTGCAATCCCCTCTGTTGGCAGCGGTTCCTCTTCCGGATTGACCACCACCCTGAATCTGATGCCCAACCCAGACAATAGTCTCTCTCTCCTGGGAGAGGCAGAGGCCAGTATCAGATCCGTGGCAGTCCGAAAAGGGCCCTTGCATTGGCTGTAGTCCAACAGGCCACCTCCTGGATACTCAAATTTTTAAGAGATGAGATGGCCTTTGCCACGATCGCTGTCCTGGCCGGCTCATTTGGCTTCCCCCTGAAAGGGACGGGAGACAGAAAGGGAGAATCCGTCTCGACCAGCAAACGTTCGATCGGAACATATTTGACCACATCCTGCAACTGTCTGGAGTTTGGAAATGTAATCACCCCGGTAATAGAGATATAAAGGCCAAGATCCAGGACCTGCCTGGCAAGATCTATCCCGCCTGAAAAACAATGAAACACCCCTTTCAAGCCATGCCGGGCATAGCCACGCAGCATCTCCACGACCGCATCATGTGCATCCCTGTCATGGATTATTACCGGTAAGCCCACCTCTATGGCGAGACCTAGCTGCCTTTCAAATACCCTCCGCTGTATATCTGGCGGCGAGTATTCCTTGAAAAAGTCTAGGCCTATCTCTCCCCAGGCAACCACCTTCTGAAGCGATGCCATCCTCGCAAGCCTCTTGAAATCATCCTGCTGGGCAACATGGGCGTCATGGGGATGTATGCCAATGGCAGCAAATACCGATTCATGCCTCGCTGCAATCCTGGCGGCCTCTTTCGAACTGCCCAGATCAACACCCACGGTGATCACCTGCCTCACCTGAGTGGCCCTTGCCCTGTCAAGGGCCCTATCTATCTCACCGTTGAGCGGAGGCATATCCAGATGGGCGTGGGTATCGACCAGATAGTTTATCTTTTCCATCGCTAAATCATATCAGGGTCACAGGGGCAGGGTTATGGATGCTGTGGTGCCGCCGAATTTGTTCCTAGAAAGACACAGCGCACCACCATGACCTTCTATAGCGCGCTTTGCCAGGCTCAGGCCCAACCCCATGGAATGGGTCTTTGTCGTAAAAAATGGCTCATCTGCCTTGGTAAGATGCCCCCTGGCGATACCAAGCCCTGTATCCGTTACCTGGATCTCCACCATGGTGTCCTTGACATCAACAGTGACAAAGAGCATACCACCATCCGGCATAGCCTCGATGGCATTCTTGAGTATATTCATGAAGGCCTGCTGGAATACCAGCCTGTCTATCCTGATTATGGGCTCCTCGTTTGGCATATGAACATGGAGCGCCACATTGTGCCTCTCGATCTCCCCGTGGAAAAGATTTACAGAGGCATTCACCAGTTGATACAGGTATACGTCTTCCATATTCAACTGCAACCGGGCGGAAAAATCGAGTAGCTCAGACAGGATCTGCTCCAGCCTGCATGCCTGGCTGGCTATATTGTCCACATAGGCATTGAGTGAGGGATTGTCCATCTTCCGCTGTAGGATCTTTGCCATCCCCCCTATCACAGATACAGGATTCCTTATTTCATGGACCAGTTGATCGGCCATACGGCCTAACGCGGCGTACCTTTCTGCCTCAACAAGCACATCCTTGTCCTTTTCCACCCTGGCATTGAGCTCCTTTAACTGGGCGATCTTCTCCTCCAGCTCCGTGACCATGTTGATCTGGCACATGGCCATGGAGGCCAACGACGAAAAAAGGTGTAATGCCTCCACAGCGCTTGCCTCGACAGGCGCCAGGGTTATGGCATTGTCTGCAACTATTACCCCGAATGCCTCTTCCTGGGTATACAGAGGCGCGACAGCGAAGTCCTTGACATTCAGAATCTCACATACATCTTCGCAAAAGGCCATGGACAGATCCAGCGCATCGCCTATCCCCTTATCGCATACGTGGAAAGCGCTTCTTTCCTTGATTGCCCTGACAAAGACATGCTCTGTATTGGTCAAAGGCACGACTATCTGCCTCACCAACAGGTTTAATGGATAATTCGGGTCAAACAACGTATCACGGACGTTGTCAAGGATCTCAAAAAGAGAAAGCTTTTTCTGGGAAATTTCACCCCATATCACACCTGCCTCTTCCGGGCTGGATGGACCTATGGCAAGCCTGCCTTCGATTTTCTTTCCCTCTGAATTTACCGTAAGCAAGAAGGCCCTGTTGAAACCGAGCCCCTCACCAGCAGTCACCCCCACCAAGACGGCCTTCAAGATATCATCCAACTGACCTGCCTTGAGAAAGGCGCTATTGAGCTTTATGGCCAAATCGAGTATCAGCCTCAACCCGCCGCCCTTACTTTCATGGTTTGTGGTATCAATCAAGGCCATCAACCGAGCGTCTGAACAGATCATCTTCTTCGCTTTGACTTCCTGACATATCAACCTGGATTATGCAGGTGCCTGCCGAGTGCCCTCCGAACACCTGCTGCCCTCAAAATTACAGGTGTTCCATGGCGGTTGCCTACGTGATGAAAAATTATATCCCCCGTTACACCCATCCCTGTGCCTGCCCAGCCACCCAACCAAGCACGGAAACACCCTGCCCATTCAGGTTGGTATTTTCAGACCAAAAATCAAGGCTTGACACAGGCCCTATACTCGTATAGTAAAAATTGTTACAAGAAAAAAATTGCCAAGGCCTTTTATTTAACGCCTGGTGACCCAAAAAACAAGGAGGGAAATATGCGCAAGAAAATTACATCACTCACTATAGCCTTACTTTTTACGCTTGGTATGTCTGGAGTCAGCCTCGCAGCACACTGCAAGGGTCAGGTCGTCAAGATGGAAGGAAAGGAAATGGTCGTCAAGATCAAGGGTAAATGCAAGGCCAAGGTTGGTGACAACGTAAAAATCAAGATCAAGAAGGCGGCCGCTGTAGAAGGTTGCTAGTCCTTTTACTTTTACCATAGAAATGTGCCCTTCACCGGGGAGGTATCTTCCTGGCCGGGCAGATATGAAATTTATAGATAAAAAGGGGGGAAAGCCCCCTTTTTATCTAATTCCTGATATCGTTTGCCAGGAAGCGGAGCTCTTCTATGGCCTCTTCATAGTTAGGGGATCCAAAAACCGCAGAGCCTGCCACATATATATCCGCTCCTGCCTCAGCCACCGCTCTTATGGTCCTGGCATTTATTCCCCCATCTATCTCTATAGGAATGGCCCTTGCCTTTTTACGGCACATTTCCCTCAAGACCTTGATCTTTTCCAACGATGACGGGATGAAATCCTGTCCTCCAAAGCCTGGATTCACGCCCATGACCAGTATCAAATCCAGGTCGTCCAGGACGTATTCCAGTTCACAGGGATTCGTCGCTGGATTAAGCACGGCACCTGCCTTTATCCCGAGGCTCTTTATAGCCTGAATTGTCCTGTGAAGGTGGATACAGGCCTCTACATGTACCGTTATCCAATCGGCGCCTGCCTGTGCAAAGGCCTCTATGTACCTGTCTGGTTCCTCTATCATCAAATGAACGTCCAGTGGCAACCTGGTCACGGGCCTCAATGATCTCACCACGAGGGGGCCAAGGGTGATGTTGGGCACGAAATGGCCGTCCATCACATCCACATGGATCAGGTCTGCACCTGCACGCTCGACTGCATGGATTTCGTCTGACAGTTTCGAAAAATCTGCGGAAAGAATCGATGGTGCAATCTGTATTTTCATAGTAAAGACCTTATAGCGTATTTGCCGATGACATGCTACATCTAAAGGGAAGAGAACTGGCCTGGCGGGAATCTGTCCGGATGTATGCCTTGCCGGCAGCCGGAAGGCCTCTACCCAAGGGCCAATTCTATCTTGTTTCCAAGGGGAAAAAGACAATGGACCAATCGAATACTACCGTTATTTCCTCAAAAATGCTTGGATTTATGGAAAAATCCTCATGGATCAGGAAGATGTTCGAGGAAGGTGCCCGACTCAAGGCCAAACATGGAACAGACAAGGTATGTGATTTCAGCCTTGGGAACCCTGACCTGCCACCACCTGATGCCTTCCAGAAGGCCCTGGAGACGGCAGCATCGGACAAGTCACCCGGCGTTCACGCCTATATGCCTAATGCCGGGATTCCCATGACCAGAAAGAAGGTGGCAGGCTTCGTGGGAAGGGAACACCAGGTACCTGTTTCCGAGCAAGAAATCATAATGACCTGCGGCGCCGCCGGTGGTCTCAACATCATATTCAAGGCGATCCTCGACCCCGGTGAGGAAGTGATCGTGCCAAGGCCCTATTTTGTCGAGTATGGCTTCTATGTAGACAACCATGGAGGCAGACTCGTCCCGGTTGGATCAAACCACGATTTTTCCCTGAACCTGAAGGAAATAGAGGGGGCCATAAACCATTCCACCAAGGCGGTACTCATAAATTCGCCCAACAATCCATCCGGGAAGATATATTCAGATGAGGAAATAAGGGCACTTTCCGACCTGCTCACCAGAACGTCGAAAAGATTGGGCCATCCTGTCTTCCTCGTCTCTGATGAGCCTTACCGGCGTCTCGTGTTCGACGACCTGGCAGTACCTCCTATCTTGAGGCATTACCCTGACAGCCTTGTCACCACCTCCTTTTCCAAGGATCTTTCCATACCAGGGGAACGGATCGGCTACGTGGCGGTGCATCCAGATGCCTCGTCCAGGGATACCCTGATAGGTGCCCTGACCCTGGCAAACCGCATACTGGGATATGTGAACGCACCAGCATTGATGCAGAGGGTAATTTCCATGGCACTGGATGCATGCGTAGATACAGGGAAATACCAAAAAAGACGGGATCGATTCGCTGATATTCTCCAGGATGCCGGATACGATTTTATCATGCCCCAGGGTGCATTCTATTTCTTTCCAAGGACACCGATCCCTGACGACACCGAATTTGTAAGGCTGTTACAAGAGGAGCTGATCCTGGCGGTGCCCGGTTCCGGATTCGGGATGCCAGGGCACTTCAGGCTTGCCTTCTGCGTGGATGATGAGGTTATTGAGCGGTCACGGGAGGGTTTCAAACGTGCGTTCGATATGGCCAAGGCCTCTCAAGGCCCTGTAATCGGATGATCCACTAATCCCTGGTGTCTCTCTCCAGCATTGATGCGAAGAATCCATCAGTGCCCGATACAGTCGGCCACGAGCTAAAGCACCCGTCACCATTTATGAAGACGCGGGCAGGAGCAGGAAACATTGAGGCCAGCGCTGCCCTTTTCCATCCCTGATTTTCCCGAAGAAACGCGCCCAACACCTCGATTGTCTCCTCGGGTTCGAAGCTACATGTGGCGTACAGCAGACGCCCCCCTGGCCTGACCAGATCCTTTATTCCATTGAGTAGCGCAAGCTGATTCTCCCCTGCCTCCTTCAATGATTCCTGACTGCGGTTCCATTTTATGTCGGGGTGCCTGCGTATTACCCCCATGCCGGAACATGGAACGTCCAGTAATATACGGTCATAGTATCCCTCAAGTGCCTTGCATCTCTTCCTGAATGCCGATAGATCAAGTACGGAAATACAATCCAGGCCCAGCCTTCCTGCATTTTCCCTGAGCATTTCGAGCCGTGACGGGTCCTTGTCGATTGCATGGATGACCGCATGGCACCCGGTCAATTCGGCCATGTGCGTAGTCTTTCCTCCAACACCGGCGCAGGCATCGAGGATTCTATCACCTGGTAAAGGGCCAAGGCACATGGACACGAGCTGGGCACCTTCATCCTGCACCTGGAACCATCCCTTGTCAAAACCCGGCAACCGGGTTGGAGTGCCTTTGAAGCCTGACACGACCATGCCTGCCGGAGAATATCTGCATGGAATGGCATCGATGCCTGTTGAGTTGAACAGATTCCTCACGACATTCAGGTTCGTAAGGGTCACGTTGACCCTTATGGTCAAAGGGGCCGGGCTGTTGTTTTCATGGCACAGCACCTCGGCTTTCCCTATACCATAGCGTTCCACCCACCGTTTCACCATCCAATAGGGATGCGATGTGGCCACAGCTAGACGCTCGACAGGGTCCTTGAAACGACCCTCCTCCAGGGCCCTTGCCTTTTCGGGCCCCATGCCCTCACGTCTTCTGGCTAGCCTCCTGAGAACCGCATTCAACACGCCCTTGGCCCAACTGGCCCCGCACCTTTCAATCCCGGTCACCGCCTCGTTGACTACGGCTGACGGGGGAACCCTGTCAAGGAACAAGATTTGGAATGCACCGACCCGTAGATAGGTTTTCAAAAGGGGATGGATCCTGCCATTAGACCTCAAAAGGCAGCCTATATGCCAATCGAGCAAAGACCGCCACCTGACCACGCCAAACAATATCTGCCGAAATAACGCCCTGTCCTGCCGGCTCACCCTGCCGACCCTGGACAAGGCGTCCTCTGCCATCCTTGACAATGGCTCTCTTTGCCTCGGCTCCAAGGCCTCCCAGGTCAACAAAAGCGAGGCCGCAAGATCCCGGGCAGAGACACGTGAACCCCGGTATATCCTGATACGGGAAGGTTTAGACAAACCGGTCACCAATCCTGACAGGCCTGCCTCTGAGAAATTCAGCACATGGCAGACGCCTCTTGCCAGGCGCCTGAAGTTCTCTTATCCCCAAGGCACCCTGCCCAGTGGCCACCACAACAGAGGCCTCTGAAGCCTCAACGACGGTGCCAGGCGGGATATTGCCCGTGTCAACGGTCTCCATCACCACGGGCCGGTAGATCCTCAGGCGCATGTCACCCCAGAACGTAAACGCACCGGGAACCGGATCAAAGGCCCTTATCAGGCAGTGAAGCTTTCGTGCCGGCAGGGCCCAGTCGATCCTGGCCATCCCCTTTTTTATAGGTGGGGCGTATGACGCACCCTTTTCGGGTTGGGGGATCTCCTTGAGCATCCCGGCATGCAATCGCTCGATGGCCTCGACGATCAACCTCCCACCCAGGTCGGCCATCCTCCTGTAAAGATGGCCAAAGGTCTCCTCGGGCCCGATTTCAATAGAGCCCTTGAGTAACATCGGACCGGTGTCCATCCCTTCGTCCATCCTCATTATGGTAATGCCTGTTTCCACCTCGCCCTCCATCAAGGCCCATTGTATCGGGGCAGCCCCACGGTAACGCGGTAGCAGGGAGCCATGTATATTCACAGGCATTATACTTGCTATATCCAGAAGGGCCCTTGGCAGGATTTGCCCGAAGGCAGCGACCACCAAAAGGTCTGGTTCCAATCCCCGGACAATATCCAGAAACTCCGGTTTCTTTACACTTTCAGGTTGAAACACCGGGATACCTGCCGCCTCTGCCACCAATTTGACCGGGGTAGGGAGCAATTTTCTGCCCCTTCCTCGCGGTCTGTCCGGCTGACTCACCACCGACACCACCTGGTCAGGCCCCTTGAGCAGGGCATCGAGGGCAGGAACGGCAAATTCCGGCGTCCCCATGAATACTATCTTGAACGGCCTGTCAAGTTCCATATCCTTATTTACCTAAACCTTCATGCAGCCTGCCGCACCACAGGACATAAACAGCCCTATTTCCTGCCAGGGCGTATCTTTGCCCACTTTTTTCTGAACATTGCCTTTTTCAAGGGGCTCAACCGGTCCACAAAGCATATTCCCTTCAAGTGATCGAGTTCATGCTGGATACACCGTGCCAGTATGCCATCTGCCTCGAAGGAAAGCTCTTTGCCATCCCTGTCGAAGCCTGTTACCTGGATCAGGGCAGCCCTTTTGATCTTGGCAGAATAGTCCGGCACACTGAGGCAACCCTCTTCCGTGACCTCGGATCCTTCGGCATGGCTTATACGCGGATTTATGAGCACTATGGGATTCGATCCCTCTTCAGAGGGCGTAACGTCCATGACCATGACCTGCCGCAATTCCCCGACCTGATTGGCAGCAAGCCCTATGCCCTTGGCCTTGTACATGGTCTCTATCATTCTATCTATCAATTCCTGAAGATTGCCGTCTATGTTTGTGACGGCAGCGGCTTCTTGGTGTAGTATTTTATGGGGGTATATTAATATCTTCATACCGTTAAAATAAAGGCCCTTGCGCCAACTAGCAAGCTTACATGCGTATTCGTCCCATAAGAAAATCACCTACCAATGAAGCAGCCAAGGACTTGAGATTCCTGCTGGAGAGGGGTTATCCAAAGGAATCCGCTGTCACGTTTATAGGTAATCACTATCAATTGAGGCTGTTGGAACGGGACGTGATATTCCGTGGAGTCTTCACAAAAGGCGTGGTGCTGAAACGCAAAAGAAAATGTGTGCAACCTGCCGACCTGGCTGGTGCCAGATTGGTTATAGACGGGTATAATTGTTTGATAACACTCGAAAGTGCCATAAGAGGACTTCCCGTATTCAAGGCTGACGATGGCTTTATAAGGGATGCCAGCCGTGTCTTCAGAGGATTCAGGCAGACGGAAAAGACCAGGACTGCATGGAAACTTATCGAAAGGATGTTGGTGGATTATCCACCTGAAAAAACGGTCGTCTTACTTGACAAACCCATGTCACGCAGCGGCGACCTGGCGGTCAGAATACGAAAATGGATGAAACTTTCCGGGATTTCAGGCACATGTATAACGGTTAAAAGGGTTGAAAAATCCATGCTCAGGCTGGATGGCATAAAGGCCAGTGCGGATTCGGCAATCATTGACGATGCCCAGAGGGCCTTCGATCTATCAGGCCATATAATCACCAGGAGGCTTCATGTCAGGCCCTTCAGGTTAAGATAATCCCAACCTGAAGGCCCCTGCCATGGCAATCCTTTGATTCCGTAGTCTATAATTAGCTCATGAACAGACCATCTATTCTACATAGGATTATCACACCGATTGTATTCCCCTTTGTCCTGATCATACCGTTTCTGGCACTTACCCCTGTCGCGGCCGCTGCCTACCACATCACCAAGGCAAGGAAAAACGCCCACAGATTTGGTAAATTGTGGGCAAATATCCTGCTTACTACTTGCGGGATCAAGGTGGATGTCATGGGTCTGGAGAATATACCCATGAACGAACCCGTTATTTTCGCATGTAATCATGCGAGCCAGATAGACATCCCGGTCCTCTACAAGGTGCTTCCCGTAACTTTCCGGTTCCTGGTCAAAAAGGAACTTTTCAAGATACCCGTTCTGGGCACGGCCATGAGATCCGCGGGTTATATCCCTATCGATCGTTCCGGAGGTAAGGCCGCAGTAAGAAGCCTGCAAGCCGCCGCCCAGGAACTCAAAAAGGGGGCCTCTATCGTAATATTTCCCGAGGGGACCAGGAGTCTTGATGGATCGCTTGGCCCTTTCAAGGCCGGTGCCTTTGCGTTGGCGATAAGATCTAAACACCCAGTGATCCCCGTAGCCATTCACGGCACGTACGAGATCCTGCCCAAGGGAGGATTCACTGCCCGCCCCGGGAGTGTACGTGTAAATATCGGCCCACCCATCCGGATGGACGCCGAAAGGTCCCTTTCCCGGGATGAAATTGCCAGCATGACCAGGGAAACCATTGCTGGTCTACTCAAGGAGAAGGTGTAGCACCAAGGTCATCAGGGATACTCCTATCCTGTTTCCCAGGGCATGGGTAAACCCATCGGTCCCCTGTTTTGCACTACTGCCACACCGCTCCGTTGGCAACGGATTCCATACACTGCCAGTTGCACACAACCGGTATGAAGACCCGGGTTAAAGAATTAAAACCCCGTGCCGATAATCTAAAATGAACCAGCATGCATAACAGAGGCATTAAACCAGATAACGGGACAAACGAACCTGCCCCGATGACCCTTTCACCACCAAACCAGGCCCAGCGGTCTTAAGAAAATCGATCTGTCTAATACAAAAAACTCAAAAGGAGCCAGACCAGTGGACGTAAAAATGATAAATCCCTTTTTGGCCTCCGCCATAAATGTCCTTAAAACCATGGCCATGATAGAGGCAAAGCCCGGCAAGCCTTACCTGAAAAGGGAGACTATCGCCAGGGGAGACGTATCAGGCATCATCGGGATCACGGGAGAGGCCAAGGGCTCCATGTCCATTTCCTTTTCCAGAGAATGCATCTGCGCCATAGTTACCAACCTTTTCGGGATGCCAACAGAAGAAATCACCGAAGAGGTAAAAGACGCCGTAGGCGAAATGACCAACATGATCTGTGGCGATGCCAGACGTCGACTGGAAGCAGAAAACATCACCCTACAGGCCGGAACCCCTACCGTTGTTGCCGGCAAAAACCACTCCATCACCCACATACACACAGGCCCATGCCTGGCCGTGCCATTTGAAACCCCTGCTGGGGATTTTACGGTAGAGGTGGCCTTTAACGACTAGGACCAATGGAGGGGGTGCTAAACGCATCCGTAGCGTTCCCAGGAAGATGAAGGCTACATCCCCGTATCGGAGCTGGATGGATCCTTTCTCATATCCCTTCCAACCCTTGTATAATTTCTGCCTTCAGCGACCTGACTAACGCCAGGGGATCGGCTGCGGCCTTGATCGGACGACCGACAACTACATGATCGGCCCCACTTCGCATGGCCTCCTTTGCCGTGGATATCCTCACCTGG
>JAJRZR010000106.1 GCA_024275145.1 Deltaproteobacteria bacterium | reverse complement strand
AGGCCAGTGGTATCGGCAGAGCATCTCCATGGCCTTGGGGGTAATTCCAAGGCCGTGCCTCTGGTATTTTTGGCCGTATCTTTCCAGAAAATGTTTGGCAAGAAGGGGGATGTCGTCCCTCCTTTCCCTTAACGATGGGGTCTTGAGAGCTACCACATTGAGCCTGAAGTAGAGGTCCTCCCGAAACGCCCCTTTTTTAACCGCCAGCTTGAGATCTTGGTTGGTGGCTGCAATTATACGTACGTCAACCTGGGTCAGCCGGTGGCTTCCCACCCTTGAAATTTCCTTTTCTTCTACTGCCTTGAGTAGCTTGGCCTGTAATTCCAGGCTGATGTTGGCTATTTCATCCAGGAATAGGGTCCCTCCGCTTGCCAATTCGAACTTGCCGAGTTTGTTGGATTCGGCCCCGGTAAATGCCCCCTTTACGTGTCCGAAGAGTTCACTTTCAAAGAGTGACGGTACAAGGGTCGAACAATCCACGGAAACGAAGGGGTGAGCGCTGCGGACGCTGGATTCGTGGATATAACGTGCCAGGAGACCCTTGCCAGTTCCGGATTCTCCTGTAATCAGGACAGTGCTATCGGTCTGCGCAAGCCTTTTGATCTGTTCGAATAGGTATAACAAGGGTTCGCTTTGGCCGATTATCTGTATTTCGCCTTCCTTGCGCCTAAGTTCTTCCTTAAGATAGATGTTTTCGATGGTCAGGCGCCTCGCCTTTATGGTCCTGCCTACAACCAGCCGCAATTCGTCCGGTTCAAAGGGCTTCGGCAGGAAATCACTGGCCCCCAAACGCATCGCCTCTACGGCATTTTGGATGGTACCGTAGGCCGTTATCATTACAATCGGTACCTCCTGGTCCCGTTCCCTGATGCCACGCAGGAGATCCAATCCATTGGCATCAGGGAATTTGAGGTCCAGGAGAATCAGGTCGAACTCATACCGATCGAGCAGCATCATCGTCTCGGCCCCTGTAGAGGCCTCTGAAACGATGCTTCCACCCCGTTGGAGCACCTGGGCACACCCATCCCTTATGTCCGGGTCATCATCTGCTATGAGTATCCTTTCCTTCATGTCTTCCCTTGTATTTATGAACCGGTGATGTCCTAGCCACTGGGCCTTACCGGAAGTATGATCCTGAATGTCGTGCCCTGTCCGGGCGTGCTTTCGACGTCGATCTTCCCACCGTGTCGTTGAACTATTCCATGTGTAATGGACAGACCTAATCCCGTTCCCCTGTTGGGACGCTTTGTGGTAAAGAACGGCTCAAAGATCCTGGGGATGATCGCCTTCGGGATACCTGGGCCGGTGTCGGATACCATAAGTTCCACCATCTTGGCCCCTTCCAACCGCCTCGTCGCAATGGTAAGTTCCCCCTTCCCGTTCATGGCCTCTCCGGCATTGATAATAAGGTTGAGCACCACTTGTTCCATCTGGCCCTTGTCACCCATTATGTGGGGAAGGCCGGGTTCGTTGATAAAACGCGTCCTTACATTTTTAAGTATCTTGTGATCCTCTATCAACGAATACATTTCGTTTATGACCTTGTTAAGATCCAGGGATACGTATGTTTTGGAAGAAGATCTTCCGAAGTTCAAAAGTCCCTTGGCTATGATCCTGCACCGGGTGGCAAGCTTTATTATCTTTACCAGGTTGCCCCTGGCCTGGCTGTCAACAGGCAGGTCTTCGTGTATAAGGTTGGCATATAGAAGTATCCCGCCAAGCGGGTTGTTTATTTCATGGGCAATTTCCCCTGCCAATTTACCCATGGCAGTGAGCCGCTCGGACTGGAGCAGTCTGTCTTCCCATGATCTCAATTCACTTATATCCTTTATGATGCTTTGGTAGATCATTTCACCCGCGGCATAAAACGGCATAGAGATGATTTCTACGTCAAAGGTGACCCTGTCCCTGCGGCGTCCCGTTGCCTCCCTTCGTCCCATCCTGGTAACTCCTGATGGCCATGGGGAAATGAATTCGCCCATGAGCCGTCCCGAAAGCTCTTCAGGTCGGGAATAGCCGAACAGGGAGGCAAAGGGTCTGTTGGCAAATATGCAGGCATCCGATGAATGTACCACGCCGGGCTGGGGGATATCCAGCCAATGTTCAACGAGTTCTTTGGGCAGATTCTTGTAGCGCCGGTCCACTTTTCATCCTGTGGGTCAGATTCTCATGAAAATTTTTATGCGGGCCCTTATCCCTTTGCGTTCCAACGGGGGTATGAAAGATACGATCCATAGGCAGAGTGTATTTTTTACTGTAAAATAACATAATTCCAGATAATTGACAAAAACAGGCATAAAGGCATGGCTATTTCGTCTGACATTTTAGAAAAGATAGAGGGATTTCCAGATATCCTTTTCAAGGATAAAGGCAGCTGCGGGATTCCTTCCGTTTCAACCACACTGAAGCGCCTGCTTTCTCTGGATATGGATGGAGCGCTTTCCGTTCATGAACTGGCCGAGGCGATATTGGAGGACTACGGGCTGATAAGCAAGGTGTTACAGACTGTCAATACGGTATATTACAACCGTACCGGTCAACAGATCACCACCGTTACCCAGGCAGTGATTTTGTTGGGTTTCAACACCATAAGGCAGGTCGCCATGGGGATGTCCATATTGAATCTTGCAGGGGAGAAGGCAAACAAGACCGCCGCAAGGGTCATAACCGAGGCCTTCATAGCCGCGCACCTTACACAGGAATTCGAGGAAAGGCCTGATGGGACAAGCGATGAAGAGTTATATATCTCTGCCCTCTTTCGTCGTCTTGCCAGGATATTTACCGCTGTGAGCGATCCAGATTTTTACCAGATCCTGGAGCAGGTAGAAAAGAGGGAGGACAGACACGGGAATGTCATGGTTAGGAATCTCTGGAGGGAAATAGGCTATAGGCTTGCAGGGGAGTGGAATCTTCCAAGGAGTATAGCCGGAAACCTTGAAGGCTGCAGGTCGGCTTCTGTGCACGTGGGAAGGAAAGTGGGCATGTTAGTCCGGGCAGCGACGGACCTGTCGGGTATACCAACCGGTTCGGTGTCTGCTGATGACGCCGTCTCTATGATAGAGGCCGTGGGAAAGCACCTGGACGTTCCTTCAAGGAAGATCCTTGATAAACTTGACAAGGTGGTCAGAAGGGTGGAGTCTGCTTCTTCTCTGTTTGAACAGTCAATCCGGTATCGGTGTGCAAGGGAGGCATTGTCGAGTGGAGAGGCCAAAGTGGAAGAACATGGTAAAGGGATTCCATGTGGTAAGGCGGATGATGTCTCCCTTGTCCCGAAGGATAATGATGAGTTGTTTTTTGAGCTTTTGAACCAGATGGGTATGGCAGCCGCAGATACGAGCATACGGGTTGACCAGATATTTCTCCTGGCAGTTGAGATACTCAAGAGGGCAATGAATCTGGATAACATCCTTCTCGTACTGATTACTCCAGATAGGAAGAGGCTCATAGCCCGGTACGGACTTGGGGAACAGGTTGGCCTGATAAAGAAGACATTGTCAATTCCCCTGCCCTTCGAGTCATCTGCCTTGGGCAGGGCGTTCAAGACCAGGCAGGAGGGTCTGACGACCTGGGGTAACGTGCTATCATCTGTCACCGACGATGCCATCGGGGATATAATGGCAGACAGGAGCGTGTGCATCAGCCCAATAGTGGTGAAAAAACGTATCCTTGGCTGTTTCCTCATGGACAGGGCAACAGAAATCCTGGAACAGCGGGATCTTAAAAAAATTGCTTCAATCAGGCAATTGGTGGTACTGGCTACTGCCAATCGCACCATGGGTGGT
>JAJRZR010000105.1 GCA_024275145.1 Deltaproteobacteria bacterium | reverse complement strand
CCACCTTCTGCCCCCATGTTTCCAATTGTTCGGCCGCTGCCGCGCGAAATGTGTCGGCAGCGACCACCATGACACTTTTCCCATCCTCCTTCAACATGTAGGCCAGCTTGGCAATGGAGGTGGTCTTGCCAACGCCGTTTACACCAACCACCAACACGACGAAAGGTTTTGGCGCCCAGGTTATTCCCTGGTCTGAACCGTCGGGAGTGGCCAAGAGTTGGGTGATAAGTTCCATGAGCCTGTTACGAAGTGCCTTGGGATCCTGAAGCTCTTTTCTGCCCACTTCTTCCCTTAGCCTGGAAAAGATTTCATCGACTGTGGCCACACCCATATCCGCCATTACCAGGATTTCTTCTAGTTCGTCCAGTAACTCGGGGTCGATGTGCTTCTTGCCCGACAGGAGGTAATCCATCTGTTTGATGAATCCTCCCTTTGATTTTTTCATCCTTTCTTTCAGGCGTTGGAAGAGCCCCCTTTTCGAGGTGAAATTATGTTTCTCACGCCCGATTTCGCCTTCTTTTGTGGGCTTGCTCCCAGGGGATGATGAATATGGTGCCGCAGGCGATGTGCTGTCGGACGGCTCTTCATGACCTGCAGATGAATCCTTCGCTGCATCCATCTCGGTTTGCCCGGCATTTCGGGATGTTCCTTTGATTTTTTCTATCCAGTTTTTGATCTTCATGTTCCTTTTTTATATATTTTCAATGCGGCTTTCTACGTAAAACCCTCCAGATTGAGATGCAGGGAGAAATTTACTAGACCCTGTATCCAGGGCATTATTCAGGTCGATGAAAGTTTAGTGTATTTCGTAGCATTCGTCATCCTTGTGATCTGTCCCGCTGTCCAAAATGCTTCAATCCTTGGATCTTGCCCGATATTTCAGGCCATTTGTAACGGATCCATGGGGCCATTGTCAGAAATTGTGAAAATCTCATGGCTCGTTGTATGTGGTTACAGGGCATGTAGATATATATAAGATAACATTTATTTTGTATCCCGCTTGGCGGTAGTTACTTTATGCCCTCATCCCGAAGTGAAACCTGGACGGGCACCGTTAAGTTTGCTAGAATTAATATGGTCAAGGTCAATCAAACTCTTGCGCGATCCATACCTTGATGTCCCGTCCCAGGGATTGAAACACAGTTATGTAAAACAACATAAAAAGGGAGGGTATTTGTTATGAAAAAGATTTGTAAGTTCACAGGGTTATTTGTGTCCGCCATGTTTTTGTTCCTTGTCAGTGAGGCCATGGCCGGGGGCATACCCGCGGCTGCCATCGTTGAGCAGGACGATAGCGTATCTGTCATCACCATTAATTTTGATTCGAACTATACCCTGACAGAGGTAAATCAATTGTATACAGTGATATCAGCCCTGTTGACCTCCTTCAATTCCTACGATGTGGACATTACGCCGATTCCCCCAAGTACATTGATGCAATACGGTGATGGCGATTATATCCATGGTGTTGTCCTGGGCGTTTTGTCACAATTGAGCAGTTATTTGCAGATCAAGGCGACCAAGGTCAATGGGCCGACCGGGAAAAACCTTCGTTTCGATATGTGGCTGTGGAACTCAGATAGTACCAGCATGTACCTGGGCGCCTTTGAAATACCCGAAACACTTGTGGCATTGTTGACGTCAGGAGACTATTCCTCCCTGTTCTGATTTTGTTGTGAGGTTAATCGTCATAACCCCAAAACGTAGGCATTCGCAGGTGGTTTTCCAGTCACGAAATGCCCTGAAAAGGGCGCTTGGTAGGTTAATCCCGGGATTGGGCGCCTGCCGACAAGGCAGTTGGGTGTCCTGTGAATGCCTACAAAAAGTTTATCCTGAAAACACATCCTGTCCCGGGATTGCGGCTTTGGATATACAGGTCTCATGAAGGTTTGCTCAAGCATGGGTTGGCTTGGGGCAACCACGGGATTCAGTTTCCTGGGCGAAGGTGGGTTCTCACCATTGCACAACGGTCTGTTTCCCCCGAAGGGTAGGCCTTCCAAATGGCTGATCCTTGTTTTCCTCTTGTTATTCCAGTTTCATGGAGAATGTCTTGCCTGGAATACAGCAAGTCATCCATATATCTCCCAAAGGGCCTTTTCCACCTTACCTGAAGATATGCAAAGGGTGCTGGACCCTTACCTCGATATTATCCTCCGGGCCTCGGTGGTCCCTGACGTAATATTGATGGACTGGCCGAACCATGAGCTGAACATCCTTGATCCCTCATCGGACAGGGATGCAGCCCCTAACAGGATTGCAAGCTTGTGCTCCGAGATAACAAAGGAATTAGGCAACGAGGACAGGGACCTGGCCAAGGTCGCCTACTATATGGGACTTCTCTCCCATTATCTGGCGGATATCAATCAGCCACTGCATACAGATAATTCCTCTGCCGAGGAATCCTGGATACATCCAGCCTTTGAAATGGACGTGCTCAAACACCAGACGGAGATTTCCCTCGTATCCACTGGCACGTCATTCTGGGTTTCGCCAAAAGAAATGACAAGGGCCACCGCAAGACGTGCAAATGCCTATTATTGGCCCATAATCCATGCATATACAAATGGTAATGGATGGAAAGACGTAAAGGATATCGCTGCCCTCAACTTTCAGAGGGCTGTTGACGACGTCCACGATATATGGTTGACCCTTTGGCTATTGGCAAACCCCAAAGAGCTGCCTGCAATTGCCCTCAAGGTAAATCAGAAGGAGTTTAAAAGCGGGGATACACTTCGTATAGAGATGTCCACCCTCGTCAGCGCCGGCAAATTGCAGGAAGCAGACATATATATCGTCATCGTAGCCGATAACGGACGCTATTGGTTTGTTGGTAACGGAGGTTCTCTTCTGGTAAGCCTTCCCATTCCTTGGATGTATCGCCAGGAAATTTCTTCCGAGGTTGGCATAGATGTGTTCTCGATGTCTTTGGATCCAGGTGTGCCCACAGGGGGCTATACCGTCTATGGAGTGCTGGTCACGCCTGGGGCTTTTCCTCTGCAGAAAAAGTTGTGGCTCAGCAATCCTGCTTGGGTTTCGTTTGATGTAACCGGGGGTTGAAGTGCTTAGCCTTTGCCCTCCTTCGCCTTGCAAACTGCATAATCCGGGTTCGTGCCCTGGGGGCGACTCAAGGGTACGGACCGCATGAAGGCCTGGATTTCATTTTCCTCTTGCCACAGGTGTACTTTATCTGATATTAATCTTGTTGAAATTAATGGCAATATCAGGAAACATAGTCTGGAATGATGATTGTGGCGCCCTGTGTCACTTTCCAGGTGAGAGTGCTGCCGAGACAGGTTTGCCTATGTGGGCAGGGGGCAGGAGACGACCAGGGAAGATTGAGAGGGAAACGTGAATAAATCGGATCTTATAGAGGAATTGGCTCAGGAAGCAGGTCTTCATCGCCAGGTCAGTGAATTTGTTGTAAACAGTGTTTTTGACGCCATGGCCGAGGCCCTGGAGAGGGGCGAGGGGGTTGAGATCAGAGGCTTTGGAAGCTTCAGTGTCCGAAAATATGGTTCCTATACCGGGCGTAATCCAAAGACAGGGGAAAAAATACCTGTAAAATCCAAAAAATTGCCTTTTTTTAAGGTTGGAAAGGAACTTCGTGAGAGGGTGATGGACAAGGTGGGAACATAAGGTCCCCCTTCCCCCATGGTCGAGCAGTGAGGATTACAGGCCGATACCATCTTTGACACATCGAAATCCGATTTCTTCAAAGCCTTCCCATGGTTGTCGGATCACTGGCTTCGGCAGGACATGTTTGGATGCTCTATCCTTGGCAAATCCGCCCATTACGGCGTACTTGGTCGATTTCCCACTGCCTGCCTCGGAGAGATTTACTGCATCTATCACCCATTCCCCGATATTTTCGTTCATCCCCCTGATTCCAAGACGGTTTGGCTTGAAAAGGAGCACCGGAAACGGTAACTTCACTGCCTTGAAGAAGGAGCGTGGGA
The DNA here is from genome assembly GCA_024275145.1 of Deltaproteobacteria bacterium. Classification (GTDB taxonomy): domain Bacteria; phylum Desulfobacterota; class Dissulfuribacteria; order Dissulfuribacterales; family QOAL01; genus S143-34. Next base: position 2,459 of record JAJRZR010000105.1, on the reverse strand, counting down.
GGGGAGGCGGCCTGCCAAGATAGCTTTCAGGGCTCTTACCTTCCATGGCAGCGAAGAGCCATTCCGCCTTTGTGGGTAGATGCCTGTGATAGAATTTGGCATAGGCTGTTGCTCCATATGCGGTCACCCGGACTACAGGGCAGGCCGAGTGGGAAGAGTTTTTCACCCGAAAGCCTCCATCTGCAAAGACGATGGGTTCGTAGCCTTCGGCTACCTCGCCAAGATATAGCCAGATCTTGTTTCCTACTTTTACCGCTCCATCCTCTATTCGTATCTTGGATAGCATCTGATTCAAAAAATTTACGAACTGGTGATTGGTTACCTGGGTCTCATCCATGTAAAATGGTGCAACCTCCACCACGGTCGTCTTCTTGCCGTTGAATCCAGGAGGCAGCCGGAGCAGGCCTCCTGGTATGAGCCGCAGGGTAACCCCGTCCGGGGCGGCAATTGTCCTAGGCCGTGAGTCCGGGTGGCCTGCCTGTGGAGTAGTGGCCTGGAGCCGATCCGTCGGGGTGGTACCGGTTTCCTGGTGTTCGGTCAAGTGGGGGGAGGCCCTGTAGGTGAAATACCAGTAACCGGCACCGAAGGCCGTGGCTATTACCACGACCAAGGTCAGGGTGATCAGCCATATCCTTCTGGGAAAGGGTGTAGAAGGGCGCCTTCCCGAAGCCGACGACTGTTGGCCCGACTGCTCTCCTGGTACATGGACTAGCCGCAAGGCATCTGAGAGTGCCTCTTTCATCGACTCCACCGATTGGAATCTATCCCTGATATCCTCGGCAGTGGCCTTTTGTATCACCCGATCCAGTTTTTGAAAGAATGGGGTCTTGGCCTCCTTCAGCCTTACAGACTTGAAGGGGACGATATTGGATGGGATCTTACCCTCTATGGCCTCGTAGAGAATCTTTCCCAGGGAGTATATATCGGTTCTCTGGTCGGTTCGTTTGAAATCCGTAAATTGTTCTGGGGCCATGTAGGTGGGGGTGCCCTTGATCTCCATGGAGCAGGTCATGGATTCAAGACGGCAGGATCTGGCGATGCCGAAGTCTGCAATCTTTGGTATTTCACCATCCATTAGGACATTTTCCGGTTTGATGTCTCTATGGAGGATACCGGAACCATGTATGGCCGCCACCCCGTCCAGTACCGGCAGGAAATATTGCCTGAGCCAGGCTGCGTTCCCTTTCTCATCTGGATAAAAGCCTTCTTCAGGCATGGTCCCGCGAAGTGTCATGCCTGGAATGTACTCCAACACGATGTATTCTATGGAGGTTGTCTTGCCCTCTATAGTCACATTGGCTGTGTCGTAGTCATAGATCTGTATCACGTTGGGATGGCGGATCTGTACCATGGTCTGCACTTCCTGGCGGAACCGCTTCATGGCGTTTTCTATCTCTTCCTGGTCCTCGTCTATGTCGTCCAGCCACTGCCTGGAGATGATCTTGATGGCTACATTGCGCTTGAGATTGAGTTGATGGGCCTGGTAGATTTCTCCCATGCCACCCTTTGCGATAAACTCCAATATGATCCATTTATTGTTGAGGATAGTGCCTACAGGCAGTGTATGTTTGTCTTCGGTATGCATCTTTCTACCTGTCATCCCCTATCACTAGCACGATAACCGTGATGTTGTCCCTGCCGCCATGTTCCAGGGCCGCCCCTATCAATCTGTCGCACACCTGGTCCAATTTGTCCGGGCTGGAAAGTATATCCTTGATCTCCACCTCTGGTACCATATCGTAAAGTCCATCGGTGCATAACAAAAATCGATCCCATGGATTGATCTTCACCTGGAAGCTATGGATCTTCTCATATCCTCCACCAAGGGCCTGGGTCAATACATGCCGATAAGGGCTCTGTTCAGCTTCCTGAGGGGTGAGCTTACCCATTTCTATCATATCCTGGACGAATGTATCGTCAGTAGTGAGCCTGGCAAGTTTCCCGTCCCGCAGTCTGTAGAGCCTGCTGTCACCTATGTGCCCGATGAATGCCCTGTCCCTCTTCAGTACCATGACGGTAAGTGTCGTGCCGAAGCCAGTGCATTCTCGATGCCCGGATTCAAAGTTGCAGATGTTTTTTTGAGCAGCTTCTATGGAGTCTTTCAGGTGCTCCATGAGGGCACGGTTGGAGAGGTTACAGATTCCCTTTTTTATATGTCCCATCCCGTAGTAGGATTTCTTAAGTCCTTCACAGGCCAGCTTGCTGGCCATGTCCCCGGCCGGATGCCCTCCCATTCCATCGGCTACAGCGAACATCCTCCCCAGTTTTACGATATCCAGGCCCTTTTTCGGTTTGTCAATTACGATGAATTCGTCCTCGTTCCGTTTACGTCTCAGGCCGGTATCGCTCCTGGCGCATATTTCTATAAGGGGAGAGGCGTTATTTTTTCCCATTTGATTTCGCGATATCCAGGCCCTTTTTCGGTTTGTCAATTACGATGAATTCGTCCTCGTTCCGTT
>JAJRZR010000104.1 GCA_024275145.1 Deltaproteobacteria bacterium | reverse complement strand
TGTCATCCGATGGAACGGACTCCAGGGATCATTGGCTAATGTGATGAAATTTAGTAAGCCTTGCCAACAGGGGTCATGACTTAACTCTAAATTAATTGGCGGGTGCTCCGTGGCCTGGATGCCTGCTGGATGCCTGAAACCATCCAGGCCACGGAGCACCGGCTATGTTAGAGCTGGAAAAAACTAGAAAAAGGAGCGGGAAGATGAGCGATAGCATTCTCGTTGTTGGCGGAGGCTTTAGTGGCCTTACCGCTGCCGTTGAAGCCGCCGAAATGGGCTACGATGTTTATCTAATTGAAAAGGCAAGCTATCTGGGTGGTCGGGTCGCACAACTGAACAAATATTTTCCCAAGTTGTGTCCACCCACCTGCGGATTGGAAATCAACTTCAAGCGTCTGAAAACGAACCCAAAGATTACCTTCTATACGCTGGCACAGGTAGAATCCATAACAGGCTCAGCAGGGAATTTTCAAGTTCAGGTCAAGGTCAATCCCAGGGGTACGACACCAGCATGTACCAATTGTAAACCTGGAGAGGCCGTTGCCACTACGGAAATACCGAACGAGTTCAACTTTGGCATGGATAACCGGAAAGCCCTATTCATGCCCCATCCCATGGCCTTCCCAAACCAGTGTGTGCTGGATACCAATGGTGTGCCTGCACAGGAGATAGAGGCCATAAAGGCAGCTATGCCTGAAGGTCAGGTCGATCCAGGGCAACAGCCCGAAACGGTGGATTTGAACGTAGGGGCCATCGTAATGGCCAGTGGATGGAATCCCTACGACGCCACTAGAATGGACAACCTGTGTTTTGGGAAATTTGACAATATCGTAACCAATATGATGATAGAGAGGATGGCCTCGCCTGCCGGTCCGACCGGTGGCAAGATCCTTCGTGTTACCGACAAGGAGGCCCCGAAGACGATAGGGTTTGTGCAATGTGCCGGTTCAAGGGATGAAAATCATCTTCCATACTGTTCATACATATGCTGCATGGCTACCTTGAAACAGATTACCTATATCAGGGAGCAGCTTCCGGATACAGAGGTATACGTCTTTTACATCGATATAAGGGCCCCAGGTAGGAAGTACGAGAATTTCTATAAAAAGATCAAGGCCGATGACAAGGTGCACTTCATCAAGGGAAAGGTTGCTGAAATCAAGGAAGGTTCAGCCCCTGGATCGGTAGTTTTGGTGGCAGAAGACACCATCGGTGGCGGCAGGGTGCAACAGGAGGTTGACCTGGCTGTTCTCGCCACGGGAATGCAACCCAGCGGGGCGATGGAGAAGGTACCCGGGGTTGACTACGATGAGAATGGATTCGTGGTTGAAAAGGATGGAATATTTCCCTGCGGCTGTTCAAAAAGGCCCATTGATGTGGTTTCATCCGCCCAGAGTGCGACGGCAGCTGCCATGAAGGCTATACAGACTGTAAGGAGGGCAGGCTAATGTCTAAGAAGATCGGACTATATATTCATACCGGGGACGGAATCGGAGAGGCCCTTGATATAGACAAGCTTGTTGAATTGGCAACAGGGGATCTGGGGGTCGCGGTTGTCAAGACCCATAATGATCTATATTCGCCTGAAGGTGCTGCGATGGTAAAACAGGACGTGGAGGGTGAAGAACTTAACGCCATAGTCCTGGCCGGGGTATCTCCACGTTACGAATATAAGGAATTTTCCTTCCCAGGCGTATATACCGAGAAGGCCAGCCTGCGGGAACTTGTTGTGTGGAGCCACAAGATTCCCGAAGACGCAGAGGACAAGGATGCGCAGAAGGAGCATGTACAAGAGCTGGCCGAGGACTACATAAGGATGTCCGTGACCAAGGTTCAGAAGGCCGAGTTGCCCACCCCTGACAAACTTGAGGAATGCAATCAGAAGATCCTGGTCATAGGCGGTGGCGTAACAGGTCTTTCAGCCGCCCTGGAGGCCGCTGAGGCCGGCCAGGAGGTAACCATTGTTGAGAAGGAATCCGAGCTTGGCGGTTTTGCCGCAAAGCTTCGCAAGCAGATCCCGGTCGGGCCTGATTATTCGAATCTCGTTGATCCAGTCGTCCAGGACCTCATCGCGAAGGTTCAGTCCAACGACAAAATTACGGTTAAGACAAATACCGAGGTCGCAAGAATTGCCGGTGAGCCCGGGGAGTTCCGTGTATCATTTAAGGAGACGGGCACCAAGAGCGAATGGGACGCTCCGGTTCCCCTGACCGATGAGGAAAAGCTCGATGAAAACGGAAACGAGCTTTCCGCAGAGGATCAAAAGAAACGCTACGATGAAAAGAACGAGGGGCGGAAGGAGTATACCGAGGTAGATCCTGATGCCGAAATGCATGGGGCAATAGTGCTGGCATCCGGCTGGAAACCCTATATTCCTGCGGAGGATGAATTCCCACACCTTGCCTGGGGAAATCCCAACGTGGTGACGAACGTACAATTCGAAGAGTTTGCCAAGGCCGGGAAGATAGCGAGGCCTTCAGACGGGAAGGAAGTCAAGTCAGTCGCGTTTATCCTTAGCCCTGGCGGCAAGGACGACGATTCGGATTTTCCCTATGCATCGGCAGTAACCAGCCTCGTGGCCTTGAAGCATGCCAAATATCTCAGGGAGGACCAGCCAGAGGACGGAAAGGCATTCATATTCTACCAGCATATGCGGACTCCTGGCCAATATGAATACTTCTACAAAGGGCTTCAGGATGATCCCGGTATCTTTCTTACAAAAGGTGCTGTCACCGAGGTCAAGCCTTCTGGTGCGGGCCTCACCGTCAACGTAGAGAATACTATCCTGGGCGAGGATATCAGTGTAGACGTTGACATGGTGGTTCTCGCTACGGGGATGGTTCCAACGACCAGGGATGAAGCGGTAGTGAATCTTGCCTACAGGCAGGGCCCGGCCTTCAGGGACCTGGATCTCTTTGGTGGGTATTGTGATTCCAACTTCATATGCTTCCCCTATGAGACAAGGCGTACTGGTATATATGCAGCAGGTGATGTTCGCAGGGGGTTGACCATAGAAGAATCCATGGAAGATGCCGCCGGTGCAGCCTTGAAGGCTATACAGTCCCTGGTGGCTGCCCAGGAAGGTCATGCAGTTCACCCCCGTACCTGGGATTTCGATTATCCGGACTTCTATTTTCAGCGGTGTACCCAGTGCAAGCGGTGTACTGAAGAATGTCCATTCGGTGCCCTTGATGACGATGAGAAGGGAACACCAAAACCCAACCGTACCAGGTGCCGTCGCTGTGGAACCTGTATGGGGGCATGTCCAGAGAGGATCATCGGCTTCAAGGACTACAACATCGATATAGTAGGTTCCATGATAAAGGCGATCGATGTGCCGGATGACGACGAGGAAAAGTTGCGCATGATCGTCTTCGCATGTGAGAACGATGCGTATCCATCTCTCGATATGGCTGCTGCAAGGGGGGCGTGGTGGTCTCCGCTGGTCAGGATAATTCCGGTGCGTTGCCTTGGCTCAGTGAACGTCTCATGGATCAAGGATGCGATGTCCAGTGGTATAGACGGTGCCCTGCTACTGGGTTGCCGTTTCGGGGACGATTATCAGTGTCACTTTGTCAAAGGTAGTGAACTGGCCAACAGGCGTATGGATAACGTCGCTGAATCCCTGAATTCCCTTGGTATGGAGCCCGAGAGGGTAAAGCTTGCACAAATCGCCATTGATGAATACGATAGCGTTGCGAAAATCATAAATGAATTTGTGGATGAAATAGTAGCAATGGGTCCGAACCCATTCAAAGGCTGGTAGGAGGAGGTAGCCGATCATGGCCGAATTCAGGAAAATAGAGCCGGATCTGTCCTTTATCAAGGGTGTGATGGAGGCAGGCGGAGATACCGTAAACAGATGTTATCAATGCGCCACTTGCTCGGTTATATGCCCGTTATCCACTGATGAGAGCCCATTTCCTAGGAAGGAGATGCTATGGGCCCAGTGGGGTATGGCCCCAAGGATTGCTGGGGATGCTGATGTATGGTTGTGTCATCAATGTGGAGACTGCACGGCCTATTGTCCCAGGGGGGCCAGGCCTGGAGACGTGTTGGGGGCCATCAGGGCCAATGCTATCCGGTATTATGCCAGGCCAAAGGCAATGGCGGACATGATGGGCAATGCAGGCGGAGTGATCGGTACGGTGATAGCCTCCATGGTCATTGTGTTGATCGTTGCCTTTTTATGGTCACAATATACGGGGGAGGCCTTTCCATTCCCGGAGGGGAGGATAGTTTATCACAAGTTTTTAAGTGTGGTTCCCATAGATGCTATGTATCTTTCCCTGGCGGCCTTCGTGGGCCTTGTCAGTATCAAGGGCATCATGGATTTCTGGGCTGATGTGAGCAAGGGATCAGGGATGGTATCATATACTGGCACAGGCCCTCGCCCAGCACTCGGTGCATTGTTTGGCAAGTATCTGTGGCCTGCTATAGTTGAAATTCTCAGTCATGCCAGGTTCAAGAAATGCGGCCAGACCCTTGAACGGGCACGGGGACACCTG
>JAJRZR010000103.1 GCA_024275145.1 Deltaproteobacteria bacterium | reverse complement strand
GAACCTTTTCATATGATTATATCTCCTCGAAGGGGTGAAAGATTACCCATGGTATACACTTTTGGGGCCTTTTGGCAATAGGCATCCCAGGGCCTTTTGCCCTACTCTAAGAGCCGTTCCATCCACCAGTTTGCCCAGTGTTCCTTGAGCAGTGCCCTGGCCAGCGAGCGGGCCCTTTTCGTTTTGAGCCTGGCCATTACAAAGGGGATCCACCGGCTGGCATCCTCGCTTCCTGTGTCCATATGTTCCTTCAAGGAAAAGAGCATATCGAGCTGGTCTGCGTCGTGTGCGAGGACAGCCTCGGCTGATTCGCATTTCCTGTATTCCGATATGAGCTCGGCAATGAAGCCAGCCTGGTCAAACCCTTTGACCATATCCGATACGGCGGCCTCTTCATCGATATTGACATATAATTTGTTTACGGCATTGGCATCACCTGTTCTGGCCTCTGGAAGGTCATGGACTATGCACAGCTTTAGCAGCCTCTCGATGTCGATACCAGGCATGTCATTGGCCAGCATGAGGGCTATCAGGGTCACTCCGTATGAGTGGGCGGCCACCGATTCCTGTCCCTTGCCCAGGAAGGCATAACCTGTTCTCCATATCCGTTTGAGCATCGCTCCTTCGAACAGAAACCTGGCGAGCGCCCTTTCATCACGTATCCCTTTTTCCGTATCCTTCATTCCAGGTTCCCCTTCAATATCTTCAGCAGATCCATGACGAGCCTTTCCAGGAGCAGCCTGGGTGCAAGTACCCCGCCCTTTAATTTAAGATCATAGTCCGGCATGTCGGCAACAAGTCCAAGCAGACGGTTGAGATCCGCTCTCTCCGCAGCGGCGGTCATCCTGAAGAGGCCGTATGGGTGAACTCCCTTCAGTGGATTGCCTTGCGTCTTCCTAAAATAATTTTTTATGGCAGGTAGTTGTCTTGATTGAAAAAGGCCGAAGCTGGTGGCCGATATATTCGGACCCATCGCTGCCTTAAGGGCTATCAACCTTTTTATATAGTTTCTGAGTACTCCAAGGATCACCAAAGGAGGTATGTTTTGTTCGAGCAGTAATCCGAGGCAGCTTAGTGCCTCTTGGATGTTTCGCTTGTTCAAGGCCCCGGTAAGCTCGAAAAGCTCTTCTTCTCTTGAACGCCTTACGAGACCTTGCACGTGGGAACGGGTAATTTTGCCCTCCTTGATACAGGAAAGCTTTTCCACTTCTGACATCAAGGCCAAGGGATCGTTGTAGTTCACCCGTTCCATGATGCACTGGATGGCGTCCGATCCTATCTCCTTTCCCCGTTCCCTAAACCATTCCCTTATCCTTTGCCTGGCCGATGCCTCGGATGCCTTCCTGCTGCCCTTGGGGATCCGGAGATCAATCACCTTTCCCCTTGTGGATATGGTCTTGAAGAGCCTTGAACCGGCATCTATCGTAGCAGTTTGGATTAGCAGAACGCAGCGTCTGGCATGGTTTCCTCTCTCCAGCCATTTTCCCAAAAGCGTCCCGTAATCTCCCTCGTGTCCATCGGATTTCCGGCTACTCGAAGGCGTTACCCCCTTCCTGTCAGGGGTGAGCAGGAATTCACCATCCTGGACCCATACCACCTTTCTTCCCGGAAAAAAGGATACTGTCCTGAGTGATTCTAAAATTGTTCCTTCGGTGCCTTCTTCCGGGATTATGGTATCCAGGTTGGTGGATCTTTCTTTCCCTGGAAGCAGGACATCCAGCAATCGTTCACATACTGGGGTGGTGATAGGACGCTCACCCACGAAGAGGTAAACGGGGGAGACCTTTCCTTTTAAGGCCTCCTCTATTGCCTTTCCATCCTGCCTCATAGGAAAAGAAATAACATGATTCGAGTCCACCCGCCAAGGCTTAGGGGGTCAATGGCGCTGTGTCCTCGTGTCCATGGACGGCAGCAGGCATCCGGGCCCTTTGAAGGTTCAGGTATTGTCCCCAAGCTCCTTGGATCTCTTGGTGGCGGCCCTTACGGCATCCATTATTGCATGGCGCAACCCGTGTCCCTCAAGACGATAGAGCCCCTCGATGGTGGTACCTCCAGGACTTGTTACCATGCCCTTCAGGACCTCAGGGTGCTTACCTGTCTCCTTGCATAGCAGGGCTGATCCCAGCACGGTCTGGACCGCCAGTTTCAAGGCTACCGGGCGAGGCAGTCCCTCCATCACCCCGGCATCGGTAAGGGCATCCATGAATACAAAACAGTAGGCCGGTCCGCTTCCACTCAGGCCGGTGACCGCATCCATGAGCGTCTCTGGCACCTCCTCTGCCATGCCCACGGCGTCAAAGATCCCTCTTGCAATATCCATGTCCTTCTTCGTGGCGTGTGAGCCCTTGCAGATTGCAGCGGCCCCTGCCTGGACCAGTGCCGGGGTATTTGGCATGACCCGGATCACCCTTGTGCCTTCCGGAAGGTCTCTTTCCAGGGTCTTTATAGGAATCCCAGCGGCGATGGATATTATTAGATGCCCCTTTGTCACATAGGGACGGATATCCTTCAGTACAGGGCCTATTACCTGGGGTTTTACCGCTATCACTATGGTATTAGACGCCCCAATGGCTTTGCCATTAACGGGTGTCGTCTTTACCTGATATATGCCTTCAAGGTGATCAAGGCGTTCCCTGGAGGGATCAGAAACAGTTATATCTTCAGGGGATAGAAGCGCCCTTGAGATTATCCCCTTGATCAAGGCTTCGGCCATTTGGCCCCCTCCGATGAAGGAAATTCTAGAGATTGTATCTTGTGATGGTTTTTTGTGGATATCTTTCATTGTCCAACCCGACTGTTTTCATGGATAAGAGCACTATTTGGCAGGGCTTACAAGGATTTTTTGTGCCAGTCCCTTGCCAAGGGCCAGGCGGGACCCCTTGGCATTTATGATAAACGGCCCTGCGTTGTTTAATATCTCTATAGTATCCCCTATGGTAAGTCCCATGGCGGAGAGCCTGTTTTTCATCCTGTATCCACCCGTTACCCTGCCTACCTTTACCTTTTCACCGATAGCGGCCATGGCCAGTGGCATCAATGGTTCCTGCCTTTTTTGGCATTTGGGACAAAGGCCATATATGGTGGTCTTTTGGTGTATCGGTTCAAAGCCGTATTCGGCGGCTGTTTGACGTCCTCTGGCCTTCAGGTCATCTGCAGGGAATTCAACCACCCTGCCGCATTTCACACACATCAGGTGGTCATGGTCGGCGCCAAGATGGAGATGCTCATACCATGGCCCTTTACCGTTCAGGAATGCCTTCTGTGCTATACCGTAACGGCAAAGGAGTTCGAGGGTCTTGTTGATGGTTTCCTCGGATACGTCAGTCCCTTGTCGGTTTAACAGATCCTTTATATAGCCAGGCGAGACATGGCCTTCCAGGGTCACAAAGAGATCAAGCACCTTTTCTCCACCTTCAGGAAGGGCCTCACCGGTTTCTGCGAGCAGGTTCAGAAGTTCCTGCTTTTCCGCCAGATGAAAATCATCGGCACTGCCGATTATACAACCCTGTTTCGCGCAGGTTTTGCTATCCGTTCCCATGCATCGTTGCTCAGCCTGGTTTCCACGTTTGTTGTTTGAAAAAAGCATATTTGTTACGGGTCCCCTCGGATAAATTTATTGCATCTCATTACAAAGAATGATCTATTGTGTCAACAAGATCCCAACAGGTAGATCTCTGTAGGCTAAGAGCGTTATCCGTTCGATTCCATCCGTTTTTTCAGGATCCATGTGGCGCTCTCTCCAGCCATGGACAGAAAGCACATACCGGGAACGCTCTTATCTGCAGGGTAGGCACTGCCATGAGCAAAAAGTCAGAACTACAGGTCTTCCGGGAGTATTTGAAACGGCATCAGCTCCGTTATACCCCTGAAAGGGAGGCAATAATACGGGAAATATTTTCCATCCACGACCATTTCGACGTGGACTCATTGTACCTGTCGATGAGGCAAAAGGGTATGCATGTTTCGAAGGCATCCATATACCGTCTCATCCCCCTGTTGATCGAGTCAAACCTGATACAGGAGGTCTTTTTCGAGGATGGCCACATGCATTACGAGCATATCTACGGCCACAGCCACCACTGCCATTTGAGATGTGTTGAATGTAAGAAGATAGAGGAATTCCAGGATGCACGTCTCGAAGAGATCGAGATCGATCTGGCCGACAGGTTTGGCTTCAAGATCATCGATCACAAGCTGGAGGTAAGGGGTGTGTGTCCTGAATGCATGGAACGACTCGGGCTAAAGGGATGATGCATACTGGAAAATTCGTCGTTCCCCCACGGCTGAACATCGTTTTGGTCGAACCAGAGATCCCGCCCAACACAGGTAACATCGCGCGATTATGCGCGGCGACCTGCTCTGTGTTGCATCTTGTGCATCCGCTTGGTTTCAGCACGGATGACAAGAGCCTGAAAAGGGCGGGCCTTGATTACTGGCCCCATGTGGAGATCAGGCATCATGAATGCCTGGACCGGTTCATGGACCGTCATGGCGGTGATGATCTTCTCCTGTTTTCCACCCGAGGAGAAAGGATCTATACGGAGGCACCGTACAGGGAGGGTTCCTTTCTGTTGTTTGGCAAGGAGACCATGGGGCTGCCTGATGACCTGTTGCGTGGGAACCGGCGGCGAAGCTTCTTCATACCCATATGGGGAAAGGTAAGGAGCCTCAACCTCTCTACCGCGGTTGGTATCGTGGCCTTTGAGGCCTCGCGCCAACTGGCCGGATGGTAGTGGCATCCCTTGCAAAGGCCGCATGAAGGCCTGAGTTTGTGGCGGGAGGGGGCTTGCACAGGCAGGCCGGAAGGCCTGGTCAGGATGTGCCCAGGTAGTGTATCAGTGCCCACCGGGGATCAATGATGTAATCACACCATCTGGTAACCGCTTCCCTCAGCCCCCTGTCTGCGGTTACCAGAAAGAGCCTCTTGCTGGGTTCGCTCTCCTTTGTCCGCCTCATTCTGTCGATGATATATTCATCTGCACGTTGGCTTTTCAATCTGTCGTCCGTAAAGATTATGCAGAGGTTGCCCTTGCTTTCCATGGTCGTGTGTGGTCCTGAACCGTCAAATACAAGTTCAACCATTGCCCAGTCAGTGGATTTTTTCCTCCATAGCCCGATGAACCTACGCCGGGCCATTGAAAAATCGGGCTGTTCAACCGCGGTCCATTGGGCAGAGGCCTTGAGCGCGTTGTACCCATCGACTATCAATACGGAGGCGGCACACAGATCCGCATTGGCAGACACAAAAATTGGGAGGTTAGGGATCTGCTTTATACCTCCCTGGCGGCTTCCGGCTGGTGGATGGTCTTCGATCTGTAATGATTGGTAGAGCCTGGTTCTTTTGGCAAGCAGCCTTTCAAGGCGAAGGGCGAGTTCTTCCTGCTCACCAGCGTTGATCAGGCGGCTGATAGGCGGCATTTTGACCGTAAGGATGAGATCTTTCAATTCCTTGAGTCCCCTCTCATCCATATTTAGTGCCATTGCCCTATGAAGTATGGCGTTACCGACCGGGGATGGCATGTCCTGGCTATCGGAGATCAGCTGGTTCAGCCGTTGTATCTCGATTTCAAGATGCTCCTTTGCCTTGATAAGAAGGGGAGAGGTAACTATGGATTCCTTGATGGCGAAATGGACTTCCTTAAGCTTGGACTTCAGTTCCTTGAGTGTTTCGACCACTACGGATCTTATGCCATAGCGTACATCGAGTTTCCTTTGCGCCTGCAGGGCACGCTCCACCTCTTCGGCAAGATCCATCGTGGAACCGCCAAGACCCCAGCGCCATATATCGGTGCCGGAATCATCGGGAAGGCATATCTCCCTGAGAATTGAGGAGATTCCCTCCTGGACCCGGGCATCTATCTTGTCCCGGAGCACTATGTAGCGGGTCTCCATCTGATCTGCCAGTGCCTGGATCTTTCTGGTGCGTTCCTTTTCGTCCTTTAGTGCCCTCTTCAGCCTCTGGAGCCTTCCTATCAACTTTTTTCCTTTGGTCCTGTCGGCCTGGGTCCCTGTCCCATAGCCGTTTGCCAGGTTCCAGATACGGGCTTCCGGCTTGGCGGGCTGTTCCCTGGACCCTTTGGAAGGGTACAATGGAGCGAGGAGCCGGGCTGCATTCTTCCAGGCGGAAGGCAGCGCATCAGGGTTTCGCACGGACACGTTTTTCCATATAGACCTTCGTTTGAGAAGCCTTTCACCCCTGAGCGCAATGGCAGGCCTGTCATCAATAGCCATGGCAACCCCAATGGCGAGGTCCCCGGTGGCCCTTATAGCCCTTCGCCAGTGTCCTATCAGCCATTCTTCCCCTGTAGTTTCAAGGAATTCAGCCCACTTGAACCACCGGGCCCTGGGAAATGAGATTATGAAAAAGGCAGTTCTCATCCTTGTCGATGCGGTCAGGAGCCGGGCAAGCTCGGGGCAGAGAATCCGGCGGTGTCTTTGATTATTGAGGCTGCCCAGGGATATCTCAAGGCCTGACAGGCATCTTTCTCCGTACCGATCCTGCCTGGCTGTGAGCGCAAACTCCAAAAGCTTTTCTTCTTCAAGATTTTCAAGCAGCCATGAGGCCGCTTCCCTGGAAACCAGTGGTGCGGCCCATGTATCCATGCACTCATGCCGGGTTTCGTTCAGGCTCATCGAAGCCTCTTCCTGCTGTCAAGAAGTAGGGTTACCGGTCCATCGTTTATCAGGTGAACCTTCATGTGTGCCTGAAAGGTGCCAGTCTTTACCCTGACACCCATGGCCCTTGCCCTGCGGGCGACCTCCTCATACAGCCTTTTAGCCTTGTCAGGCTTTGCGGCCATGGCGAATGATGGACGCCGCCCCTTTCGGCAATCTGCGCACAGGGTGAATTGAGATACCAGGAGCAATTCCCCGCCTGTATCTAGTAATGACAGGTTGAGGCGTCCCCTGCCATCGTCAAATACCCTGAGCTCCAGGCACTTGCGTGCCATGTAACCAGCGTCCGAATCACTGTCACCCGATTCCACACCAAGAAGGACCAGGGCCCCAGGTCCTATTCGGGCGGTTTCCTTGCCATCGACCTCCACAGAGGCCGAATCCACCCTTTGCCAAACTGCGATCATTTTTTTAAACTGCTCCTTGATCGGGGCGTTATCCCGAATTATGCACTTCGATCCAGATTCAGATAAATCGATCTTTGTGACACCGCGCCCGGGTACATGGAAAACACGGCCCAGGGGCAAGGTGTGCTTTTACGGCGAACGTAAATCATATTACCTGGCCCTGCTACAAGAAACAAATATTCTACAGGAAAACCAATATCCTAAAATCCTCATGCGAGCGAATAGCGAGCATTTAACGACATGGGGATATAGCCCATATGGATTTATTTTCGTGGTAGACGTGTCTGAAACGCTTATTATTGACCAGCCAGAAGAGGGTTACCGTTATTCAGTGGATTCGCTGTTGCTGGCCGATTTCGTGAAGACAAGAAGGAACGAGAGGTTGTTGGAATTGGGCACCGGTTGCGGGGTCATCTCCTTGATCCTGGCAAGCCGCAACATCACGTTGAAGATTGTGGCCCTTGAAATCCAGGATGCACTCTTGGGTTTCGCCAGGAAGAATGTAAGGATCAACGGCCTGCAATCCAGGATAGCAGTGCTTCAGGGGGACATAAACCGGATTCCGGAGATCATGGAGCCAGGTATATTTGATCACGTGGTATTCAATCCTCCATATCGTCCAGTGAAAACAGGCAGGATTTGCCTCAATGCACAGGAAGCCCTTGCAAGGCACGAAATTTTGACGAATATAGATTATGCCATGAAGGGATGCCGACATGTGCTTCGTCACCGCGGGAGACTCAGCATGGTCTATCCGGCGGAGCGGATGGCCCTTTTATTGTTCAAGATGAAGAATGCTGGGATCGAGCCCAAGAGATTACAGATGGTCCATCCAAGACGCCGGAGCAAGGCCCGAATATGCCTGGTGGAGGGCTCACTTGGTGGAGGGGAGGAGTTGAAGATCCTGCCTCCTGTTTTCATCAACGAAGGGTAGCGCCAAACCCGCCAGCCGCTGACCTGGATTCATGTGGCCCATATCTTGCTTTTTGATTTTGTTTGGTAACGTGGCAAATAACCCTATGAGACATGAATCCAGGTTTATTTGTCTGTTTGGCTTTACTATGATGACGATTAAGATATTATGACAAGGTGCCTGGAAAAATTTCCTTCTTGGCCTGATAACCGTGTTGCCTGGCGGCGAAGAAGCCCTTATCCATGTGGTATGTTGCGCTTTTTCATCATCGATGCCTTGCATCCGAACTGGATGGCCGTTTTTTTCAGAGGCTGTGTTGTGGCGTTAGTGCCATGCAGGGATGGGAGATAAGGAATTTATGCTGAAAGCTTTGGTCTTATTGTCGTGTGTTTTATGGCTGGTTTCAGGGTGTGCCCACAAGCCGCCAAATCTTGTGGTAGACGCTGGGCAGCCAGGTGATATTCCGACGGTGCATGAGGCTGGCAAGGAAATCAAAGGGGAAACCCAGGATTGCCTGCAGGGATCGCCGGTGCAGGAGGAATCAGGCGGTGAAGACATCGAATCCCCTGATATGGAAATTTTTCCACCCGCCGGGGCATGTCCCAGGGAGGATGAACAGCCACAAGCGGAAGGGTCTGAACAGGCTTTGCTCGATTCCGCCCTTGAGCTGTGTAAAAGCTCACAGGAATTTTGGGCGGCAGGGGAGCTTGACAAGGCGATAGATGCACTGGACCAGGCCTATGGCCTTATTCTCAAGGTCGATCCGGACGGGGACCCTGACCTGAACCAGCAGAAGGATGACTTGAGGTTCTTGATTTCAAAGCGCCTGCTTGAGATCCATGCCTCCCGTTTTACTGCTGTGGCAGGCATACACAAGGCCATTCCCCTGGTGATGAACAAGTATGTGAAACAGGAGATCAAAAATTTTCAGACCCGGGAGAGGCGATTTTTCCTGAATTCATACAAGAGATCTGGACGCTACCGCAAGGAGATAGTCAAGGCACTTTCCGATGCCGGGCTCCCTGAGGAGCTTTCTTGGCTTCCCCTCATTGAAAGCGGGTTCAAGGTCAGGGCCCTTTCCAGGGCAAGGGCCCTGGGCCTGTGGCAGTTCATCCCATCTACAGGATACAAATTCGGCCTCAAGAGGGATGTGTGGATCGATGAGCGCCTGGATCCCGAGAAATCCACCGAGGCTGCAATAGCTTACATGAATGAGCTTCACAAGATATTTGGTGACTGGACTACAGTGCTTGCAGCCTATAATTGTGGGGAGGGTACGGTTCTTAAGGCCATTCGAAGGCAGCGTATCAACTATCTGGATAATTTCTGGGATCTTTACAACAAGCTTCCCATGGAGACGGCCCGTTATGTCCCAAGGTTTTTGGCAACGCTTCACATCATAAAGAATCCTGAAAAGTATGGTTTTAGGCTTCCAAAGCCGGATCCACCCTATGAGTTTGAACGGGTCAAGCTCGACAGGCAATTGAGCCTTGGCACAGTGGCCACGGCATTGGGGATTTCTCCTAAGGTACTGAAGGATCTCAATCCTGAATTGCGTTATTCGGTAACGCCTGATGAAGAATATGAGCTGAGAGTGCCGTCTGGCAAGGCCTCTATTCTGCTTGCCAAGCTCGACTCCCTTAAGGCATGGTCTCCTCCCCATAGGTATGTTCTCAGGCACAGGGTCAGGCGTGGGGAGACGCTTTCCGTCATAGCAAAGCGGTATGGCAGCAGCGTAAAGTCCATAATGATGGCCAACAACCTGCACAGTAAACACTTCATCAGGGCGGGAAAGGTGTTGAAGGTCCCGGTGGGCAAGCGGAGGGTGGCTTCCATCCACAGGATTGGCAGGCAAGAAGGCCTGTTGCCAGGGGGGAGGTATGTGGTTCAGAAAGGCGATTCGCTTTGGCTGATTGCCAGGCGTTTCAGGGTTTCAACCAGTACCTTGAGGAAGATAAATAACCTCTCGTCAAATTGTATCTACGTCGGCCAGATCCTCAAGGTAAGGCCCGTGAAACGGGCCGAATTCACCTCATCTGTTGGCGAATCCCGGAAGGTTGTCGCCGTCGGTGACCACCTTTCCTGATCTCCATCCAGGGATCTTGCAAAACAAGGTGTCCTGACGAAGATGACAGAGACGGGCAGGCAGTACTCCCATGCCGGCGTATTCATTCGCCTAAGGGACATATCCAGGCAACTGGCTGTCTCAGCAGGTGCATTGGAGTTTTCCGGAAGGGTTGCCTATGTATACAATCCCATGATTTATGCCCGCAGGCCATACGAAGAATATCTGAGAAGGTATGCGACAGGGACGGCACCCGTCTTATTCCTGGGCATGAATCCAGGCCCCTGGGGTATGGCCCAGACCGGTGTCCCGTTCGGGGATGTCGTAATGGTCAGGGATTGGCTTGGCATTGAGGAGGCAGTAGAGAGGCCATACCCGGTACATTCCCGCCACGAGGTTAAAGGTTTTTCGTGCAAGAGAAGGGAAATTAGTGGAAGCAGACTATGGGGTTGGGCCATGTCGAGG
>JAJRZR010000102.1 GCA_024275145.1 Deltaproteobacteria bacterium | reverse complement strand
GCCCTTCTGACAACAATCTACATCAAAAAGGCATCCTGAGCCGCCTATTGGATCTGTCTATAGGTGTCAAGCTGATCACTGCAGTCCTGTTGGTGATTGGGATGGTTCTGAGCGTTTCAACCATGCAGACGATATCCATAGTAGAGGATCAGAGGAATCTGCTTGTGGCAAAGGTAAAGGAAAGGCAACTTGCGCTAGAGCAGGAGATCCGTCAGATGGCAGGGGAATATCTGAGGCAGGCGATCATGTTTTCCCAGCTTCAAGGGGTGCCATTGGCTCTTAAAACCGGTGACAGGAAGTGGCTCGGTTCGGTTTTCATCCCACTTTGGAAGAAATTGAATAATGCCAATCCACAAAATCCTATAAAGGTCCATGTCCATGTTCCCCCGGCAAAATCCTTCCTCAGGGTGTGGAAACCTGAGAAAAACGGTGATGACCTGTCCTCTTTCCGCCAGTCGGTCTTGGATACCATAAAAACCGGCAAGCCTGTTGCCGGTATAGAGGCTGGCAGGGCAGGGCTCGCGATACGGGGGATAGCCCCTATCCGGGATAAATTCGGGGAGGTCGTTGGCAGCGTCGAGGTGATGAGCAACCTGAAAAACCTTGTTGGTACGGTAGCTAAAAAGTATGACCAGAATGCAATTCTTTTCAGGAAACACAATAAAAGGATAAAGTTGCTCGACACCTCCGGGAGCAATACCCAGCTTGAGGGATATGACCTCATCTTTTCCACGTCCAAGGGCCGGGCTGATGCCCTGATAGATAAACAATTCTTGGACAGTGCCTCTGAGCACCTTGTAACCCGACAGGTCGCTCATACCATGGTCGTCGCCTCTCCTATAAGGAACTATGATGGCAGCACAGCCGGAGTGTATGTAACCTTGACGGATTTGACTCCCTTTATAAGGGCCCAGCGTGATACGATCATTCACGTAGGTACTATAGGCCTCTTATCCTTCATGATGGTCGCTGCCATTATATGGTTCTTGATGAAGGGGGTTTTCCTGAAACCACTTCGAGAGGAGCTTTCGGTTCTCGAAAGGGTTGCCAAGGGGGATCTGCGTGCATTGGTACCGAAACGTCACAATGACGAAATGGGGCAGCTTGCAGATGCCACAAACAAGACCATAAAGCAGCTCAGACAGCTCATCATAAACATGATGAGCCAGTCCTCTTCCCTGGAGGAGACGGGCAAGCATCTTGAGGAAGTGGCCTGCCAGACGGCCAGCAGCGCTACGGAGGCCAGTGCCCAGGCAGAGGAAATAGCCCTTGCCAGCTCCAAGAACGAAGAGAGCATGGCCTCTCTGGCCGCTGCCAACGAAGAGGTTACAGCAACGGTCAAAGAAGTGGCACAGAGTTCGATCCTCACGGTAAATATGATCGAGGAAATAGGGGGACAGGTCGATAATGCCTCCGAGACCATAAGCGAATTGAACAGGCATTTCGCACGCATCGAAGATGTGATGAAATTTATCAGGACCATTGCCGAGCAAACGAATCTGCTTGCATTGAATGCCACCATTGAGGCAGCCAGGGCAGGAGAGGCGGGTAAGGGATTCGCAGTGGTGGCTGGAGAGGTAAAGGATCTGGCCCATCAGACAGGTGGTGCGGCAGACAAGATCGTTGCCAATATGCAGGAGCTCAGGGAGCGGGTACAGGCATCGGTGGAGGCCATAGGGCAGATCAACGAGATGGTTGATCCGGTCAAGGCCATATCAGAGGATGTCTCAAAGGCCATGGAGCAGAACGCTGCGGCTGTCAATGAAATAAGCCGCAGGTCCCAGGAGAGCGCATCCGTAACCAGCGATTCCGTCAGACAGCTTCAGGGCCTGGGGGAAGCGGTCAATATCGTGGCCAACGCCGCTGAAAAGACCTCTTCTACCTCAAAAAGGCTCTTGGGGTTGGCCGAGGAACTCAATGGATTGGTAAAGCAATTTCATATCTGATCTGATTGTATCTCTCAGGGATATCATATGAGCATGTTTTGTAGACCCTATGGCAAGAGGTAAAATATTATGAAAAGAATGCTTATCGTGGACGATAGCCTTATAGTATCCAAACTTCTTGGGACACTGTTGAGGAACAAGGGGTATGATGTGGTAGAGTGCAGCAACGTTGCGCAGGCAATGGACTCAAGGGAAAGATTTGATTTTGCTATCCTGGACTACCAATTGCCGGATGGTGATGGCCTGGCTATTGCCAGGGAGTTGATAAAGAAGAATCCCGATATACCCATGATCCTCCTCACAGCAAGGGGTGGCCGGGTCTCAGAGAAGGATGCCAGGGAGGCCGGCATACTATATTATGTGGAAAAGCCCGTAAATGCCGACAGGCTTTTATCCCTGGTTCAGGCGCATATTGGTCAGTCATAGCTGTGGGGAATTTGGATAGGTCGTCAGACTTTCCTCTATCCGAAAAAAAACGCCAGGATCGGTACTGTTCTTTTCATACTCTACCGTGAAAGTGCATCCTGCCTCTGGGCCATGTCTCCATGTCCTTGGAGGGCGGTGTCAAAGGCACGGGCCGCACGAAG
>JAJRZR010000101.1 GCA_024275145.1 Deltaproteobacteria bacterium | reverse complement strand
TATATGAAGTGATTGTACAATTACCCGTCTGAACCCGTCAGCCTCGAGATCCGCCAGGACCTGTGGAAGGCTGTGGAGACGTTTGCCAATACCTTTCTTCCTATAGATGGAATTCATCTTGTCCCTGATTATCTTTGAGGTAAACGCCCATCTTATCTCATTGTCAGGGAAAGCCTTTCTTATCTCCTCATCCAGGTGATCAAAGGTAACCTGTGCCTTGGTGCTGGTGCCAAAGGCTACGAGAACAATAGCAGGCCTTCTTTTCTGGATTTGAGGCTTAAGGAATCTCAATACACCCTCCTGTGAAGCCATGGCCACCGGGCCGATAAACAGACTGGTCAGTAAAACAACGACTCCAGCAATACGTAGAAAAAACATAAATAACCCTCCTTGAGTTCTTGGGGCGGGGAACCAAGCCTGTTCCAGGCAAAATAAAAAGGCCCAGATCGATTCCGACCCGAGCCTTGCCCGCAACTACTCCTGGTCCATACTGATCCCCTGCCGGGCCCCACGCCAGCAAGTGGATTCATGCAAAAAGCGGCTTGAGGTATCCTGACTCGTGGTTCGTTCTACTGTCCGCGCCTTCCCGTTGCCTCAAGGGCGCATCAGTGGCACATGCGGATTTCGTCCCCACTCACAGTGGCGGGCCCGTCCTGGATTTTCACCAGGTTCCCTCAAACCGTTTTCCAGAGATGACTTGTTAATTTATTTATAAGATTATAGAATTTATCATGAAAAAAACAAATTACCCTTGGGCACTGTCCATGGTGCCCTGAGGGAGGCGTCATGATGGCGCCAACCATTATATAACGAAGCTTATAACAAGAAATCATCTGCTTGCCAAGATTGCCGATAAGAAAAATAACTTTCGGCTGTCAGCCATATAGAAGGTTGGTCTTGGTTCAGACAATAGGGGTGTATATGTTGAAGCCTCAATCTATTATCATACTTATCCTACCTGCACTATGGATCCTGTTTCGCCCTTGCAGTGCAGGTGCCGGTCCTTACATGAACTCTGTTCATGGTTCCAATACGGTGGGGGTGAACAGGTCAAGCATAGCTGCAGAGGGATATGCAAGGGGTAACTGCGCTCATTGTCATGAACAACATGCCAGTATCAACGGATCGGAGCCTTCCCCCTCGGGTAGCTTCCCCTGTGCCTTTGCCCTCTTTGCCAACAACTTTACTGGTGGCACGACTGGATCGTATATTAAATCGGATGACTTTTGTTTCTTTTGTCATATAAATGTAGGGGCCGTACAGAGCGAGGGAGGTATTACCAATCGCCAATATGCCAATACCTTTGGGGGCTATACTACGGACAGCGCTACGGATATTCTTGGGGCATTCAACCTGAATTCATATCACAACCTCTATGACATAAGGCGCTTTGCCAGGACAAAATTCTCCTTTTTCAAGGACTTGTCCAATCCCTGCGTTGCATGTCACAATCCCCATCTCGTAAAGAGGAACAAGACGAATCCCTCCAATCCCGCATATGCTGTCATCTCAAGGCCCAGCGACCATGGAAACCTGTGGGGAGACGACACGAACGAACGGATGGATAAGTATACTACATATCGTTCTCCCCGTTTCTACGGCTCGAACAGTACCTATGAACCCGGTGGTGTAACCATAAGGGATGGTTCCCTTACCCCTGATTATGTCACCTTTTGTCTGGATTGTCATCAATACCAGGTACCTACCACCCAGTCTGCATCCATGAATCCCAACACGCCTTCAGGCTACCTCACTGCCATAGACTGGAGTTCATCAGGTGACATGCACGGACAACGCACAAGGAATTTTGGGATAAATGGGGAGGGCTCTGAAAGTTATACTTGCAGGGGTACGGTGATTGCCCCATACAATACCTCACCGGTAGCCTCAAATTATGTGCTTTCATGCCTGGATTGCCACGAGCCCCATGGCTCGATTCTCACTACGAGCAGCAGACCTTCGACCTATTTGTTGAGAAAGGAAATCAACAATCACAGGGTGGATGGATGTGGAAATGGAGAGCAATACTTCTGTGAGCGTGACGGCCTGTGTTATAGTTGCCATACCAATAATCACGCTGGCCCACAGGGATGCTTTGGGTGCCACTACCATGGGGCACGCGACGTAAACTGTGGAGGCCCAAGGTCAGGACCTGACTTCTAGGCCATGTCACCTTCAGGTTGGCAGGACGCAAAAAACCTATCAGGGCTGCCACACCAGCCCTACGGCAAAACAGGATTTTTGACGCAGGCCCTTATTATTGTTTTGGCAACAGGCTCGATATATCCCAGTGCATCAAGGGGATGCCTGACCCTCTCTACAGGCCCGAATACCTTGATATGCCCAAGGTCTGAGAGGACTAGTTTATTGTCTTCAACTATCCGTTTGTCTTCAAATTCTTCATCCCTTTCCGCCTGGCTATTCAACACGATCCCGATGACAGAAATTCCCCTTTCCCTCAGGGCGTTTATGGTCAGAAGGGTATGATTCAAGGTTCCAAGTCCACTCCTCGCCACAACCATGGCAGGTATTTTAAGCCTTGCTACCAGGTCTATCAGCAGATATCTCCTTGAAAGGGGTACCATTACACCACCTACCCCTTCAACAAGCAGGATGTCACAGCCGTCCCTGGCCCTTGAAAATTCCCTTTCGATGACGTGGTTATCGATGCGAACCCCATCGATCTCTGCGGCCAGATGGGGAGAAGATGGAAAGGAGAGGCGGTAGCAGCCCTGGTCGAACAGGTGCAGCGGAACCTGCCCATCCCTTCCATGCCAGAGGTCAAGGGCCACAGAGTGGACGAATTGCGTATCCTGGCACACATCACTGTCACCTGTGCTGATCCATTTTTGTACCCCTATCCTGTATCCTTTATCCATCAGACATGCGGCCAGCAGGGCGGTGATGAATGTCTTTCCTATGCCGGTATCCGTACCGGTTATGAAGATCGGTATATTTTCGTTCATAGACGGATCCTCCCGTAGCAGACGAAGACCTCATAAGTTATCTCTATCATACCATATCTCCTCTTGAAGCAATCTTCCAGTGCACTGACCGAGCGAGGGGTCCTGATCAGGGGGCCGTTATCGGTTCCCGGGGCTACACCGCTGCCCTTGAGGGTCCTTAGCAGGGATAACATATCCTGATATCTTCGTCTGATGGAAAGCCGGTCGATTTCCCAAACGGTGAAGATCGATGCCAGTATTCGCTCAAGGCCCTCCCGTGAAGGAAAGGTGTCAGCCGGAAGCTCTCTTTTTATCCCAAACGTTTCCTCAATTACCCTCTTGAGTTCCAAGAGACTTTGATTTCCAAAGATGGTAGCCGCGAACACTCCATCGTCCGTGAGCCTGAGGGCAAGCTGGCGCATGGTGATATCGAGTTGATTCAACCAATGCAGCGCGCTGTTCGAGGTGATAATCTGGAATTTGTCGAGCATATCATATATTATGCTTTCAATATCCCCCTCGACCAAATATATCCCTTTCCTGCCTTTTAATTTCTTGGCAGTGCGGGCAAGCATGGCCCTTGAAATGTCCATGGCAGTAATAGAGGCATGGGGAAAGGCATCAGCAAGAAGGAGTGTATAGCCTCCGGTACCACATCCGATTTCAAGTATGGTTTTGGCCTCAGATAGATGTTTTACTTTCTCAATGAGTCCCTGGCCAAGTTCTTCCTGTATCCGGGAATAATGGTCATAGGTTACCGCGGCCCTTGAAAAGGCGTGGGATACGTTTCTTTTCCGCAGCAATGATCCTCTCCTGTATCTTTGGGATAAGGAATGGAAGGTGGCCGGCCGTAGAGGCTACCTTGAAATATACATTCCTTGGAAACCGTGGTAAATCATCCAGGGGGGCAATCAAGTCCCTTCTCCCGTGGAATACCGACACATGTTTTATCCTGGAAAGGATATAGAAAAATGACTAATAAATCGTATTTTGTAATAAATAATTTAGGCCAGATATTAGGTCATCACTACTCCATATAGCCAGCGTTTCGGACTGACAATCCCTGCAAAACCAGGTGTAATCCTGCCTATGACCCGTGAAGCACAATCTGTGGAAGTCCTTGAGTGCACGCTGTTTATCAGAGAGGATGCCGGATCTCAAGGCCTCTATATCCTCAGGCCTGTAGTGGAACCTCAGGGAAAAGAGAAAAAGACTGTCAACACGATCTCCACAGGTCTTACAATACTCGACGGCACAAAGTCCCCCCATAGACCATCCCAGGATGGATACCCTGCCTATGCCGTTTTGATCCAGAAAGGCTGTCAGCGCACTGTTCAACGGGCCGGTAACAGGATAGAGGGGCACGATATAATCATAGGGCAGCTCAAGGGTTGAAAATACATTGGCAGTGAATCCCCAACCGGGAATCAATACCAAGGATCGTTTGAAACCCCTTGGAATCGAAAGAAACTCGTTCGAGCTGGATGTATGGAGCCGGGGCATGGAGTGGATCTTCATTGCATTGAGGTTATCATGCGAGATGGCATACAGGCGTGAGAAGGCGGCTTCCTCTGCACCCTTTAATTTAATGATTGTGCGATGCCCCTTGCCAGTCTTTCAAGGTCCTCCGGCGTATGGGTGGCACAGAGGGATATCCTCAGCCTGGCGGTTTTTCTGGGAACCGTAGGGGGACGTATCGCCTTTACCATGAAGCCCATCTCAAACAATTTCCTCTCGATGATCAAGGCCTCTTTATTGCCACCTATTATTACAGGTATGATCTGGGATGTGCCATTGGCATCTATTCCAGTGTATTTCCTGAGCAGTTGTCTGAACCTGGCTGAAAGCTCCAGGAGCCTTTCCCTACGCCATGATTCCCTGGAGGAAAGTTCCAGGGCTGCCAGGTTGGTACCGACCACTGGGGGCGGCAACGCAGTGGAAAAGATGATGCTTCTGCACCGGTTCACGAGAAATTCCTTGAGCATGGAGCTAAGGGCGGCAAAGGCTCCGTAACCGCCAAATGCCTTTCCAAACGTACCCATAGTTATATCCACGTCCGTGGCAAGCTCACTGTTCACAAGGCCTTCTCCATGTTCCCCGAAGACACCTGTAGCATGGGCCTCATCCACCATCAACAGGGTATTGTACTCATGTTTCAGATCGATGAGATCCCTGAGCGGCGCCATGTCACCATCCATGCTGAAAAGGCTTTCGGTTATGATAAGGGCGTTGCTGTAACGGCCACGGTGTTTTCTAAGCAAGGACTCGAGATGTTCCATGTCGTTGTGGTGGAATCTGAAAAACCTGGCCTTGGAAAGCAGGACGCCGTCCACGATGCTCGCATGGCTGAGACGATCCATGAACACACAGTCACCCCTGCCGCACAGGGCGGGTATCATACCGATGGCCGCAAGGTAACCACTTCCAAAGACCAAGGCCTCCTGTGCTCCCTTGAGGGCCTTAACGGCTGATTCAAGCTGCAGGTGTATCCTTAAACCTCCGCTCATGAGCCTTGAGGCCCTGGCACCGGTCCCCCAGACCTCCATTGCGGCAAGCGCACCCTGGCGCAGGGTCGGATGGCCGGAAAGACCGAGATAATCATTTGACGAAAAATCAATGAGGTCACTGCCGGAGATATGCACATGCCTACCGTCAACTGCCTCGAGCTTGGCTAGCCTCCGCCTCAATCCATCCTTTTCGAGTCCATTAAGGTACATGGATAGGGAAAGGCCGTCCATCGTGTTATGTCCAGACCTACGGCGTTTCATCTAGTTGCCCACGGATCCCAGACGTTGGTCGATTTCATCCAGGATTTCCTCGACCTGCCGGTTGG
>JAJRZR010000100.1 GCA_024275145.1 Deltaproteobacteria bacterium | reverse complement strand
TCCGGTCAAACGTACATTGTTTAGCAACTCATAGTAATAGCGGCGGTGTGTCTTGAAATAGAGGCTTAGGAAAGCAGAGGTTCCCGGAGCACTTTCTGTTCGCACAAGAGCAGCGTGATCAGCAGACGACCAAGACGGCCGTTGCCATCCAGAAACGGATGGATGGTCTCGAACTGCACATGGGCAAGCGCTGCCTTGAGGAGCGCGGGGGTCGGTTCCGGCTGGTCATGCAGGAACAACTCCAGTTTGCCCATACACTCCATGACCTGGTCAGCCGGTGGGGGAACAAAGGCCGCGTTGCCGGGCCGGGTGCCGCCGATCCAGTTCTGGGTCCTGCGGAATTGTCCCGGTGTCTGGTTGCTGCCCCGTCCCCTGGCAAGCAGTATGGAGTGCATTTCTTTAATCAGTCGCAGGGACAGCGGAAATCCCCCGGCCAGTCGCTTCAATCCATGGTCCAGGGCTGCCACATAGTTGCTCACTTCCCGGACATCATCCATCGGCACACCGGGCTCCATGTCCAGTTCAAAAAGAAGAAGATCGGAGAGCGATGACTGCGTTCCCTCGATCATGGAAGAGAGCACCGCCTCCTTGCGAACATACATATAGAGGAACAGGGAGATATCCGGCAGGAAGGTGGAAATACTGTCCAGCCGCCCAAGCGCCAACAGCGCCTGGTCGAATTTGCCGCGCAACTCCGGCGTCCATTCAATGGGCGGTTGCGGGGGAAGCGGTGCCGGAACAAAGGCCCGGGCCTCCTCACCCACCGTTGATATGGTCACATAACGTCCCTGGAGTTCACGCTTCATCATTATCCCGTATCCTAAAATAAGCCATTTCGTTATTTTATATTGATAGCTTATATTAGAATAACAAAAGATACACCGGGAGTCAAGCAGCGTAACCTAAAATAACAGTCTTTCTTATTTTAGGATTAAGGGGTTGGGCAAAATATAAGCATGGGGAAAACAGATAAACGCAAGTTCCCGCTCATTTCCCCAGACGAGCGTTCGAAATGACACCCGGTCTCTCAGACCATATTTCATTTTCGAAAACCAAGTCTGGTATGAGTAGCCCTGTAATTGCTTTATTCTCCATGCGTTGCGTAATTCTCAGAAAACAGCGTTTTCTCCAGAATGGGAAATCAAGTGGAAATCCGTTTCCTTCTTGGCCTTTTTCTGAAAAGTTCGAAAACCTGTACCGTACCACCCGTTTTTCGAACGCTCGTCCGAAAACCTCAATCTTATAACACTCGTAAAATCAATCAATTACAAGGTGCCACAATTCTCCGTTTGATAAGAATTGAGGAAATCGAAATTAATTTCATACTCAGATTTCCCGGACTTTTGGATTAGGACGAGGTTGTGTTAACTCAACAGGTGGTTTGGTGGAGGCGGCGGGAATCGAACCCGCGTCCGGAAGCATTCCACCCAAGCCTCTACGTGCGTAGTCCAGATATTAAGTTTCGCCTGATCAGCCCCATCTGGACAAGGGATGGTCAGACTAGCTTACATATGTTTAACCTTCCAGGAGGTAAGCACCCCTCGAAAGCGATCCTGCTTGAATGACGCCTGATCCTAGACAGCAGGCGGTCCAGGTCAGACGTGGCCGATCAAGCGGCCAGTGCGTACTCGTATTCAGAGTCGGCGTTTGTGTTTTTTCCTGCCTTTTTACGAGGTTGCAGGTCCCCGACACGCAACTTGAGCTTCCATACCCCCGTCGAATCCGGTTCGCCCCCATCGGAGGAATGATTATGGCTGGCTCTAAAATTTTAAAAAAGATAAGCAGTGATCGGTAGCTCGTCAATGTGAGAGCATCCGAGAGAGATTTTACCTTATCTTGTACCTCTTTTGAAGTTCACGTTCCATGGTCATTCGGCGCATGGTCTCGCGCTTGTCGTAGAGCTTCTTGCCCTTGGCCAGGGCTATTTCCACCTTGGCCTTGCCATTCTTGAAATATATACGAAGAGGTATCAGGGTGTAGCCCCTTTCCTGGACCTTGCCTTGAAGCCTTTTAATTTCCCTTTTCTTGAGCAATAGCTTGCGCGTTCTGGTAGGGTCAATATGACCGGCATTCATTGCATGGGGATAGTGAGAGATGTGAACGTTGTGCAGCCAAGCCTCTCCGTTTCGAATATCCACATAGCCGTCGGTGAGGTTTGCCCGGCCCTCCCTGAGTGATTTTACCTCAGGGCCGAGCAAGGCCATGCCTGCCTCATACGTGTCTTCTATAAGGTATTCATGCCTGGCCTTGCGGTTCTGGCATACGATTTTTATACCTTCCTTTTTTTTTGACACGGGCCTTGTCCTCTCCTTTGATGTTGATTTTACCTTGAAGATACATCCTTCCCCAGGGGCGTGTTTAATGCCATGGGTGCGGCGCCAAGGGTACGGGCCGCATGAAGATCTATGGGGCTCAATGAAAAGGTTACCAATTTACAGGCTTTGCCAGGATATTTCGGATCTTGAGGTCAAAAAGCCTGTTTGATGGCGCCGGTTTTATTAGGGCAAGGGTATCTGCTCCCCTGGCTGTACCTGCAACGGTAAGTATGTCGTTCGTGCCTATCAGGCCGGCATCAGAGGCCATAAGTGCTATCTCGACACAGACCTTCAGGCCCTGGCCCAGCATTCTTAGTGTGTTCGCCACGAGATCCTGCTGGGAATAGCCTACCATCTGCCTGATTGCCGTGCCGATGTTACGAAAGGGCATGGTGCCGGTATATACCGTCGCACCCAGGCTTTCTATCTCGGACCTGGTTTCAGGGGACATCTCCAGGGTGCCGGCATCCTTTAAGCCGAAGTTATGGGTTACGACAATAAGCCTTATATCCGGTGCGTCCTGTAACATCCTGGCCGCCGCAAGGCCTGTGGTACCGTGGGTGGAGGCCAGAACGACTTCCTTTATGCCATATTCCTGACAGGCCCCCTTCAGTAGGCCCAGGATCCTATCCGTGTTCTTATAACCAGGTTTTTCAAATGCGTACATGAGAATGACCCATCCTTTATGTTGACCATGAAGATATGCCTTCAAGACAATGGTTTCCGCCATGGGATGCGGGGCCAGGCGCAGGCAGCAAAAGAATTGAGAAATGTTGAACAGCATTCATCCCTTGGGCCCGGAAGGCAATCCGATGTGTACCCTTGTTGCCAGGTTCGTAAAAAATCGCTATTGGCATTCAATGCCGGTCAAGGATCTGCCTGATTTTTACAGCAAGTAGGCTGGGCACCAGGGGCTTACTAATAAAGTTTATCCCCTTTTCGAGGATTCCATGCCTAGCTATTACGTTGTCGGTATAACCCGACATGAAAAGCACCTTGATCCCCATGGCAGAGCCAGAAAGGGCGTTTACCAGCTCCATGCCATTCATCCCGGGCATGATAACATCTGTCAGAATAAGGTCCAATTTATCGCTCTTGAGCACGATTTCAAAGGCCTCCTTGCCTCCGCTGGCGCTCAAGACCTTGTAACCCAAAGGGGCCAGGGTGTCCTGGACGAGGTTTCTGATCCCGGGTTCATCATCCACAACAAGGATGGTTTCCGTGCCTCTGGGCAGGGTATCGGTGACGGGTGCCTGAATCTGGTCCTCTGGCATATCCTCTTTTGCCACGGGAAGATATACCTTGAATGTGGTTCCAACGCCAGGTTGACTGTAGACAAATATCTGCCCCTTTTGCCGTCTTACTATTCCATATACAGTAGATAGTCCGAGGCCGGTTCCATGTCCCTGTTGTTTCGTGGTAAAAAATGGCTCAAAGATCTTGTCGATGTTTTCAGGGGGTATTCCAGAGCCATTGTCTGTCACGCTCAATATGACGTATTTGCCGGATGATAGCTTCCGACCCCCTGAATAATAATCGCACTCAAGTTCTATCTGTTCTATGTCGATTATGAGCCTGCCGCCACCTGGCATGGCATCTCGTGCATTTACACAAAGATTGAGCAGGATCTGCTCCATCTGACCGACATCTGCCTGGATATTATTTGTTTCAGTGTCTATGTTGAAATCTATGATTATATCTTCTCCCATCAGCCGTTCCAGTAGAGAGGAGATGTTGGATACGATGGTCCTCAGATTGACGATCCGGGTATCTATTACCTCCTTGCGGCTGAAGGCCAGAAGCTGTTTTACCAGGATCGAGGCCTTTTCCGCTGCCTCGAAGACTGCTTTGACGTTTACATGCATGGGATCATCATCAGGCAGGCTTAAAAGGGCGATCTCCGAATAGCCGAGAATAGTGGTAAGGAGGTTGTTAAAGTCGTGGGCTATACCACCGGTCAACCGGCCTACTGCCTCCATTTTTTGGGACTGGCGGAGCTGCTCCTCAAGTTCATGCCGTTCGGTTATATCCCAGACAATACCCATGGATCTTACCGGGTTACCTGATCCATCATATTCGGTATGGCCCTTTTCTGTTACGTACTTTATCTTGCCATTTCTAAGAAGAAGCCTGTGCTCTATCTCATAGTGTGTCTTTTTTTCAACGGATTTTTTGTAGGTCTCGTCCACCAGTCTTCGATCATCCGGGTGGACCAGGTCAAGGAAGGCCTGGTAGGATGCCTCGAACGTATCCGGTTCCACCTCGAATATTCGAAAGGTCTCATCCGACCAGTAAAGTTCACCGGTTAAGAGGTCCACTTCCCAGAAACCGAGATGGGCCAGCCGTTGTGCCTCCCTGAGCCTGCTCTCGCTCTTTTGCAGGGCACTTTGAAGGTCCTCGAGCCGTGCCAACTGCTCCTTGAGATGCCTGACCTGGTTTTCAAGCTCCCTGACATAGGCCGGGTCAGGCCACCTTCCATGTTTGTTAGAAGACATGTTCTTTAGCCATGTGGAAACTCCTTAGGGGTTGATATATTATTTTCCGGGGTTCGCGATCTGGTGGCGTGCCATTGGGCATGAAGAGATGGCCCTGATGGTAGATGTGTTGTTTCCCAGGTAAAAAATCCATCTGAACCAGGCTAACCCCCTTAAAAACAAGGATTTCTTAAGGATCACCAGCCGATTCGGGGCAATTGTCAATGCGCCTGATATTCAACCTTAATGCCTGGATACCCCAATAGCTCACAGATTGAGGTGGATAGCTCAGGGGTGTTGGACGCCTTGAAATCGTCTGGAAGACTCAGAAAGACCCTTCCGTGGGGCCGGACCGCTATCGATATGGAAACAGGGTAGTCTCCAGGGCTTTCACTGAGAAGATCCCTTATCTTTTCAAGTACCCCAGGATCCACCCTGTCGGCCTCAAGCTCGATAACAAGGCTTGATGCCCTGAGCCTGCGTATTTCTTCCAGCGGACGGACATTTGATGCGAGCACCTTACAGGTGACGGTTTCCTCCGCCCCACCTTCCTTCTTCAAATCCCCTTCTATCCATAAAGGCGCATCGCTGTCAATGACTTCTCGGCTTTTCGAGTAGATTTCAGGGAAGCATACCACCTCTACCGATCCATAGAGGTCTTCGAGGACGATGAAGGCCATCCTGTCTCCTTTCCTGGTGGCTATCTCCTTTTTACTTCTTACTACCCCTGCAAGACTTACAACGGTGCCATCCGGTACCCCTATAAGGTTCCTGGTGTTGACATGACACAACCTGTCCAGATCCTGCCTGTATGGGTCCAGGGGGTGGCCGCTAATGTAAAAGCCAAGGGCCAGCTTTTCATTGTTGAGTTTCTCAGAATCTGGCCATTCTGGGATATCCGGGATAGATATTCCCTTTACAGCCATATCGTCACCAGCAGATTTACTCATTAAGTCGAACAGGGATCTCTGGCCTGCAAGCCTCTCTTTCCGTTTTGCTTGACCTGCCTCCATGGCCTGATCCAACACAGCCATTAGCTGCGAGCGCTTGCAGCCCAGGGAGTCAAAGGCACCACACCTTATAAGGCTCTCTATGACCCTTTTATTGACCTTTCTGAGATCCACTCTGGAACAGAAATCCTCGAAGTCCGTATATTTCCCGCCCTTTTCCCTCTGGCTTACAATGGATTCGATGGCACCGGCACCTACGTTCTTGACTGCGGCTAGGCCGAAGCGGATGCTGGTCCCCTCAAGGGTGAAGTCGGTACGACTGAAATTTATATCGGGGGGAAGTATCTTGATGCCCCTTGCCTGGCACTCGGTGAGAAATTTTACAACACCGTCGGTGTTGCCCAGTTCGTTGGACAGAAGGGATGCCATGAACGGGACGAGATAATGGGTTTTCAGCCAAGCGGTCTGGTAGGCGATCAGGGCATAGGCAGCAGAATGGCTCTTGTTGAATCCATAGCCTGCAAACTTCTCCATGAGATCGAATATGGTCTGGGCCTTGTCTTCAGGGATCCCCCTCTCCCTGGCCCCTGACATGAACCTCTCCCGCTGGTCCGCCATCTCCTCGGGCTTTTTCTTGCCCATGGCGCGCCTGAGAAGGTCCCCCTCACCCAGGCTGTAGCCTGCCAATTCCTGGGCAATTTTCATTACCTGTTCCTGGTAGACGATAACTCCGTAGGTCTCCTTCAGTATGGGTTCAAGTTGTGGAAGCAGGTAACTGACCTCTATCTCTCCGTGTTTTGCCTTGACGAACTGGTCCACCATGCCGCTTTCAAGTGGTCCTGGCCGGTAGAGGGCCACGAGGGCGATCATGTCAGTGAAGCTTGAAGGCTTCATCCGCCTTATAAGGTCTTTCATGCCGCTGCTTTCAAGCTGGAATACGCCGGTGGTATCGCCCCTTGAAAGGAGTTCAAAGGTCTCATGGTCGTCAAGCGGGAGGGTAGAAAGATCTATATCCTGTCCCGTGTGCTCCTTTATCAGCTTAAGTGCCGTGTCTATTACGGTCAGGGTCTTGAGCCCAAGGAAGTCGAACTTGATGAGTCCTGTCTTCTCCACGTCCTTCATGTCGAACTGGGTGACGGTCTCATCGTGCTGGCCCTTGGTAAGTGGCAGGTATTCGACCATTGGCCTGTCCGAGATGACCACCCCGGCGGCATGGGTGGAGGAGTGGCGCGGAAGGCCTTCAAGGGCCCTGGCTATTGTGAGGAGGTCTGCTACCCCCTGGTCCTTTTTTTCAAGTTCCCTGAGCTTGGGCTCCATCTCAAGTGCCTTTTCCAGGGTCATCTTGAGCTGATCAGGGACAAGCTTTGCGATTTTGTCCACCTCTTGATATGGCATCCCGAGCCCTCTTCCCACATCACGTATCACTGCCTTCGCCTTCATCTGGCCGAAGGTGATGATCTGGGCCACGAATTCCTCCCCGCCGTACTTTTCAGCCACGTAACGAATGACCTCGTCACGCCGGCTCATGCAGAAGTCTACGTCTATATCAGGTAGGGATTCCCGTTCCACGTTGAGGAAGCGTTCAAAGAACAGGCCGTAGCGCACAGGATCGATGTCGGTGATCTTCATGGAGTAGGCCACCAGGGAGCCAGCGGCCGATCCCCGGCCAGGGCCTACGGCAATGGATTTCGATTTGGCCCAGTTTATGAAGTCGGATACGATGAGAAAGTAGGATGCAAAGCCCTTGGCCTTGATGACCTCAAGCTCGGTCTCGAAGCGTTTCCTGTATATTCCTTCCTGCTCAGGGTCCAGGTTCAACTCCTTCAGCCTGACCTCCAGGCCTTGCCGTGCAAGGGACTCGAAGCGCTCTTCGTACGTCTGTCCATCCTTCAGGGGGTACTTAGGGAAGTGGTGCCTGCCAAGTTCAAGCTCAACGTTGCACCTTTCGGCTATCTCAACGGTAAGATCCAGGGCGTAAGGATGCTGTTCAAACCTCCTTGCCATCTCTTCCGGCGACGTGAAGTAGAGGGCATCGGTTGAAAATCGCATCCTATCCGTATCCTTTATAGTCTTGCCCGTCTGTATGCACAGAAGGACCTCGTGCGCCTTGGCGTCTCCAGAGCTCAGGTAATGGCAATCGTTCGTAGCGACAAGCGGGATGCCGAGTCGCCTTCCAAGATCGATCAGTCCCTTATTCACCTCGGTTTGCTCGGGTATGCCGTTTTCCTGGATCTCCAGATAGAACCTGTCCTTGAAGATACTGGCATAGGTCTCTGCCAGGGCCTTTGCCCCCTTTTCATCACCCTTCAAGAGGGCAGCAGGGACCTGTCCGTGTAGGCAGGCGGAGAGGGCAATGAGTCCCTGGTTGAATTCTTCAAGGAGTTCCATGTCTATCCTGGGCTTGTAGTAGAACCCCTCGAACTGGGCCTTGGTAACCAGCTTGAGCAGATTCTTGTAGCCGGTATTATCCATGGCGAGCAGGACGAGGTGGTAGGCAGCATCCCCTGCGCTCCTCGCATTTTTGTCAAATCTACCCCTTGGGGCCACGTAGGCCTCACACCCAAGGATTGGCTTTATGCCGTGGGCCAGGGCCTGCTGGTAGAACTTGAGTGCCCCGTACATCACGCCGTGGTCAGTCATGGCTACTGCGCCGTATCCAAACTCCTTGGCCCTTGGGAACAGGTCCTTGAGCCTTATGGCCCCGTCAAGGAGGCTGTATTCAGTATGCAGGTGAAGGTGGACAAAACCCATGTCATTCCCATTCAATGGTTGCCGGGGGCTTAGGGCTTATATCGTAGCAGACTCGGTTTACCCCCCTTACCTCGTTTATGATCCTGTTCGAGAGCCTGGCCATGAGATCATAGGGTAGCCTGGCCCAATCGGCTGTCATGGCATCGAGGCTTTCCACGCACCTTATGGCCACCACGTTATCATAGGTGCGTTCATCCCCCATGACCCCTACTGTGTGGATGGGTAGGAGCACCGCAAAGGCCTGCCATACCTTCTGGTACCATCCCGATGCCTTCATCTCCTCCAGCACAATGGCGTCGGCCTCCCTCAGGATGTCCAGGCGCTCTTCGGTTACCGCACCCAGGACACGTATGGCAAGCCCTGGTCCGGGGAATGGGTGGCGGTTTATGAGTTCATCGGGCATGCCAAGCTCCCTTGCGACCTTACGCACCTCATCCTTGAAGAGTTCCCTGAGCGGCTCGATCAGCTCAAGTTTCATTACCTCTGGAAGGCCGCCTACATTGTGATGGCTCTTTATGACAGCCGATGGCCCTTTAAAGGATACGCTTTCGATGACGTCAGGATAAAGGGTCCCCTGGGCCAGAAAGTGTACCTTGCCGGCCCTCTTGGCCTCTTCCTCGAATATATGGATGAATTCCTCACCTATGATCTTGCGTTTTTTCTCCGGGTCGTCTACGCCCTTCAGCCTTTCAAGGAAGCGTCTCGATGCATCTACGTACTGGACGTTAAGGTCTAGCTGCTCAAGGAAGGCAAGGACCGTTTCTGCCTCGTTTTTCCTCAGAAGGCCGTTGTTTACGAACACGCATATGAGGTTTCGGCCAATGGCTCGGTTGATCAGGAGTGCCGTGACCGTGGAGTCCACGCCACCAGAAAGGGCACAAACGACCCTGCCATCTCCGACCTTTTCTTTGATCTGCCTGGTTGTGATTTCTACGAAGGAGCGCATGTCCCATGAAGGACTGCATCCACAAATCCTGAACAGGAAATTCGAAATAATGTCTGCCCCGATTTCGGTGTGGGCCACCTCTGGATGGAACTGGACCCCGTAGATCGGCAGGCTTTCATGCCTCATGGCAGCCACTGGACACGTCTCGCTATGGGCAATGGCCTTGAATCCAGAGGGCAGCTTCTCTATCCTGTCTCCATGGCTCATCCAGACCTGGTGTGTTACAGGTGGTGGGGCAAGCCCGTAAAATATATCATTCACCTCATCTATGGTGAGCTTTGCAGGTCCGTATTCCCTGTGGGCACATCTTTCCACCAGCCCGCCAAGGAGATGACACGTAAGCTGCATCCCATAGCAGATTCCAAGCATAGGGAGCCCAAGTTCAAATACCTCTGGCGAAATCGATGGAGCCTCTGGATCATAAACACTGGCAGGCCCTCCGGAGAGTATGATCCCCGTTGGGGCCATAGCCTTTATCTGGTCGATGGATACGTTGAAGGGGTGGATCTCACAATAGACCTTTTCCTCCCTGACCCTTCTTGCTATCAACTGGGTGGTCTGGGAACCGAAATCGAGTACGAGGATCTTTTCTTTAGTTGACATATGGACTCCTGTTGTTAGAGACTATGGACATTCCAGCGAAAATACCAGGGAAAGGCCTGCGCGACTATTTTCACTTTAATGCAATTAGGATATTTAATGCCAGGAGGGCTGCATCGTGGTGCACGGCGTGGACCCCTGGGAATTTCCTCTTTTTTGTCTGCTAGTCATGTTGTTCGTCGGCAAAGCAGTTCCTGTCGCGTGCCTGGCATACCGCGTTTTCGCATATTGAATGCCGCTTGTTTGGACCAGGTAGTAGTTTTTAAGGATCCCGGAAAATTATGGGAGCCGTGGGCAAATCATTGCCGTGGTAGAGATTAACACCTGGTATATTTTCAGCCAAGAGGTTTTTAGTTTTGTGATAACAGTAAGTTGTATAAATATTACAAAAATAGGGGGGCGATTATCAAGTGGTTGGCAAGGGTGTTGTGACTTCTGGAGAATTCATTTTTGAGACTGACAGGGGACGGCCTGAACCCCTTGGCCTTTCCAGTTACAAGGGCGGTTATAACTTTGCGCTTTTCAGCCGTAACGCCATGAAGGTATGGATATACCTCTATAAGACGTGCGAGGACAAGGAGCCTGTAGTAGTCCTTGAGTTCGATCCAGACCACAACCGCATAGGTGACATATGGCATATGTGGATCAAGGGAATAGGGCCTGGATGGTGTTATACCTACCGGGTTCATGGACCATTTGTACCCGCGGCAGGTTTCAGGTTCAATCGTCACAAGGCCGTAATAGACCCATATAGTTGTGCCCTGTCAGGGGTATCAGAGTGGGATTTTCACAGGGCTAAGGCCTATGATCCTGGCTCTCCGTTGATGGACCTTTCACTTTCTACCGAGGATAACGGCCCATGGGCTGCGAAATCGGTGGTGCTAAACGATTATCCCTTTGAGTGGAAGGACGACCGGCCTCTCAGGCGTCCATGGTCCCAGACCATTATCTATGAGACCCATGTCCGTGGTTTTACCATCCATCCGTCCTCAGGGGTTAAATGCCCAGGTACATATAAGGGGCTCATAGATAAAATACCCTATCTCAAGTCCCTGGGTATCACGGCAGTGGAGCTGCTTCCTGTCCATGAGTTCAATGAAAATGAGCTTACCCGGATCAATCCCTTTACCGGTGAGAGGCTGAAGAACTATTGGGGTTACAGCACCGTGGGCTTTTTTGCCCCGAAGGAGAGCTATTCCTGCTCCGGCGGTTACGGGTCACAGGTGCTTGAATTCAAGGAAATGGTCAGGGAACTCAACGATGCCGGCATAGAGGTGATACTCGATGTGGTCTTTAACCATACCGCTGAGGGTGATGAATTTGGCCCCATGTTACACATGCGTGGCCTGGATAACACGATCTATTACCTGCTTGCCGACGGTGGCAGGAGGTATAGGAATTTTTCAGGTTGCGGGAACACGGTGAACTGTAATCATCCCGTGGTCAGGGACTTCATCCTGGCCTGTCTTCGGTATTGGGTCATCGAGATGCATGTTGATGGATTCAGGTTCGATCTGGCATCGATTCAGGGGCGCGACATGGAAGGCAATATTATCAGTAACCCACCGGTACTGGAGCATATAGCCGAGGATCCGATACTGAGGGACGTAAAACTCATTGCCGAGGCATGGGACCTTGGTGGCGCTTATCAGGTGGGCAGTTTCCCGGGCAGACGCTGGTCTGAATGGAACGGCAGATACAGGGATGACATCCGCAGGTACTGGAGGGGAGAGCCTGGAATGGTGCCTCACCTTGCGAGCCGCCTGTGTGGAAGTGCGGATCTGTACAAACACATGGGTAAACAGCCGGTGAACAGCATCAACTTTATCACCTGTCATGATCGCTTTACACTGAACGATCTCGTCAGCTACGAGCGCAAACACAACGAGGTAGATGGCGAGGATAACATGGATGGCTCCGATGAAAATTATAGCTGTAACTACGGGGTGGAAGGAGAAACCAGCGATCCTGGAATCCAGGCTGTTAGAACAAGGCAGATAAAGAACATGATAGCCACCCTATTTCTTTCAAGGGGTGTGCCCATGATCCTTGGTGGGGATGAATTCAGGAGGACCCAAATGGGCAACAACAACGCCTACTGCCAGGATAACGAGATATCCTGGTACAACTGGGATCTTCTTGACCGTAACAGGGAGATATTCAATTTTTTCAGGGCAATGATTGCCTTCAGGAAGGAACATCCAGTGCTTTCCAGGGAGCAGTTCTACGAGGAGGGGGATATTACGTGGTTCGGCCCATCCGGGCAGACCCCTGACTGGCAGGGTGGCGGCAAGGCCCTTGGTTGCATAATCCATGACGCCCGGGCCAACGGGGGCCGGTTGTGCCTGTTGTTCAATGCCCATGATCGGGTGATCCAATTTCGCCTGCCATCCGGTTTTAGACGTCGCAACATGTGGCTGAGCGCAATCGATACCGGAGCGCCCCCTCCCCTTGACATAATGCTCACCGGGGCAGCAATGGATGGAAAGACTGATCGTTGGCTCAGGTTAGGCCCCAGAAGCCTCAAGGTTTTTATAGAACGGGCTTCCTAGGGGACAATGGACACGGAAGCCCGTTCGGCTAAATTTCCTGACCTCACCTTACCGTTAAAGGAACATTTGCGATCTTTTCATTGCCGTCGATCCTGAGCGCAAGCCTGAGGCTTGAAGCGGATAACGCCTCGTGTTTGCCCGGGAAAAAGAGAAAGCCGTGTGCCAGTGCCCCAGGCTCTATGGGTTTATTTTCAAGTGACCTGTTCGCCAGATCCTCCTTGATCCGTTCCTCTACGTTGGCCATGGCACTCGCACCACCGGCCAATGCCCCGGCAGTTGCCCCGAGCACAGCGCCCTTGCCTGCACTTTCTCCGGCATTGTGGCCGGAAACTATGCCAACGGCAAAACCAACTAGTGCCCCGGCTGCACCAAGCATCGCAGCAGGTTTAACCGTACCCTTGAATGCGGTTCCAACATTCACATGCCCCTTTATCCTGTTATATGCCTCCTGCTCAGGTAGGAGCGGCCATGCCTGGCCCGCGTTGTCTATCAGAAAGGTCTGGAGTGGATCAATAGATACCTTTTTACTACTTCGGTTGTCCATGACGACCTGGACCGGCAAAAGTCCTGCCTTCCTTATATCAAATCCGAACCTGGCTTTGGCGTAATCAGGAGAGAGATAGGCGGTGGCCGTGATCTGGACACCATCGATATCCGCATGGCCTGGTTGAGCGGATGGAAGAGGAACCGGTGCCGCTCTGTATTGATAGGAAGAGCAACCGGTAAAGATTAGCATTAGAAGCATGGAAATGATCCCCGATACCCTTTTTTTCATGTGGTTTTTTTACCTCCTTGTTGTATTTAACGGGTTTTTTGGATAAGGCCCATTATTTCGCCGGATGCCTCTGGCAAGAATGTACGTATCCATTTCAAGGTGCCATGTTTTTACAGACTTTCCGGGGCCTTGTTTCTGTCTACCGTATGGCCCGTGCACATAGTAGCGCGAGAAATACAGCTTGAATTTCTCTATGGCGGCATTTTTGTCCTGGCAGCCATATAGGATAGCCTGCAGTATATTAGCGTTTGCTAAAGATAAGACCGGTATCATGCATAGTAAAGGGCAGAAAAAGGTCCTTTATCCGTATCCCCTCTTATCCTTCAGGCCTTTTTGTCCATAATCTTTTCTAAGAAAAATTGACGCATCCCTGCTACGGACTTAGTATAGATGGCAATAGGATCATATGTATAAAAATTTAGCGTGAAAACATATCCGTCCATGGGTTGTGTCTTCATCTCCTTGGGCGAGGCGTCAAGGGTATGGGACGCATGAAGGTATGATTCCCGGCGCAGGTTGGTTGCAAACTCACCATGAAGATACGCTCTTTTGTCGGAGGAGAGGGTACCAAAACATGTATTTTGAAAAACGAGGACAAACAGGGGTCCCTTCTAGGCAGAAATACCTTTGTATGCATTTTCCCTGGCTCGGGAGGAAAATGCCTTTTCTATAGCCAAGACTGGGCGGTGTAAAAAGGTCACGTAGTGCCATGTCTTGGTGTGGAGATATATCCTGTCCTGGACCATGCTTTCGTGACCTGGGCATAAGCGGCCCTCTGATGTGCAGGCCACATAACGGATTAATTCAACTTAACTTTTTATTAACCAACCAAACTAACGTATGAGGAGGTATCTTAAGATGAAAGGACGCATTTGGCAGACAGTAAGGAAATGGTTCATGCCTCTGGCAGCCAGCGCGGCTATATGCTGTGTTGGAGTGCCCAGTGCAAAGGCCAACATGGTGGAGGAATTTTCACAGGCATTAAAGAGCGGGACCCCTACACTCGAACTCAGGATGGGCTATGAATACTCCAATTACCATGAGCGTGTACCAGCCGGTTAAAAGATCAAACATCCGGCAAACGGCTTGAACATCAGGACCAGGGTAGGTTACAGGACCGGTGATTTTTTGGATAGCAATGCATACATACAGCTCCAGAATGTTACCAATCTTATGGAACAATATAGCTTTGTAGAGGGTACGCACCTCAAAGCAGGAGGAGACAAGGCAAACGACTCAATCGCAGATCCGGATGGTAGCCGGGTTCAACAGGCATACATAGACGTAAAGGCCCTGCCAGACCACCTGTTCCGTATAGGTAGGCAGGAAATAATACTTGACGATGCAAGGCTCATAGGTAACATCAACTGGCGCCAAAACGGACAGTCCTTTGACGCCCTCAGTGTGACCAATACCAGTTTCCAGGATCTCAAGCTCTTTGCCTCTTACATCAACCAGGTAAATACCATATATCTGGGCCACATGGACCTGGACAAGCTCATACTGCTACATGCCGATTACTCGGGTATAAAGGCAGCGGATATCAGTGCATTCTGCTATCTCCTGGATGATGATGACAATCCAAGGACCAAGGCAGAAAAGAGGGCATCCCGTGACTCTGCAACCTATGGATTAAGGGTCAAGGGAGACCTGCCTGTCACCCAGGAACTCATGTTGAAGTACGCCCTGGATTATGCTCATCAGAGCGATTTCGAAGACGGCGACGACCACAGGGCCGATATGTTCAATACATTTATCGGTGCCAAGGTATCGATGTTCGATCTGGGGGCTGGTTATAGCTATCTATCAGGCCAAGATGGCCACCACAGGCCGTTTGACACCCTTTTCAGCACTACCCATAAATTCAACGGTTGGGCCGATCAGTTCGTTTCCACAAATGGTGGTGGCCTGAGGGATGGTCTTCAGGATGCCTATGTCCAGGTGGGCACGGATTACATGGGTGTTAAACTAACCGCCGTGTATCATTACTTCGACACATCTGAGAACGAGTACTTCGACGGCAACTATGGTGATGAGATAGATCTTCTGGCCAACAGGAAGATCACTGACAACCTGAGTGGTCTTTTGAGCTTTGCCTATTACAGCCAGGATGATGAAAAGGCAAACGGGTATTTGAACCCCACGAGGGATGAGCAGGTCTTCTGGGCCAGGCTGCACTATGTCTTTTAAGCAGACGCCATGCCCATAATCTGACATGGTCTTTTAGGTGACCATTCGAGGGGGATAATGACTGTCATTATCCCCTTTTTTTGTGTATCTTTTCCCCAGTCAAACCATTCTCATCATCATCCTGGACGAGTTCTTCCATACCCGCATCGTCGGCCATCCTGGTTTTTTTGTGGATTCAATATCTTTTAGCATGGAAATACATCCTGCCCTTGTGGTTGCGGTCTCAACAGTAAGGAACGCATAAAAATTTATAGTGAAAATGCCTCCTCCTCCATCAGGGCTGTATTTTCATGTTCGGGGGTGCCTGTATAACGGTCGGCAGGTATGAAAATTTGGGTTGAAAGATTCAAGCAGGTGAATCCACCATCCGATAAACTGGACATGGAATTGATACAAGGGCATCAGAGACCTTGGGAAAAATCAGAATAAACGAAGAATGGAGGGTAAAAGATGATCAAAAACCTGGGGCTAAAGGGCCAGATCTACCTGTCGTTTGGCGGCTTATTGCTTGTTCTGGTGGTGGTCGGTGTTACCGGATGGCATGCTATAAACAAATCAAGCAAGGGATTTGTAATGTACAGGGAGATGGCAAGGGATTCCAACCTTGCAAGCAGCCTTGATATAAACCTTCTCAAGATGCGACTTAACGTCAAGGATTTTCTCATCAAGGACAGGCCTCAGGATGTAGAGGAATACAAGCAGTGCTGGCGGAAGACAAAGGTTCTTCTCGACAGGGCGCTAAAGGATATAACCTCTCCAGAAAGGGCCAAATTGATAAAGGAGGTCGACAACCTTCTAAAGGACTATGACAGGTCCTTTATGGACTGCGTAGCACTTCAGGCAAAACGCAATGCCAAGGTAAAGGGCGAGATGGACAAGAAGGGGCCCATCATGGAGAAGGACCTTACAAGCATCCTGATCTCTGCCAGAAAGGATGGTGACATGAATGCTGCATACTGGGCAGGCATGGCGCTTAGAAACCTGCTCCTTGGCAGGCTCTATGCGGCGAAATATCTCATCACCAATAGTAAA
Source organism: Deltaproteobacteria bacterium (assembly GCA_024275145.1). GTDB lineage: Bacteria > Desulfobacterota > Dissulfuribacteria > Dissulfuribacterales > QOAL01 > S143-34. The sequence continues at coordinate 38,863 of JAJRZR010000100.1, read as the reverse complement.
TCCGCAGCGCTCAGGGCGGATAAGGAGTTTGCCAATCTGACCGAGATGCTCAAGACCCTTGACAAGGAGATCCAGAACCCTGGCAGGAGGAAGTTGTTCGATGAGACCAACAGGCTTACTGGGGAATATCTGGCTGCATTCGATCGGGTCAAGGAGATTATTACTGAGAGGAACCGCATACGTGATACCAGGCTGGACAAGATCGGCCCTGAGGTCAGTGCAAAGCTTTACAATGTGGCCTCGTCCATAGAGGCGGATCAAGACAGGATGGGACCGGTCCTTCAGGCCTATAATGCAAAGGCAAAGGCGGTCATTACGATAATAGGTGCCATCGCCCTGCTTGCCGGCGCAATAATCGCCTTTGTCATACCGAAGATGGTGCTCAACCAGATAGGTGGGGAACCTGCTCATATGGCCAGAATCACAGAGAGGATTTCAAATGGCGACCTTACTGTCGTAAGTGACGAGGATGCCGACTCTCACAAGGGCGTTTATGCCTCGATGGTCAGGATGGCAGACAATCTGAGGCATGTGCTTGGACGTCTCAAGAATACAGCAGAGAACCTGAATAAGGCAAGCGAAGAACTCACCATGTCCTCTGATGAACTGGCTGCAGCGGCCCAGCAAACAGATGCCCAATCAAACGAGGTGAAGCGCGCTGCTGAAGAGGCTGCGGAAAATGTATCCGGAGTGGCAGCAGCCATCGAGCAGGTTTCGGCCACCGTCAGTGAGATTGCACAGAACACAGAGCAGACCAGGGAGGCTGCGCAGCTTACGCTTTCACAGGCCAGAAGCAGTCAAGAGGCCCTCAATAGCCTTGCCGAGGCGTCATCTGTCATTACCGAGGTCAGTCAGTTCATAGGATCCATTACCGATCAGACGAAGCTTCTGGCCTTGAACGCCACGATTGAAGCCGCCAGGGCAGGTGAGGCAGGGAAGGGCTTTGCCGTGGTGGCAGGTGAGATAAAGGAGCTTGCAAACGACACAGCAAGCTCCGTGGAAAAGATCGAAGGTATGGTTTCGCGTATCCAACAGGCATCGGATCTGTCAGCCAGGTCTGTGAAGGAGATCGTAAATTCTATAGAAAAGGTCGCCGAGCTTACAGACAGCATTGCCTCGGCTACCAACGAGCAGACCGCGGCCATTGAAGAAATAAGCCAGCTTTCTCAAAGGGCCAATCAGGAGGTCGGCGGCATGAACGAGATAACCGAAGGAATAGCGGTTGCCAGTGCCCAGGGGGCACAACGGGCCAAGCATCTTAAGGATGAGGCAGAAAGGCTGAGACACGTCTCAAACGAACTCAATCAGGAGGTAAGACGGTTCAAGATATAGGAAAATCAATGGAGTCAACCGGCAGGTTTTATCTGTTTACCTGCCGGTTGCCGTTTTGATCAGAATATCAGCATATCCCTTGCATTCTCGTATTCTTCCAATACCTTTCTCATGCAGATGTCTATGTCCTTGACCTGCAGTCCCAGCCTGTCAAGCAACCCTTCTGCCAGGGTATACCTGAAACCGTCGGCACCAACGCCGATACCCAATTGAATGGCCATGATGTTGCTCAGGGCCAGAAGAGCCGAAAGTTCATCTTGTAGGTACAGGTCCGGATCGTGGTGGTTCCTGACCGCCCTCGCAATATCCGGAGGGAATTCCCAGTGACGCAGGAGGTTGTAGCCGATTACCGCGTGATCGGCCCCCACTACCCGCCATTCTGCCTCGGTGAAATCGATATTTTCCCGGTTGGCCAGGCCGACAATCTCCTTTAGCCTGGGTCCTACATAGAGATTCATCACGATCTTACCGATGTCATGCAGGATGGCCGCGGTAAAGAGGACGGGTGGATCGCTATAATTACAATAACCGGCCAGCACCTCGGATATAATGGCGCAGCCCATTGCATGGTACCACAGATCTTCGGGGGTCATGGCATAGCCCTCTAGTGGCCTCGTCATATAGGGCAGGCTGGCGCTGGCAATTAGGATCTGCCTGATCTGATGTTCCCCGAGAAGCGCAAGCGCTGTTTCCAGATTTGTCACTTGCTGTGGCAGACCAAAATGTGCCGAATTGGTAAATTTTAACACGTTGGCCGTAAGTGTCTGATCATATCTCAGGACTTCAGCCAGCCTCGACATAGTGGCCTTGGGGTCATCCAACAACTTCATGGCCTTGTTCACCGCCTTCGGGAAGGCAGGAAGGTCGTTTAATGTCTCGAAGATGTATTCCAGTGTAAAATCAGGCTGGAAATTTTTTCTCATATGGTGATCTCCCGGCCCTCTATCAGGGATACGATTACATGGTCAGAGCCTGTTTCAAGCCGTACCGATCGGCTGACATGACCTCCAACATGTTCTCCGAAGGGCTTCAAGCGATTTTTCTTTAGGATTTTTGTGACTGCGGCATAGATCTGGACTCCCATTGAGAGTTCCCTGGGCTCAGCCAAAAATCTCGCGGACCCAATTAGCCAGATACGTAGGTTTTTTTTCTGTGCCCCATTTTCAAAAAGGGCATTGAAGAAGTACCTAAGGCCATTTACAGCATCAAAGGCTGGGTACCTTTTATCGCCTGTATCACCAGGAAAAGGGCGTGGGGCCACGATTACCGCGATGCCGGAAACGCATTTGACCGGATCACTCGCGCATACCGCCAGGCAGGCACCCAGGGAATCCGCTGTTATCGATCTGCCTGGATCATTGCTTATGGCTATTTTGCCCTTGGTAACACGGTAAGTATTCACGTAGACGCCTCCATCAGCGTTATTTTCCCCTGAAAATTACGGTAGAATCAAGAGCCAGGACTCAAGGCCTCTTTTAATTTATCGGATTCGGATGGCACTAACTGAAATTGCATTGCCCATGGAAGTACTTATTGTCTTTAAGAGCGGTTTTGTTTTTTCTCCCGGCCAAGAGGGAGACATGATGAGGATTGTATGCGTAGCCTATGGCTGCCAACGGATCGGGAAACTTTCAGATTTCCATCAGCAATAACTCTGTGATCAATTATGGAGGTTTCAATATGAAAGAGGCCATGTTCTATTCCAAGGAGAAGGACAACAATGTCAAGTGCAACCTGTGTAATCACCATTGCCATATAAAACCAGGCCGCAGGGGTATTTGTGCCGTGCGGGAGAACAGGAATGGTACGTTGTATACGCTGGTGTACGGCAAGCTAATATCCGAAAATTCAGACCCCATTGAAAAGAAGCCTCTTTTCCACTTCCTGCCAGGCACAAGGTCCTATTCCATTGCCACGGTAGGTTGTAATTTCCGGTGTCTTCATTGTCAGAATTGGCAGATTTCCCAGTATCCGCGCCTGCACAAGGATGCTGGCATACCTGGAGACGAACGAAGTCCTGAAGACGTGGTAAACTCGGCTGTTGCCGATGGTGCGAAGAGCATAAGTTACACATACGTGGAGCCAACGATCTTTTACGAAATGGCCTTTGAAACCGCTAGACTTGCCAGGAAACAGGGGCTCAAAAATGTCTTCGTGAGCAATGGATTCATGACCGAGGAGGTGACCAGGCATCTTTCAGCCGTGTTGGATGGGATAAACATAGACCTCAAGGGATTTACGGATAAATTTTACCGCGAGGTATGCAAGGCCAGATTGCAGCCGGTACTGGATAACATCAGGTTGATGCACGAGCTTGGCGTGTGGGTGGAGGTGACCACGCTGATCATACCCGGCTGGAATGACAGCCAGACGGAGTTGAGGGAGATAGCCAGGTTTATCAAGGGGATATCAAACTCAATCCCGTGGCACGTAACAGCATTCTATCCTACCTATAAGATGACGGACAGGCCGCCTACGCCGGTAGATATCTTGCGTAAGGCCAGGGAGATCGGGCTGGAGGAAGGCCTGCGTTTCGTATACGAGGGAAATGTTCCCGGGGAGGGAGGGGAGAATACCTACTGTCCATCCTGTGGTGAGTCCCTCATAGAAAGATATGGATTCCAGATAGTTAAAAACAATATGGATGACGGCAAGTGTCCAAAATGCGGGGAGAAAATAGAAGGGGTGTGGTATTCATAGAGATTTCTATGCGGATGCCCGTGAAGGTGCCCTGTCAAGCCTTCTTGATCCGTTTACTCCTTCTTGGTTTCAGTGGAGGACGCCTGCCAAGGCGGAGATTTATATAGTCTTTTATACTCTTGAAGTAGAGTTTCTCGACACCTGCCGCCAGTTCTTCACGGGTGCCACCTGGGGCGATTTGGAACTGGGTGGCCTTGGAGCGGCTTTCGGCAACCAGCCATTCCACCTGGGGTAAGGATTGAACCATGTCGCCGGAGCTATGGATAAAGAGTACGGGTTTTTTAAAACCTGCCATCTTTTTCCGGTTTGCAAAGGGATCTGAATTGTTCAAAATGGAAATCTCAGGCTCTGCAAGGCCCTTGGCCGCCATGAAGTCACCGGTCTTATCAAAGGCGCTTTCCATTATGAGACAAAGCAGGTTTTCCTGGTGGGATGCGGCTACATCCAAGGCAACGGCGCAACCCATGGAGCGGCCCATGATCACGAGACGGCCGGTTCTTTTCCCGGTTTCCATCCAGTTTTTAACGGCATTAAGGAATGTCTCGCCATCGCTTGGCAGCATGGCCACGGATGGTGTGCCTTCACTGTACCCAAGCCCACGGTAATCCAGGCTGACCAGGGTTATCCCTGCCCCTGTGAGCCCGGCAGCAAGCCTTAAGAGGTTGGCCTCGTCGTCATATTCAGCCGGGAAAAACAGGATATGCGGTTCTGCCGGTTTTCCTTCAAATATACGTGCATTCAATCGTATTCCATCGTCCGACATGAACTGAAGCCCTGTAAAGGTTGACCCTGGCCCCTTGTCATCTCCTGTGGGTACGGGTGACATGAATATATTTTTGTTCAGCAGAAGGTCCCTTATTTTTTCCGTATCTATCCGGGCCAGCCTGTCTATTTCCACCATTGTTGCCTTTCTCGAAATTGTGCAATTCTTTTTTTCTTTATTCCGTTGGCGAGGGATTCATGGCCAAGATAGGGAAGGGTGTTGAGCCTGAAGTCCTGCAGCAGGTCATTGAGAACCCCGCTCTTTTCAGCTTCGTCTATGAAATTGCGTTCCTTTTTGATCTCGAAATATATGGTCCTGCCCTCGGATTCGACGAATTGCTCGAAGATTCTTTGGCCATCGGGTACGTGTGAGAAGTCATCCATGGTAATCTCCAGGGGAACCCGGGCCAGAAAGCCGACAAGCCAACGATCCCCGGCGATCTTCCTGGAGTAGTCGAAAAGCTCGAGTGTAAGCCCGTTGTCCAGCTTTTTTCTTTCCATTAAAACAGGTCTATTCCTCATGAATCTATTCCGGTTTCAGATGGCAGCTGCTTCATAAAGCTGCGCTTACGTGTCCATGGGTATAGAACAACACAGGGGGATACGGATTGTTTGAAGCCTGTATCCCAAAAATACGTCCTTCCCTTGGTTTGTGATATTCATGCCCGGATTTTCATCACAAACAGCCGGGCATAAGGCGCGGGATCAGTGCTTAAAGGCCCTTTGACCTGTAAATACCATGGTAACTGGTGGATCGGCCTCGTTACATGCCTCTATGGACTCCCAATCCCTCAATGAGCCACCAGGCTGGACGATGGCCGTAATACCTTCCTTTATGCCTACGTCCACCCCGTCCCTGAACGGGAAGAAGGCATCCGAGACCATGGTCGATCCAGGCAGTCCACCATGTTCCTTTCTGATCCTGGCATCGATTTCTTCCTTTTGTGCCTTGTCCCTCTCACCCTTTTCTACCAGACGTTCCAGCTCCTTGTAAGGTATGCCGTATTCATCGTAGCACAGGATATCGGCATACTTCGTGTAGGCCTTGTAAACTGCTATCTCGGCAACACCGACCCGGTCTTGCTCCCCTGTGCCTATGCCAACGGTTACACCGTCCTTGACGTATATCACTGAGTTTGAAGTGACCCCTTGCTCAACGGCCCATCCGAAGAGAATGTCTTCGTATTCCCTGTCGGTTGGCAGTCGCTTGATCCGGTAGACCTTACCATGGTATTCACACTCGGCAGGCTTCAGATCGTCCTTGGTACGAATACGGTTGACCGGGGATTGTTGTATGATGACGCCACCATCGATAAGGCTTTTGAAATCCACGAAACGTTTGTCCCAGTAGGTTGCCAGATCCTCTATGCGCCTTATTTCGATGATCCTGAGGTTTTTTCTCTGCGCCAGGATTTCTACGCTGCCTTCCTCGTATGCAGGTGCTGCGACAACCTCTACGTACTGGTTATTGATGGCCTCTGCGGTAACCTTGTCTACCGGCCTGTTAAGCGCGACACAGCCTCCAAAGGCCGCGACCCTGTCTGCCCTCAAGGCCTTGGCGAATGCGGTGTCAAGGGAATCGGATCTGGCCACGCCACAGGGGTTGTTGTGTTTTACGATTACACATGCCGGTGTATCCATGAGGAACTTCAGGATGTTCAGGGAGTTGTCCACATCTGTAAGGTTGATCTTGCCGGGATGCTTGCCAGCCTGGATCATGTCACTTTCGGTTATGGCACTCACCAGGCCGTTTCCAGGTTCAATATACCTGCAATCACCAAGTACCAGGTTGCCATTTACAAGTTCGTAAAGCGCTGCCTCCTGGTCTGGGTTTTCCCCGTAGCGGAGACCTTTTTCTTCCAGCTCCCCGGTTTTTTCGTTGGGGATCTTCCAAGTGCGTTTTCTGTAGACTAATTCCTGATCACCAAAGGAAATACGAAGGTCCATGGGAAAGTGATCACCCAGGATGCTCTTATACATCTTTTTCATGTCTTTCATGGCAATCTCCTAATCTTACCGTGTAAATACCCCCTCCACAGGGCTGTAGTTTCATGTCCCGGGTTCCTGTATAAATGGTTTACAGGCTTTCATGTATCTCCATCCTGATGCAGGCATCCGGGTCATGAAGATACTAGTTACCAGAAAATAAGCACCTTTAAACGGCTTGGCTGTTACATAAGGATATGTGGCATCCTCTAGCCTGTACTCAGGCATTTGAAGCCGAAAGGGGCTTGCAATCTCCGCAAATATGCATACCTCCGGCCTGCACCCTTGGCAGGCCCTTGGACTGTAGCTCAGAAATGATCCAGGATTATAGTAAGAGGACTATAATCCTGGATTGTGCGGCCCGCAAGTTTGCCGAAGGTGCAAGGCGAAGGGCACGTAAGACCTAGTTGTGTACTTCAGTTGCCCGGCAACGTAGCAAATACTGCAAGATCCCAAGCCCCTTGCGGCTTCAAATGCCGTATGATCTCGTTGAGAAGTTGTTGCACCTTTTGGGTGAACTGCAGAGAAAGCTGATTTGCCTGTAATATCTTGTAATTTTAATACAATTCTATTTGTTCAGTATTTGAAGTGCATAATCCGGAACAATCCATCCTGCCTGTTCGTCAACGAAAGGAAAGTACCGTATGATGATCCATGAGGTGGAAACATATGAGCCAAAAGGGGATATGGCACGCCATCTGAAGGACCTTATATCTCTTTGAAAATCCTGGGAATTTTAAATGGTCGCCTCTCCTTCGACCGGTCTGTGCATCCTCTGGTTCACTATATGGGTCCCAGGCAGGCACCACGTTCGATATTACCAGGAATTGATACATCGCGTAGCACTCCATGGCAAACGGTGGAAAGCCTAGGAATCCAAGTACAGGCATCTCGAATAGTTTGATATTTCCAACCCATGGAACGGTATATATCCACTTGGAAGTTGCCCAGTAGTTCCAGAATTCCCATAAAAATCCACAGATAAGTCCTGCGAGAAGCAGGTTCAATATCCTGCCAGGAATAGCGGACTTGAGGTCCCTTAGGAGGCTCGAGCCTCCCAAACGGCAATTCAGCGGGTCAAGGATCAAGAAAAGACCTCCCCATACCAAGGGGAAGAAATATCTGGGCCATGCCAGGGGCAGGATGAGAAAAAGCAGACCAATGGCCATGGATACGCCGGATCTTGGCTCAATGTGGTGAAACCAGCGTATCCTTAGGCGCCGGAATGCGCCCATGGCGTTTAAGAGGAGGTAGGTTTCAAAGATACCTGGAAGCACGGTGGCGAATGCAAGGGCATAACCAGGCCATCTTATCCATGGATTAGCTGGAAGGCCGATATAATGCCAGTTGCCCAGGCGTAGATTCATAAGCTCGAATACCAGCCAGAAGGAGACGGACCAGGGAAGCAACCAAAAGAAGGCGGAAGGCCTCTCCTTGATAAGAGACCATCCGCTGTATCGGTAGACCATACCGTCAACCAGGATTATATACGGCCACCAGGCAAGGAGATAGAAGAATTCACGAACGATAGGGACCTTTAGAAACAAAAGGATTTCAAAGGCCCCGAGTGCCAATCCACCAAGAAGCGAGTGGCGGGGAAAGGGATTTTTTTTCACCTTTCCTCCTTATGATGACTATTTGTTCGCCGTGGATGTGCCTTGGTCTATGCCAAGCCTTTTTTCAAGGGAATCCTTCCTTAATACCCCAGAGTGATACCTGCCGTCTGGAAAGATATACGTAGGGGTCCCGGATATCCCCTTTTTGTGCAAGAAGTTCAGCGTGTCTTCGACCTTTTTCTTTCCTGCTTCGCACTGGTTGTCCGACTTGTATCTGGCCCTGAGACCCTCGAGGCCCTTGTTGTCGCATACGATAGAGATGCATTCCTGCTTGGCCCCCTTATGGAAGGGCAGGGGGAACAAGAGGACCCTTACCTGCAGCTCTCCCGCCTCGGCCATAGGCATCAATATTGCTTCGGCCTTCTTGCAGTAAGGACATTGGGGATCCGTGACGAAGTATACCACGGGACCCTTGTTGCCCACGGTGAATGCGGTAAGACCCTTCAGGGTATCGAGGTCCGAGTTGGTGAAGCGGTTGAGGTCATGGATGGTCTCCCTAGTCATGTTAGTGCCATCTGCCACCCTGAATATCTGCCCGGTTATCAAGAACTTGCCTTCTGAATCCGTATAAAGCAGCCGGTTTTGTCCCTGGAGCTTCACCTGCGCCTGGCAAAGGCCTGGAATCTGTGATGGCTTGATCTTGACTACCTTTATATCCCTTCTGAAGATCTTTTTGACGGCTTTTTGAACCAGGACCTTGTCCGGACAGGTTGCGGCCATGGATAGGGTAGGTACGGCCAGGAAGAATGCAGTTAGTATTGAGATGACTGTTTTCATCGCAGGGTTTCTCCTTACATGATTGTTATGTTGACAAAGGTTTAGGGGACTTCGTGTTGCCTTCATGTCCTTCCCCTTATCCCTCAGGCCACCAGGCAACTCCCAGTCTGCGTATTACGTTCAGGCCACCGGGCAGCACCATATTGTTAGTAAGACCTACCTCGTTCAGGAAGGTCTGGATCTCATAGGATCTTGTGCCGGCATTACAGATGATTATGATGGTCTTGTCCCTTGGAAGGGTTTCATATTGGCTTCTCACTTTATCGTAAACCACGGCAATCCACCTGTCAGGGAATTTCTTCAGGAACGGTTCGGCCTCTCTGGGATGCCTCACGTCCAGGGCGATCCAGTCGCTATGTTCTTTTTTGCCGTCCATCCATTCGAGGAATTCATCTACGGTAATAGTCCTTAGCCTGCCTGAAACCCGATTGTCTGCAATATTTGCAGCGGTGTTGAGCACATCCACGGCAGTGGAAAACGGTGGTGCGTAGGCTAGCTCCAGATTGCTGAAATCACTGATAGATGCCTTTTGGGCAATCATGCCTGCTGCGGCATTTATCCTTGCCAGGAGTCCGTCTCCCATCTTGGCAAAGCCCTGGACTCCAAGGACCCTTCTATCGGAGGCATTTACCACCATTTGCATGAACATGAGGGCCTGAGTCGGGAAAAAATGTGCCCTGTCAGACTGGACCGCCATGGCATCCATGGCGTTGAAGCCTTCCATACGTGCAACATCCATGCTTATGCCAGTAGCCCCTACGCATACGTCAAAGACCTTCATGATGAAGCTTCCCGTAACACCCTCGAAGGTGCTTGGAATGCCAGCAAGATTGTCTGCAACTACCCTTCCCTGGCGGTTTGCCAGTGATCCCAATGGGGCATAGGCCTTTTTGCCAGTCACCAGATTCAGTGTTTCCACGCAGTCACCAGCCGCATATATATTTGGATCAGATGTCTGCATCCTCTGGTTCACCACGATTGCACCCATGGGTGAGACCTCAATACCTGCCTCCATGGCCAGCTCACTCCTGGGTCGTACACCTGTAGACATGATTACCAGGTCGGCTGCAAGTTCCCGTTTGTTAGTGACGACCTTGCGGATGTGTCCGCTGTCGTCTCCTTCGAATCTCTGTGCTCCCTCATTAGTGTATACACTGACCCCGTTTTCACTGAGGTGTTGTTCCACCATCATGGCGATGGTCTTGTCAACGATCCTTGGGAGTACCTGGGGCATGAATTCTATGATGGTGGTCTCTATCCCCCACAGGTCCTTTAGCGCCTCGGCCATCTCGATACCGATTGCCCCCCCTCCTATTACCACGGCCTTTTCTACCTCGCCTTTGGTCAGACGTTCCTTTATGGAAATGGCCTTGTGCAGGCTACTGATTGTGAATACCCCGTCAAGGTCAGAGCCTGGGATGGGAAGTATGTTGGGCCTGCTTCCTGTGGCCAGCACCAGTTTGTCGTAACCGATAGAATCCCTTTTGCCGGTCTTGACGTGCTCCAGATGGACCAGGCGCTTGTCCCGATCAATCGATACAGCCTTTGTGAGGGTCCTTACATTTACTCCCTTGGCCTCCTTAAAGAAATACTGGTCCCTGAGCATGAGAAAACTGGTGGACCGGAGTTCCTTCTCATCGGTCACATCACCGGACACAAAATATGGTATGCCACATCCTCCATAGGAAATCAGGTCGTCCTGGTCGATCAGGGTGATATCCGCTCCTGGCATAAGCCGTCTGGCCCGACAGGCCGCCTTCGGTCCTGCGGCAACAGCGCCTATTATTACTATTTTTTCACTCATGTGAAGATCCTCCTTTCGAGATTTGGCGGCAAAGACGAAAAATGATATTAAGGGCATAAATCTGCAGAAGAGTAGCACAACCCCACGGTGGTGAAAAGTTATGCTTGTTGAGATTGTATACCGATTCTGGTAAATTAACCCCATGGAAAAGAAAAAAAACAAGAGTATCGATCAGGACAGTGGGCCTGACAGATCCGCAAGGGATGGATCCGCGGGCCAACTCGTAAAGGCAACCCAACTACCTTCCCAGGAAGACCTGGAAAAGGAAATAAGCGAATATCTTGCTAAGAAATATGGTGGCAAGGTAAGGGTGGTTTCCCAGATGGTCTTCCCGAAGCAACTAAGGCCTGCAAAGACCGATGACCAATCAGGCAGTCAGGCCGAAAAGGGGCCGCAGATCCACTTTGACATGCTGCCTGAAGAGCTCGAGGCCTATCTTGACGAATATGTGGTCAAACAGGACAGGGCCAAGGCGATTCTGGCCACCAAGATATGTACCCATTTCAACAAGATCGCCTACCTCAGGAAAAAGGGCGCAGGTGGTCTCCCGGTCGGTAACATTAAGAGCAACATCATCATCATTGGACCTACCGGCGTGGGCAAGACCTACCTCATTAAGCTTATTGCGGCAAAACTCGGGGTGCCATTCGTAAAGGGAGACGCCACCAAATTCAGTGAGACCGGTTACGTTGGCGGCGACGTTGAAGACCTGATAAGGGACCTGGTTGAAGAGGCGGACGGGGATCTTGAGGCCGCACAGTATGGAATCGTCTACATAGATGAGATAGACAAGATCGCCTCGAGCCATTCTATGAAGGGACCCGATGTGTCACGTGCCGGTGTGCAGCGTGCCCTTTTGAAGCCCCTTGAGGAGACCGAGGTGGATCTGAAGGTGCCTCATGACCCGATTTCCCAGATAGAGGCCATAGAAAGGTATAGAAAGACCGGTAAGAGGGAAAAACAGAGCATCAATACGAAAAACGTGCTTTTTATCGTTAGTGGGGCCTTTTCCGGTCTGGCCGATATCATAAGAAACAGGCTTACGAAACAGGGTATCGGTTTCGGGGCGGATATCGATATAAAGGAAGACCTAGAGTGGCTGCGCCATGTCAAGCCCCAGGATCTTATAGAATACGGCTTTGAAACGGAATTCGTGGGCAGGCTTCCGGTAATCGTCCTCCTGGAGGAGCTAAGCGAGGACGACCTGTTTGAGATCCTGAAAAACCCGAACAGCACGGTGATCGTAAGCAAGAAGCATGACTTCAAGGCCTATGGGATCGATCTCAAATTCGAAGAGGATGCCCTGAGGCTCCTGGCACACCAGGCGTACCAGGAAAGGACCGGGGCAAGGGCCTTGGTTAGTGTTGTGGAAAGGGCGCTTTTGCCCTTTGAGAAGAAGTTGCCCTCTACGGATATCCCATTTCTGGTGGTCACAAGAAAGATGGTGGAGGATCCAGAGGGCGAGCTTGACAGGCTGCTTGAATGCCCTGATGACCCCAGGAGAATTCAGGCCTATGAGGCCATCGTTTCTGCTGAAACAACGGAATTGCTCCGTAAGATGGAACAAGAGATGGCCCATTTGTGGAATGAGGCCCGGGTGCCAATGACATCTAAACGTCTCGAAATGGCGGCCTCTGCCTGCCTAAGGGATGATGTCAACCCGGAGGAGGCCTGCGAGCGCGTTATTTTTCTCGTGGAGCGGGTAAAAAGTTATGAGCTGTCCTTTTTCAACCGCTGCGGCGTCAAGATCATCTTCGAGGACGAGGCCGTTGACAGGCTGCTGGATGGTTGTTACGAGGATCCATCCAATCTTTACCGTCATTGTGAGCGACTCATAAATATTCTGGAATACGGTCTGACCCTCGTGAGGGACAAGACAGGCCAGGATACCTTCAACATTCCCCTTGAGGCCGTGGAAAATCCTGAGCTTTTCATAAACCGCCTTATTCGTAATTGTTACAATTCAAGCACCTAGGAGAAAAACCATGAAGGAAACCCCGACGGTCCTTCTCGTGGACGATCAGGAGCCGGTGATCCAGGTGTTCAAGGAAATAGGGGAAAGGCATGGTCTCAGGATGATCTTCGCAGAGGATGGCCAGGAAGGGTTGGACATGGCAAAGGAAGAGCTTCCCGGGCTTATCGTGATTCGCCGGAATTGCCCTACACTTGATGCCTTGTCGGTAAGCGTTCTCCTGAAACAGTCTCCGGATACCAGTGAAATCCCGATAGTGGTGATCTGCTCCGGGGCTACCCCCCAGGAGAAGGAAAGCTTTAGGGACGCTGGTTGTAACGGGTGTATCGAAGAGCCTATTTCATTGGAAGAGCTAAGCAAAAGGTTAAAGGAGTGGCTGCCATGATTTATCCAGAGTACAGGCCCAGGAGAATGCGCAGGGACGAAAATATAAGGGCAATGGTCAGGGAAACACACCTTGACCGTAGTCATTTGATCTACCCGCTTTTTGTCTGTCCTGGTAAGAAGGTCAGGGAACCAATAAGTTCGATGCCTGGCTGCTTTCAGCTTTCTGTTGACCAGGCAGTGGAAGAGGCCTCCCGTATCCATGACCTTGGGCTTCCGGCGGTCATCCTCTTTGGGTTGCCTGAGAAGAAGGATGCCAGGGGCACTCATGCCTGGATCAAGTCTGGTATCGTTCAAAGGGCCATCTCCTCCATGAAAAAGGCGGTGCCAGGGCTAATGGTCGTAACGGATGTGTGCCTGTGCGAGTATACATCCCATGGGCATTGCGGGTTGCTCTCCTCCCGGGGATCGAAAGAATCCGATCGGGAGGTTGACAACGACGCTACCATTGAACTGCTTGCAAAGGTTGCACTCTCCCATGCCAGGGCAGGCGCAGACATGGTCGCTCCTTCCGACATGATGGATGGAAGGGTGGGGGCCATAAGGCAGGCCCTTGATGAACATGATTTCGATCAGATTTCCATAATGTCCTATGCGGTGAAATATGCTTCCTCCTTCTATGGACCCTTCAGGGATGCGGCAGAATGCGCCCCCCAATTTGGGGACCGGAGGGCCTACCAGATGGACCCGGCCAATGCCAGAGAGGCCATCCGTGAGGCCACTCTCGATATGGAAGAGGGCGCTGACATACTTATGGTCAAGCCCGGACTGCCTTACCTTGACATCATCCATATGCTTCGCCAGGAATTCAACCTCCCCATAGCCGCCTACCAGGTCAGTGGAGAATATGCCATGATAAAGGCGGCTGCTGGCAACGGGTGGGTTGACGAAGAAGCAGTGGCCCTCGAATCCCTCATGTGCCTGCGTCGGGCAGGTGCTGATATCATCATCACATACTTTGCCAAGGATCTAGCCAAGATCCTATGAGCATCCAGGGTAGATGGCCCAGGGCACTGGCAGCCCTTGGTCATCCTGGTTTCAGGCTCCTGCTCATAGGGCAGGCGGTAGCCCTGCAGGGGACCTGGATCCAGGGAACTGCCCAGAGATGGCTGGTCCTTGAGCTTTCAAATTCCCCTTTTATACTGGGTGTGCTTGGTGCCTGTACTGGTCTGCCGATACTGCTTTTTTCCTTTTTCGGTGGGTGGTTGGCAGACCGGTTGCCCAAGGTTTCATTCCTGAGCGGGGTCCAGGGATTGATACTGGTCCAGGCCCTTGTCTTTGGTTGGCTGGTCCAGGCAGGGGAGATATCCGTGCCAGCGGTAATGGGTTTGGCCTTTATAATGGGTACAGGCATGGCCTTTGAGGTGCCGGCCAGGCAGTCCCTGGTGTTTGACCTGACCGGCAGGGAAACCATCACTAATGCCTTGGCGCTTCATTCCACGGCATTCAATCTTGCCCGTTTCTCAGGCCCTGCAATCGCCGGCCTGCTGATGGATTCGGGCATGCTCGCTGCCTGCTTCTATCTCAAGGCAATTTCCGCCGCCATCGTCATCATCGTACTTGTTCTCATCATGCACCTGCACCCATGGTGCAACCAGGCCAGGGCATCGAGGGAAAGGGAGCCCGGCTTTTTAGACTCCTTCAGGCAGGTAAGGGCCTTTGTGAGGCAGGAGCCGATAGTTGGCTATGTCCTGTTGGTGATCGTGGCCTTCGGGGTGCTGCTCCTTCCCTATGCAATCCTCCTGCCCTCCTTCGGAAGGGATGTCCTGGGCCTTGGTGCCAAGGAATACGGATTTCTTGGTGCAGCAAACGGGCTTGGCGCCCTTTCAGGCGCGATCTTTGTGGCTGTTACCGGCCACCGTGGGGCAAGGGAACGCTGGTGGTGGAGCGGGGCCATGTTGTTCCCGATCACATTGATAGGTCTGTCTATGGCCTTGACCTACACCGAGGCCCTGTCATGTCTTTTTGTCAGTGGTTTTATCATGGTAATTGCGTCAACCAGTGCGATAAGCCTCTTGCAGCTCCATGCCCGTGATGCCTTGAGAGGACAAATCATGGGGATGTTCACTACGGGTTTCATGGGTTTTTTTCCTGTCGGTAGCCTCCTTCAAGGGGGGCTTGGCCAGGTCATGGGAATACGTTTTACCATCTCCGCTACTGCAACCGCTGCGTTTGTCGTGGTATTGGTTGCCTTTGTATTCAGTCGCAGGATCCCATCTTAAGTTATCGATCCACTCACTTCTAGTCCGGCATATTTTGTTTTCTAATTTTTTCAATCTACGCCTTAAGGATATCAGGCTGTCTGCCGATTGAGGAAATAAGTTCCATGGTCTGTTTCGGAAACGAATGACTACAGAAAAGGGGCATCATTATGCAATTGTCTGTCGTCAATGAATCCATGCCTTCGGGAAGTAGCCGCAAAGTCTTCTAGAAAGGGAGGAGTAATGAAAAGTATTGTCATTCTTTCGCTTTTGTTCGTCTTGGTTGCAGGGTCCGTTTCCTGGTCCGCCGGCAGGGACCTGTTCGTTGCTAAGTGCGGTGAGTGTCACAAAAAAGGCGGTAGTGCCGTGGTTATAAATCCGGCGGACAAGGCAGCCGTTGTCTGGAAAAAGTACTTCAAGAGAAGACGGCATCCAGTGGATTTCTCTTCCAGTATCAGCGATGGACAGCTTGAGGAAATTCTAAAGTACCTGGAAGAACATGCAGCAGACAGTGACCAGCCGGCCGAGGCGGTAATTCCTAAATAAAGAAATCTTAAATCGAGGGAGATAAGAAAGATGAAGGTAAGGATCAAGATTTTTTTGCTTAGTGCTTTCTTTTTGATGGTACCGGGTATGCTTCAGGCCTCCGGGCAGACGGTAACCTTGCCGGTAGAAGACTACAGGGCGATCCTTCAGAGACTGGATGCCTTACAGCAGAGGGTTGACCGGCTGGAAAAGGAAAAGGTGGAGACCAGAAAACTCAGCAAGGATATCGATGAGATATACGATACCTTGGATAAGGTTGAGACCAAAACGATAGAGGACAAGCTCAATATCGGGGCTGAGCTGAGGACCAGGATGGACAATTTCAAGGTCAGGGATCACAGGAACATGATCACCGGCAAGGAAGAAGACCTCAGCAATGACAACTTCTGGAGTAACAGGTTCAGGCTCAATCTTTCTGCTAAGGTGATAAAAGGACTGGATTTCCACGGGCGCTTGACTGTTTACAAAAATTGGGCGGACAGTGACCGCTATGTCATGTACTCGGACCCGAACAGGGCCCATGTGCCCGATGATACCACGCTCAAGCTGGACCGCGCCTATATCGATTGGGTGCTCCCGCACAGCCCAGTACCGGTTGCCCTGACAATAGGGCGTCACCCGTCCACAGAAGGGCCTCCCCTGGAGTTTAAGGAGAACAGGAAGAGACAATCCACTTATCCGGCCCTTTTGTTTGACGGGGAGGCAGATGGCATCGTGATGACCTTCGGACTCGAACGGTATCTGGGGCTCAAGAATAGCGGGCTTCGCCTGGCCTATGGAAAGGGCTACCAGTCGGATGACGATAAGGATATATACCTGGATGAACGAGGTGGGATAGACGATCTCGACGTATTTGCCGCCTTTTTTGAGACCGAACTCCCCAGGATTCCTGGAAGTCTTCTGGTATTGAGCTATGTGAGGGGCGATAATTTCGTGGATACACCCCTTGGTGCTACACGTAACCTCGGGGATATGGATCTCTTCGGGATTCATGTGCAGGCCACCAATGTTGTTGACAGTGGCCTGGATCTGTTCCTCTCCTGGGGTCTCAACAACAGCCACCCCAATGGAAAATTTGCCTACATGTCTGTAGGGAAAGATCCATCAGGACAGGCGATAAACGCACCGATGGGGCTCCTGAGCAGTGACGGGGAGCACGATCGGACCGGTTGGGCCATATATGCAGGGCTTCGCTATACACTGCCAATGGCCTTGCTCAACAATCCAAAACTTGGTTTCGAGTTTAATCATGGCAGCAAGTACTGGTTCAGCTTCACCCAGGGCAGTACGGAGATCTTTAACAAGCTTGCCAGCAGGGGTGATGTTTATGACTTCTATTACATCCAGCCCGTAAATCGTTATCTGTTCCTGCGGACAGGTTATACCTGGATTGATTATGACTACAGCGGCAGTGGTTGGCACATCGGCCAGCCTTTCAGGATTGATGATAAGTTTAGTGATTTTTATGTGCTGATCGATTGCAGGTTTTGATGGGAAACTAATAAAACCCTTCATGCGGCCTGTTGGCCGCATGAAGGGTTGATATTGGTGCCCTGGGAGGTTTTTTGGATGTTTTTCATTGATGTTTTCAGGAACATAAGCATTAAAGCCAGACTCGCAGGGCTTATTGGCCTTTCATTGCTGATACTTGCACTGGTTGGTAGTGTCGGCCTTTGGCGCGTCGCCCAGTTGAGTGCCAATGGGGTGCATATCAAGGAGTCCTCCGAGGACTTCATGGCAAACCTCAAGCGTCATTTCCGGAATTCTGAGATCGTGCGAAAGATAAACTCTTCACTTGCCATGTACCTTAGAACCGGGGACAAGGCGGCCTTGGAGGATATCAGGAGCAATGCGAACAGGCTTTCAGCGGTCTTGCCTGCCAGTGGAAAGGCTGAGCTCAAGAATTTCATGAAAAGGGTGGATGTGCTCACCGTAAGGCAAAACAGCCTCGATTCCAATGTGGAGAAGGTCTTCCAGGCAGAAGACCATATACTGCAGGCCATTGAGAAGGCCCTTTCGTCTTATTCTGGTGTTCTGTCTGTCAAAGAGAAGTTGATTGCCGCCAGCAATGCCTATCGAAGGTGTGTGCCCTTTATTAACCGTGTGATAGATGGGACGATCAAGGAATCCACCAGCTCCCAGGCCAAGATATCTTCAATAGTGGAGGATATTACCTCCAGCCTAGACAGGAACAAAGGGGTGGGCGATATTGACAAAAGGCTCATTAGTCGGATAGTAGAGGCGTTCTACGAACTGGATGATGCCACGGCAAGTATATCAGCCATAAGAAACAAGGTGGATTCCAGTGAAAAGGATGTAAACGCTGCCCTCAAGGTCATAGAGGCCAGCCTCAATTCGGCCCAGCTCGATAACGCGAAAACAGGAGTGCTCGTGGAAAAAGGGCAGGAGATTGCCCAGACCACCACAGTGATGCTGCTATCCGTCATCGGGCTTGCCATCATTATCCTTGGTCTTACCGGGTGTTGCCTGGTCAAATCCATAACCAATTCCCTGGATGAGCTGGTTGCCATACTCAAAAAGATGGGGGACGGGAACCTCAAAGAGCGCCTGGCCCAACGGGGTAAGGATGAACTTACCGTTGTGGCAGCGAGTTTCAATAAATTTCTGGATCATATATGTGACCTGGTTGGAAGGGTTTCCTCTACGTCGAACGATCTTGGTTCCTCGGCCACTGCCCTGGATAAATTGGCCAGGCAGATGTTCAAGGAGGCCGAGACCTCTGTTGCTGCTTCGGATAACGCCATGGGAGAGATATCAGAGCTTTCCGTATCCATGGATCATACTGCCAGTATGGTGGAGAATCTATCCGAGGCGACCAACGAGATTGCCCAGAGTACTGCCGGGGCTGCAACCCTCGCCGAGGATTTGAACAGACAGATGCTGAAGAGCGCGGAGATTATATCAAGCCTTGAGGAGCATGCCCGTAAGGTGGGTGATGTGACACAGTTGATACGTACTATCTCGGAGCAGACCACCCTGTTGGCCCTAAATGCCACCATAGAGGCAGCTAGGGCCGGTGAGGCTGGCAAGGGATTTGCCGTGGTAGCAGAGGAGGTCAAGGCCCTGGCTCAACAGACAGCCGAGGCCACTGAGACCATAGGCCCGTTGATCGGAAATATACAGGCAGACGTGAGGCGTACCGTGGCTACTATTCAGGATGGAACAGAGGCCACTGACAAGATGCGTGATGCGGTCAATACCGTGGCCGCAGCGGTGGAGGAGCAGACCGCCACCTATGGTGAAATCAATCAACAGGTTCAGGCGAGTAATGAAATGACCGTTGCAGTAAAGGAGCAGGTTAGCGTTCTCCATACAGAGGCCGAGAGAAATCTGGAGGAATCGAATGAATTGCGGGCAAAGGCAAAGGAATTGAATAACCAATCAACTGTCATGAGTGAGACGATCTCACATCTGTCAGTATGACAGGGCCTGGCACGTTGTCCGGGACAGGAGGCAGATATGCAATGTGCCAGCGGTCATCCTTTTTTACCCAAGGCCTTTTTCCGTGATGCCGGTTTTTTCGACCTGTTCAATCGGTCCAGCCTCAACCTCCCATGTGGTTCCATGAGCCTTCTTGATGCGAGGGTGGCTATGGACATGGAACCCAGCGCATTTGCCGCGGCAATCATGAACATGACGACGATCTGGTAGCCTACCGCTTGGATTGGTGGCGCCCCTGCCAGTATCTGTCCTGTCATCATCCCTGGAAGGCTAACGATTCCTGCCACCGACATGTTGTTGATAATTGGTATCATACCTGTCTTGACAGCCGTTTGTAAGGGTTCAGCCATGGCCTCTGACCTGGTGGCACCAAATGCCAGGAGCAGCTCGATTTCGGTTGTCCTGGAGGTGAGGTGCTCTGTAAGCCGGTCCAGGCACAGGGATATTCCGTTCAGAGAGTTGCCAAGGATCATGCCTAGCAGGGGAATAACGTACTGGGGGCTGTACCACGGCCTGACCTTTATCACGGCCTGGGTTACGATGGCGCCTACTATCATGGCTGAAAAGGCCATGGTGATCACTGCATCAAGTGTTATGCCACGGTAGTTCCACTTGGCACGCTTTACCGCTTCGTTGCTGGCAAGTGTCACCATGACCGCTAGCCAGGCGAGTACTGGCAAAGGATGGTCTATGCCGAATATCTTTTCCAGGACAAGCCCCACCATACCCAGTTGTAAGACGCATCTGCTGGCTGCAACGGCAAGGGATTTTTCAAGGCCGAGTCGTAGCAGGATGGAGATGGTCCCTGCGGCGAGTACAAGTACGGTGGCTATCAACAGGTCGAGTGGGCTAAGGAATGTAAATTTTTGCATGAAAACACGCCATGTTATAGTCGATTATGGAAGATTGAAGGTTCTTCCAGTTGCCTCCAGGTGGTCGAAGTTGTGCAGCACGCACAGTACCGCCTTGCCGGGCCTGGATGAGTATTCTTGCAATAAGTCGAGGCACCTTTGGGCTATGGCCTCGTCGAGACCTCCAAGGGGCTCGTCTGCAAGTATTACGGTAGGAGACCACAAAAGTGCTCTTACCAGGGCCAGGCGGTGACGCTCCCCGCCTGAGAGCATCTTGGCGTCCTGCTCCGGTTTCACATGGTCCAGGCCTGTTTCATGCATGAGCCACCGGGCCTTGTTCCAATGGAATGTCCTGCCTCCGGAGTTTTTCAACCTGAAGGGGAATGCCAGGTTCTCCCGGACCGTACCAGTAAGCAGGGGGGCATTTTGCATCATGATGGTTACCTTGGATCTCCATTCAGGCAGCATGTTCCGGTCAAAGCTTTCGCCCCCGAGTATACGCTTTGCACCTTTGGCCGCCTTCATCCCTACGATCTGGTGTAATAGTGTGGACTTGCCGCATCCAGAAGGTCCTTTCAAGATATTGAAGGTGGATTCTGCCATCTCGATCTCGATTCCTTCATAGAGACCCCGGTCTGGAGGCACACATGCTGAAAAAGGGCCTGCATAAAAAAAAGGTTTTTTCAATTCGCCCCTTGCCTTTCCATCGTATGGATACTTATTTTTTCAGGTATCAATAGGAGTTTTTCATGCCTAATCCTGTCAAGGAATTAATAAAACGGTACCGGCCCAATTTGTCCATAGGTGAATATGGACGTATCGTTACCGATACCAGTGAGTTTATGGAGATCACCCATGGTGACGTGATCTCCCTTGGGGGGCTGCACTATCTGGTTATTCGGGATGAGGCGGAAAGGAGTTTCGGTATTGAGGATCCCAAGTATTGGGTGAAGCGCTGCTTTGTTCTTGAAACCGGTGAGAGACGAATACTCAAGCTGGTCTTCCATGAGAGCTTCCCGCTCAAGCTTGGTTCTCTGGAGATCCCTTGCTACAGAAGTCCTGAGAAAGAGGCGTGGATTCTGGAGTTGGTCAAGGGGGACAAGAGATTTATGCAGGGGGTTACCGAGTATGATGAAAAGGGCAATCCCGTAAGGGTGCTAGAGGTTATAAGCGGTAAGAGATTGGATAGTGTGGTCTACGAGATAGAGGCCGGGCATAGGGAATATTTCTATGATCATTTTCCATCGATTCTCGAAAAATTCTTGGATGCATGCGATGCCATAAGATTTTTACACAGGAGTGGAACAATCCATGGGGATATCCGCAGGGATCATCTATGGTTGGAATATGGGTCCGGGCTGTACCGGTGGATAGACTTCGATTATACGTATGATTATCATGAAAACCCCTTTGGATTGGATCTGTTTGGACTGGGAAGCCTTCTGACCTTTCTGGTGGGCAAGGGTATCTACACGAAAAATACCCTGGAAGAGTATGGGCTTGATCGGTCAATACTCAGTAAACTGAATTCGAACGATTTTTCTCTACTTTACCGGAATCGTATTGTCAATCTGAAGATATTATTTCCATATATTCCTAAGGAATTGAATCTGATCCTCATGCATTTTTCTGCCGGCGCAGAGGTGTTCTATGAATCGGTAGACGAATTTTTGGCAGATCTCGAGAAATGCCTTGGCCGTATAAAGGGCAGGGGGAAAGGAGTGTAGAGGTCCATGGATTTCAAGAAGATACTAGTGGCAGTGGACGCATCCGAGAACGCCCGCAGGGCAGTAAGCTATACGGGAGAGATAGTGGGAGGCGGTAAGGGATTCAGGATAACCTTGCTCTATATAGCAAGACCTCCTGAAAGGCTTCACTTCAAGGAGGGAGATTACTTGAAGACGGATTTCCAGCATGAAAAGAAGAGGGCAAGGGAGTTTATCTCAGAGGCCAAAGGGCTCCTCGAATCGAAGGGGATTGACCCCGCTGATATAGAAGAGAGGATAGAGGAGGCCAAGACCCTGAGTGTTGCCCAGGATATCTTGGGCATTCAACAGGATGAGGGGTTCGGTACCGTAGTGGTTGGAAGGAGAGGGGTCACAAAGGCAGAGGAATTTCTCTTTGGCAGTGTGTCCAACAAGATCGTGCACTATGCAAAGAACTGTAGTGTATGGGTGGTGGAATAGCATCCAAAGGGTTAAATAGGGTAACGTAAGTGTCCCGGAAGGGTGGGGTCACAGGACAGGCCTTCCCTTTATTATGGCAACGATCCAGGAAAAGATGACGAGCAGTGCGGCAGCCAATCCCATGAATTTCTGGGCACTATCCCTGGTAAACAGGGTGGATAGTTTGCCCATTTTCTGGAAGAGTATTCCAAGTACTACGCCGGATGTAAATCCAAAGAAGTGAGCGCCAAGATCGGTTCTTTGACCGCTTGACCCCATAAACCCCAGGAGAGCCAGCCCGGCGCCTACAGGGGTTATGATCTTCCTGAATCCAGACTGGGACCAGGAAAGCGCCCTCGTTACAGTAAGTATTCCAACAGCCCCGAACACGGCGGTGGACGCCCCTATGGAGATGTGATTGCCTTGGTGTGCCCATGCGTTTATGAGATTGCCGGCCATGCCGGAAACGAGGGTGAACAACCATCCAGCACCATCTCCCAGTTCTTCGCATACCCCTATCATGATTATTCCTCCAAAGATCATGTTGCCAAGTAGGTGTATGGCGTTTTCATGAAGGGTCAAGGCCGTAACCGCCCTCCACCACTGCCCTGATATTATAGCCCCTGCGTCTGCACACCCCGCTTCGAAAAGCGTTTGCCTTACAGACGGCAGGAAGGTCAAAGAAAACAAAAGGGTCAACCAGACAGTGATGTGAATTGTTTCTTTGTATGAATTTTTTGTTGTCCGTTGATGTGGTGGGCAGGATTTTTTGAGGTGATTTTCTCTTTCGTATCTGTCGATCTGGCATCTGGCATGGCCATGATGATCATCCTTTACCATGAGCAGATAACCGGAATCGAGATGCACGATCTTGTGTGGAATTCCCTGGGAGGCCAGGACGAGTGACCATATCAACGCCTGACTTTTACTGGATGTATGGATATATCTGGGTGTATTTCCCCGGTCGCGGTGGTCCACTGGAAGACGAATCCTCAGAGATGCGTGCGCCTTAGCCGGGTCATATATCTGCATGGGGCGGTCCTGCAAACGGTAAATCTAAATCAAGGCTACCACACGAGATATTTAGGAGCCAGTTGCTAGGTGTTTGCCGATATATGGTATAGGCAAACACAAAACCCATGTTTGCAGGACAACCCCGTATGTTGTCGCAGCCGATCATATGGAATGTCGTTGAAAATTGTGAAAAAATATCCTGGCCAGGTACGTACAGGTCTTATGCAAGGTACAGGGCAGGAGGCAGATACCCTTCCTGTTGTGATTTGCGCCTCTGGCAACTTTCTATTCATTGCGAGGGAGACGGCCCCAAGGACTGGCCATCTCCCTGTCTGAGGGCATATGGCTTTTCCTGGTCCCCTTTGAATAGATGAATTAGATCGGGATAAAAGGGTTTTTTCAGACAGTCTTAACCTCTATCTGTTTTGCCTTGACCTCTTCCTTTTTGGGCAGAACTATCTTCAGTATGCCCTTTTCATATTTGGCATCGATTTTGTCGGAGGATACCGGTACAGGGACCCTGATCGCCCTGGAAAACGAACCACGGCGGGTCTCTATACGGTGAAAATTTTCCCCCTTTTCTTCCTTTTGCTCCTTCTTCTCGCCACGGATGACCAGCATGTCCCCGCTAAGGGTGACCTCTATATCTTTTGGGTCCATGCCAGGCAGCTCTGCCTTGACGATAATGGAATCCTTGGTCTCGGAGACGTCTACTGCAGGAGTCCCGGCACCGTCAGAGGGGAAGAGTGCCTTTTCTCCGAAAAAGGCTTCCCATCACCTGTCCATTGCCTTCCTCAAGGTACTCATCTCGCGCATTGGTTTCCATGGTGCAATCTCAAACATGTTCTTCCCCTCCTTCTTGAATATTTTTTATCAACCTGAACACGGCACTGCGGTTCAGCCGCTTTGGCCGTGACCATGGTTATTGATCATTCCATCTATTTGGACAATAAGTATATGAAGGAAGGTGTCAAGGGTGCATCCGCTTTTTCATCGCTCGGTCCACAATTCCCTGGCCAAGGCGGCGGCCTTGCCTTTTAATAGCTCCAGTTGGCGGTTTGAGTGCCCGTATCTTGTGTAGAATTTTTTTAGGATGGGAATCCTTTTGGGATTTTTGCCGGCAATGGTCAGGAACACCCCTACTGTTTTCCAGGGCTCTGCTACATTGTGTTTGAATGCCCATGGGCTCAGGGGGATACCATGGCATTTCCTGATCCTACCCTTTAGGTAATACCAGTGGGCACGCCAGTAGCTTCTGCACGAAATGACAGGAAGGACAAGGTGGTCCCTTAGGATCTTTTCACCGTAGTCATCCAGGAAGGAAAGGACAGGGCCGCTTGGATTGTACGACCACGTTGGGCCTGCAAGTATGATCATGTCATATTGGCGGAAAGATTTCTTGTCAAGCGGTCTTATGGGGATGCGTCTCCTGAAAAGCGTCAGTATCATCATCATGATGGTCGTGGATATCGACTTGAAAGGGAAGTTGAGGGGTCTGAGTGGCACCAGCCTTTGGCTGACCACATCCACCCCTTGAGATTCCATTCCCTCAGCCACGGCTTTAACCAGTTTTTTGGTCTGCCTGCTAAAGCTGAAAAAGATGATCAGGACCTTGGGCCTGTCCGAACTGGATTCTTCCACTGTGGATATTTCCCCGAAATTTGGATATGTTGTGAGTAATGGTGTTGAGCTTTGATGTATACAGGTTTACCAGGTATATCAACCGTCCTTTTTACCCCAAATCTTCATGCGGCCCGTGCCTTCGACATCATACTCCAAGGGCATGAAAGTGCAGTCCTGAGGGAGGGTGCATTTTTATGCTAAATTTTATGCAGTTTGCATCTCTGGTAAACTTGCAAGTTGCATAATTTGAGTTTATGCCTCTAAACGGAATGGCCGATGCCAGCAGCAGAGGGGTATGATGTTTTTTGAAATCATGTTTCTGTATCGAGAGATTTCCAGGAAAAATTGCGATGAGGACCACCCCAAACTATATTTTACTGTAATTTCTCCATCAGGGTCGTGGCTTCAATGCCTGGTGTGCCTATATGAAGGCCGATCAGGTTTGAACCTAAATTATACGCTTCAAATGCCTAGCAAAAAATACTTCTTCTTTTATTTAAAGCAATTATGAGTATTTTGAGATACATAAATGTTCACTCAAAAGGTGCTTTGAAATCAAATCAAAGTTGTTCGGCATTTGAAGCCGCAAGGGGCTAGCAATTTCACCAAATCTGCTGTGTTGCCAGGGATTTGAAGTGTCAAAGTACGTCTGTCTCCCTTATGCCTTGCATCTTTAGCAAGCTTGTGAGCTGCATAATTTTGGATGAAAGCTTCGGTAAAAATTTCAACGAGCTTATAGATCAGTTTGCTGATTAGGGCAAGGGAAAATTACCGTGGAGAACCATCCTTGTACGGGCTGCATGAAGGGTTGGGCTCAAGATGGACCCGTAGCTCCGAACAGGCGTACAGGAATGTGTGGAGGTCTTACGCGATTATGATCACATCTAGTTCCCAGGTAGACAGAGGTAATCATCACGAGGCATTCCGTGTCAGGGATTGCGCCCTGGTCGCGCTTGCAACCGGTTTGAGCGCCCAGAATCTGAGAGAGTTCAGGGATGGGCTCCAGCGAGTGCACGAAGGAAGCATTTATCACCATTTCTGGGGTCGTTTTCTACAGCCGCAGTTCGATGAGCCGGAATATAATAACGATTTTGCGTCATGGATCTATCATGGTCTTCACGAAAAGGCACTGGCAGAGAGATTGAGTGTTATAGATCCAACGGAATATGAAGACATAAGCTCGCTGAGGGAGGACATACTTGAAAGGGTGGAGGAACGGCTGGATGAAACCGAATTCGTGGCCTGGGCCAGGGTAGATGAACAATTTCACTTCGTCCGATCCCAAATCGTCGTACTGGATACCGGAAAGATCATTGAACAGCCGGAGGGATTGGCCAAGGCCGTATCTGAGATGTCCCTTGGGAGCATCTTTTACCATTTCATAGACGCAAGGCGTCGGACACCGGAAAAAATAGATGATTTCAGCGCATGGCTTTTGGGGTGGGGAGAGAAATACGACACCCTGAGATATAGCCTGATGGCCATCGACCCCTTCTTTTCATCCCTGAAGGAACTAAGGCGAATAATTACCAGTGCAGCATTGCTACATCTTGGAGAGGAGGCCGGGCATGAATGATCTGCTTGTAAGCTATGCTGAGGTGGCTGGTCATGACGTGGTGGATCATCTTTGCCAATTGGCCCATCCTTTGAGGGGCTTAAAGATAGTGCACGTCAACTCGACCAGGGAAGGTGGCGGTGTCGCGGAGATTTTGAGGAAGCTGGTGCCCTTTATGGAGGCCCTGGATCTCGACGTCAGGTGGGAGGTGCTTAAGGGAAATACGGAATTTTTTCAATGTACGAAGGGCTTTCATAACGCCCTCCAGGGCTTTGCCGTTGGCATCTCCCAGGGCATGTTGGATACATACGAGAGCGTAAATGCGTCGAACGCCGAGGAGCTGAGGCCCGTGCTCGAGGACGCGGATTTCGTATTCATACACGATCCCCAGCCAGCGGCCCTCATCAACTTCTTTCCTAAGCGCAGGGGTAAATGGGTATGGCGATGCCACATAGATTGCAGCCGACCCTACCGGCCTGTCTGGAGATATCTCAAGAAATGGATAGCGAGCTACGATGCCAGTATTTTTTCATTGGCGGCGTTTGCCAGATACCTTCCCCATCCACAATATCTCATTGCCCCAAGTATTGATCCCCTGAGCGAAAAGAACATAGATCTGCCTGAATCCGAGATAGAGGCCGTCTTCGATGAATTCGGTCTCAAGAGGGAGCTGCCCCTGGTGGTCCAGGTTTCGAGATTTGATCGTTTCAAGGATCCCCTTGGTGTAATAGAGGCATACAGGGAGGCCAGGAAGATGACCCCCCTGCAACTCGTATTGGCAGGAGGCAGTGCTGATGATGATCCTGAGGGCAAGGCAGTCCTGGAAGAGGTCAGGAGAGCGGCCTCTGACGATGAGGATATTCATGTTCTGGAATTGCCACCCGATTCTCACAGGACAATAAATGCACTGCAGAGGGCATCCGATATAGTCTTACAGAAGTCCATAAAGGAAGGGTTCGGCCTCACCGTTTCCGAGGCAATGTGGAAGGGAAAGCCGGTGATAGGTGGTGATACCGGGGGCATAAGGCTTCAGGTCATAGACCATTTTACTGGTTTCAAGGTAAAGACCCCGGAAGGGGCGGCGTTGAGGATACGATATCTATTACACAATGAGCATAAACGTTATGAGATGGGTACCCGGGCCAGGCGTCTGGTAAGGGAGAATTTTCTCCTCACTAGGCATCTCAGGGAGTACCTGGCCTTGATCGTTGGGGTTGTGCATGGGCTGGAGGACCGTATAGAGCTTATTGAACAGGGATAGGGCACTTGTGTACAAGGTGGCTGGGTATGTATGGTAGACGTTGGAATACATCCTATATTGAGGCCTTGTAAGGTTGTGGCCAGGGTTCAGGGGGGCCAGGAAGGTTTTGGAATAAGAATGAAGATATTGAGGCCAGGCATTGATATTACCCGGTTTTTTCGTGAGGTAAAGGAGGCAAGAAACAGGGTACTCTTTCTTGATTATGATGGGACGCTTTCCCCGTTTCGTGTCGAAAGACAGTTGGCAGTCCCGTATCCCGGCATAAGGGAATTGCTGAGGGCGATTATTGCGGAAGGGAGATCCAGGCTGGTCATCATATCTGGAAGGAGCATAAAGGACCTGGTGCCACTTCTGGGAATAAACAGACGATTGGAGATATGGGGGTCGCACGGGAGGGAAAGGCTTTTTGAAGATGGGACGTACCGGGTGGCATCTATGGATAGTAGCCAGGAAACAGCGCTTATGGCTGCCGAGGAACTTGCCAAGAAGGCAGGGTTGGGTGGAAGGATTGAAAAAAAAACCGGTTGCCTGGCCTTCCACGTAAGGGGGTTGGATGAAAAGGAGGCCACCGATCTGGTTCGCTATATAGAGGACCTGTGGCATCCAATTGCAGATCAGGCAGGGCTTGGTCTGCAGGCCTTCGATGGCGGAATCGAGTTGAAGGCTGGCCGTTTCCACAAGGGCATGGCCGTGGACATTGTCCTGAAGGAGGCAGGCAGTGGTACGGTTGCTTCCTACATGGGGGATGATTACACGGATGAAGATGCCTTTCGGGCGATTAAGGGAAGGGGGTTGGGTGTGCTGGTTCGAGAGGAATTCAGGCCGACGGATGCTGACTTGTGGATTGTACCGCCAGGGGAGCTCAAGGTTTTTCTGGGTTTCTGGAGAAGGGCATTGCAGGGGTGATAGGTTTTTAATAGGGATCAGGAGATAGATATGGAAAATGCCTCCAAGGGCAGGCTGATAGCGATTTCTAACCGTCTTCCCATCGTTTTGGTAAAAACCAGGTCGGGTTGGATGGTCAAGCCAGGATCAGGAGGGTTGGTAACGGCACTGGCCCCGGTACTCAGGAATAGGGGAGGAATATGGATAGGATGGTGTGGATGCAGCAACGGAGGGGAGATAGACGAGATCTTGAAAGAGGCCCACAGGCATGCCGGTTATAGCCTTCACCCGGTAGTTCTTTCGGAAGAAGACATACGTGATTACTATTATGGCTTTTCCAACGAGGTCATATGGCCTCTCTTTCATGATCTGCAGACGCGTTGTACCTTCAAGCCCCAATATTGGTACAGCTACTGCAACGTAAATATGAAGTTTGCAGATGTGGCAGCCAGATACAGTAGGGAACAGGACTATCTCTGGGTCCACGATTATCATCTCATGCTCCTGGCCCATGCCCTCAGGGAAAAAGGGGTCAGGAGAAAGACCGCTTTTTTTCTGCACATTCCCTTTCCCACAACCGATATATTCATGAAACTACCCTGGCGTGCGCAGGTCTTGAATGCATTGCTGGAATACGATCTCATTGGTTTCCAGACACAGCGTGACAGAAGGCATTTTATCCGCTGTCTCAAGCTCCTTGGGAAGGATGTACGGATAAGGGGGAGAGGCGGGGTGGTCAATGTGATAATCGGTGATAGGCAGGTCAGGGTAGGGGCCTTTCCGATCAGCATCGATTATAAATACTTTGTGGAAAGGGCATCCTCTAGGGAGGTGGCCGATGCTGCCTGGTATCTACACGAGGCCTTGCCTGACAGACAGGTTATCCTTGGGATCGATCGCCTGGATTACACCAAGGGCATTCCTGAAAGGCTTGAGGCCTTCAGGAACGCCCTCAGGAATTTTCCCGCGTTGCGGGAAAGGGTGACACTTGTCCAGGTGGTGGTTCCGAGCAGGGAAGAGGTCGTTGCATATCAGGTGCTAAAGGCCGAGATTGAACGGCTTGTAGGGGAGATAAATGGAGAATTTACCCGATCTGGATGGGTGCCGATCCATTATCTTTACAGAAGTCTCGACCAGACCGAGCTGCTTGCCTATTACCGGCTTGCGGAGATAGGGCTCATTACCCCACTCAAGGATGGCATGAATCTGGTGGCCAAGGAATATTGCGCCTGCAACCTGGAGGAAAACGGTGTGTTGATCCTGAGTGAGTTCGCCGGTGCGGCGGCCCAGCTCTACAGAGGGGCGATAATGGTAAATCCATATGATGTTGAAGGGGTCTCCAGTGCCTTGTATGCTGCCTTCAGCATGAAGCATGTCGAACGTAAGGCCAGGATGAAAAAGCTCAGAAGAAGGGTAAGAAACAGGGATATCTTCTGGTGGGTCAACAATTTTCTCATGGCCTTCCTTTCAAAGGACCTCCATGATTTTCCGGAGATAGAGGACTATATGCCGGATATCCAGGAATTGCCTGATCAGGTCTTATGATTCGGGGCCCCTGGTTTTTTTCAGGTCTTGCAGTATGTCCATGGCCGCCCTTTTGACCTCCATGGCATGGTCATCCAGCAGGGCCAGGATTTCTGCCTGATCCAGGACGTTCATTTCCCCCAGACGTTCCAATGCCAGGGCCCGTACCTTGGGGTTTTTGTCTTTGAGGAATGAGCGGTACAAGGCCTCGTTGTCCGGCTGGTCATCAAGCTGCCCCAGTACCATCAGGATGTCGAGACGCAGGGCAGGGTCTCCGCCTTCAAGCTCGCGTCTGTAGACCATGGCAACCTCTTCCTGCCTGTCCTTGAATCGCCAGAGGTTGAAAAGGATTGCCCTTTTCTGGTCCAGCGAACAATGGGTGATTCGATCGGACAGGAGGCCTATCAGCCTGCCATCCTTGAGGTTGCAAAGCGCGTTTACCGCTATCTCCTGTATCTCGTCGTCAGGCTCGTACAGGCATTCGATCAATGGCAGTACCGCGGCCATGTTGCCCTCCCAGCCAAGTGCGATCATGGCGCGGATCTTCAAGTCACGGTCCGTTGATTTTATGTCGTTTATCAAGCGCCTTACAAGTCTTTGCGGATCGTCCAGGAACGGGCCTATCACGCTCAGGTGTATGGCAGCCTGGTCCCGCAGTTCATCAGGCTCTTCCTGGTCCGTCATGATCTCGTACAGTGTCCAATAGACTTCCTCCTTGGCAAAGCTCCCCAACAGGAGCAGGATCTCCCTCCTAAGATCGACATCGGCATACTTTATCGCCTTGAGGAGTATCTGGATGGCCCGATCCCGTTCATCGAACAGGAGAGCAGGGTTAGAAAGGTATTTCTTGGCGTGTGAGAGCAACCTGTTTTTGGCATTGAAGGGGATGATAGAGGGCATCAGTCACGGACATTGAATTCGAGATCAAATTTGAGTCCCCTTTCCCTGGATACCAGCGAAAGGGATAACGTACCTATCTCTGTCACCTTGGCCTCGATCTCCACCGGGATTACGGTTCCAGGTTCAAGTTCAGGGGCGGTCATCTCGGTCTGTATGGAGCTTACCGGCTCTATCGAATCCCCCCAATCGGTTATCATGGCCCCGGGTCTGTCTTGCGGGCGAACCGTTGAACCCATAAATTTGAACTGGACCTTCTGGCCGACAACCAGGCCAAGGCTCATTCCTGGCAAGCTGACAGCGCTACCTTCCTCCATCCCCTTGGGTACTACGCATAGTGCCTTTACAGGGGTTGGTATGCCCGGCACTGCCGGTCTGGCGCTTTCGATGCCGATGTAGTATGAACGTTCGGTTCCACTCCTGATCCTTATGCCATCACCACGGCAGGCCATGCCGAAGTGAACCGCACCTCTGGAAACCGCAAGGTCCAGATCTGTGCCGGTAAGCTCCTTTGGCGGCTCACTGCCTTTTGGAAGCCATCCACCTATCGTCTCCAGCATGCGCCTGCGAAGTATCGATGCCTTGAAGACCCCGCCATTGAAAAGAATGGCAGAGGGCACTGCCTCCTTGCCCGCTTTTTCGGGCCGTTTCATATGTCGTGCCAGAAACCTTGCCAGATGCCTGGTGATGGCGCTATCTGTGGCATATGGAAGACCCATTTCTTGCAGGCCGATCCTTGTAGTACCTTGGGGGCACGCATCCTTTTCACAAATAGGTAGGAAACCCTCAAGGAGTAGCTCTTTAACCTGTTGCCGTGTCAACGACGTACGTATCGTGGCCCCAACGAGCCCTGAACCACGTCCAGGGATGATCACCGGGACCATGTCAAGTGCCTCATCTGTGAGCAGCTTTTCCTTTGCAATCCGTACATTGTGCCAGAGGATCTGTAGCTGGGCCTCGTCAAGGTTGGTGTTCCTAGATTTGAGGTCTTCGGCGACGGCAAAGGTCAAGGCAAGGTCCATGTTGTCCCCGCCCAGCAGGATATGCTCGCCCACTGCGATTCTCTCCAGGGCAAGTTGTCCATCCTGGCTTGAGACCTGTATCAAGCTGAAGTCGGTTGTACCCCCGCCTACATCACACACCAGCAGTAGATCTCCTGGTGCCACCAGCTCCTTCCAGTCTTTATCGTGCCAATGAAGCCATGCGTAAAAGGCCGCCTGTGGTTCCTCCAATAGGGTGATGTTTTCAAGGCCTGCCGAGCTTGCTGCCTTGACCGTGAGATCCCTGGCAACGGCGTCGAATGAGGCGGGAATGGTTATGAAAATATCCTGGTGCTCCAGTTTTTCACCGGTTTCCTTTCCGATGGTATGGTTCCATGCCGCCTTGATGTGGCGCAGATACGTGGCAGTGGCCACGATGGGTGAAAGCCTTTGCACCTCCTCAGGGGCATCCAGCGGGAGAAGTGGCGCTGTTCTGTCAACGCCCGAATGGCATAGCCAGCTTTTTGCCGAAACCACCAGTCTTCCATGCACCTCTGCGCCCCTGGCCCTGGCGTATTCTCCTACCACCCTGTCTCCAAATGGGTCCCAGGGCATGGTCAGGCCGCCACCTTCCTTTTCATGTTCGGTGGGTAGATATACGAAGGAGGGGAGCAGCCTTTTCCTTCCTACCTCACCAGGGGCTACGATCTGTGGGATATCAAAGTTCTCGATCCTGTTGGTTTCTTTTTGGGTGTCCAGGTAGGCAAGACTGCAATTAGTAGTGCCAAGGTCGATTCCCACGATGAATCTGGGGCCGGATTTATGATCGTTCATCTAAATTACCGTGAAAATACTCCTGTCCTTGGGCCGTTTTCTCATGTCCTGGGGCACGGCGGTAAAAGGTACGGGTCGATGGAATTCCACCACCCTGTCACGGCCGGTCTCTGTGTCCGTATCGTCTATGCACGTTTCAAGCGGACGGGCACGGTGAATCCAGGGATCCGGGTAACCTACTTGATCTCTATTTCTGCCGGGGCAATGACCTTTGAGGACCTTTCGGAGGTCCATTCCGGCAGCCTTATCTGTGTGTATCGCCACCCGCGGTGCCTTAGTATGCCCTTGAAGGGTGGTTTGCCGTGCACGTTCCCAACAAGCTTGATCTTGGTAGGGTCAAAATCCTCTTCCACCTCCACCTCTGAGCCCTCAGCGGCATCCAGGACCGGAACGAGACCGAGGGCATCCTTGATTGCATTTCTGCATCCCCTGTGTACCTCCCTGACTGCTGCGCCGATCTGGGCGTCATCGTAAGGTTCGATATCCTCCTGGAGAAAATCAAGGAGGCGGCCCTCCCTTTGGAGCATGCCCAGTAGCTGGACTATCGAGGTTTCTGGGGAGTAGGTCCGAGGCCCTGGCGTGCTCGTCAGGGTGGTCTCGGACTCGGCTTGGACCGGTATGTGTGTTTCCTTGGTGGCCTGAGCCTGGCCTGACTCTTCTGCCTGGGGCGGCGTTTTGTCCATTTCGCCAGCCTCAGGTATCCTTTGCTGTAATACGGGGCTGATGCCAAGGTAGAGGATCAGCCAGGCTATTGGAGGTGCGACCAGTATTGCCGGGCCTATCCAGGTATTCAACAGGGAACGGTCAAAATAGACCACCACTCCTGAAAGGCAGGTCAGGGCACCAAAGCATAGTATGGATGTGAGGAAGAATCTATTTCTTATGTCATTTTGCGGCATCACTGCTATCTCTCTTATGTAGTTAGATGGGTTTCTACCCGGCTGTTGTCAGGCCTTGGCATGAAAATATACCCTGTCTTCCTGGCGGTGCTTTCATGCCCTGGGGAATATGGCCTCAGGATGTACGTTTTGCAGAAGGCTTAGGATACAAAGCCTTTTAGTGAAAATAATGCCAAGGGTTTCCAAGGTCAACCTGGCATGACGATCTTGGCACATTGTAGATCTTGGTGACGCCGGTGGGCATGGCCAGGAAATGCCAGCTTGGCGGCAGAATGCACCCTAGGCAGGTCCGTTTTTCTTTTTGTCCTTCCCGAAGGGGTGCCTGACCGTCTTCACCCATTCGGCCTGGATTCTGTATATGACCCCCTTTTCATTCTGTATCCATCCTGCTTTTTTTTGAAGGTCGTAGTTACCAACATGGAATATGATAACTCCCTTTGTGCTGGTATGTACCGTGATCCTGCCGGAGTGTTGACCCGGTCCCAACCCGTAATCCTTTGCTCTCTTTGGATCTTCAACATCGGTAGCTGCCAAAGGAAACAGTCTGGACAGATAGCCTTGCGCCTTCTTGCCAGGGATTCCCTGTGTATTGCCGTTTTCAGTAAAAGACCATGCGGACGGTGCCTTATGGACAGTGTTTTTGTTGATCCCTTTCCCTTTGGCAGTGGTGCTGTTTGTGTCCTTACTGCTATTTTCCCCGGTCCCGGCCGTCTCAGTCGCCTTTTCTTCCTTGCGGACCAGGCTCCACTGCTCATCTCCCTGTGAAAAGGATACACCCTCTATTTCGTCAGGCCTGTAATCGGCGACCCTGAGATCCGTCCATGCGGAGCTACCAGGTGTCTTTTCGGGTACATCGGACCAGATATCGAAGAGGCTTAGTATGTTTTTGGAGGCAAGTATCACCTGATCAGAGGAGCCCCTTCTCACGAAACAGGTATCCCACCTTGGTCCCTTCTTACCAGCAATGATTACCGTTTTTATTCCAGGACCTTCGAGCAATATGTGCAACCCCTGGTCATCTTCCAGGTTAAACGTCCCTAGTATATCCGAACCCTTTGCCCTGGTTTCACCTTCAAGGCCTGCCAGTGTTTTGATCAGCCGCTCAATCCTGTCGGCCTTTGCAGGGGCTAGGAAACCGCCCTGTTTCAGATCCCGTTTTACCCACCAGTTACCGTCCTTTTTGATACGATCGAGCCTGGTGGCATTGGTATCCCCTTCGGCCCATACCTCCACCTTATTGATGTCATCAGGGTCTATTCCCTGGCCAACTCCGGTGAAAAGATCCTGTGGCGCCAGGTTTCTTGGTCTCTGTTGCCAGTAATATATTGCAGCCAGTGAGACAAAGGCCACGGCCAGGATGATCAGGTATATTCTCTTCATATGTCATTCTCCTTTTTTCGAAAATATCAGCCTGAACAGGGCCGTTATTTTATCTATATCAAACCTCCATGCGGCCCGAGCCAGGAATGACCTACCATGGGATCATTACATTTACCCTAGGTTACATCTTTCCCTATTCTTACGTCTTCGTACAGCCCTTGATGCTCCGAAAAGAATCCACAGGGCCGGCACCAACCCCATGACGATGCTCCTCCACAGTATCTTGCCCTGGACGGATACCGGGGCGATGAATCTTTCCTTTTGGATCTTACTCCTGATGCCGATAAGCTCATTGCCCAATGCAAGGGCATCTACAGAATTCAAAAGTAGCGTGGCGTTGCTGAGGGCGGGGATGGCCGTGTCAGAGAAGGCCTCCGCACAGCCGATCACTATTACCCTGGAAGGGGCAGCGGTCACCGGCTGGGCCGGATCCTTTTCGCCATCTTTCTTTGTGGCATTTGCTGACTTGTCCTCAGGCCATGCGGGCGGCCTTTTGAACCCCATTGGTAACGTGCCCTCTAATAGTACCGCCAGGGGCCTTGACCTGAGTTTCTTCGGATCCGGTGTGGCAAGATCTTTCCTGGTCAACGGGCCAAAGTGATAGGGCCTGGTCCAGCTCTCTGGACTGGAGGTGAAGAGCGTAGTCAGGTCCAACCCTGCATGTTTAACGGTATCTTTGTGGATGACTAGTTGTGTTCCCCATAGATAGAGGATACCTGAGATCATGTTCGTTATGGACACGTCCTGGTTCATCTGGTCTGGTAATACCTGGATCTGCATGGGATAGTTCACAGGTGTGCGGACCATAGCCGTGAATATGCCCATTTGTTGGCGCCTGGCAATGGAAAGGGTGAGATGCCTCTTGTCGAAGAGCATTGCCCCGTCCACGGTTACGCCATATTTAGACAGAAGTGAGTCAATGTTCGTGTCGGTCTTCTGTGCCATAACCATGGGACCATCAGGGCCGTCTTCGTAGTTGTAGCGGATTTTCTGAACTGCAAATATGGCAGGCTTTCCACTCCTGATGAATTTTTCTATTTCGTATTGCTGTCTCTGGTTGAGATTTTCCGGCGCCATTACCAGAATAAGCGACGTGTCCTTAGGTATCGGGCTGTTTTTGCCTATCTTCTTCCGGATTACGGTGTAACCCTGCGATTCGAGGATGTCCGATGCCCTCATGAATTCGTCCTGTGGCGGGATGGCCCTGCCCATCTGTTGGAGCATCCGAATCGTTTCGGCAGGCAGATGCCTTTCAGGGGCCACGAGCAGTATCTTGGGCGGATGATCCAGGGTGAGCCAGTATATCTTGGATACCAGGTCATATTCCAGGTTTCCCAGGGAATCGGGTACGATCTGGGGCAGGATTTCTTCCTTTTTGTCAAGGTAGGCAATGGTTATGGCCGAATAGATACGTTTGATATCCAGGGTATCCCTGGCGATGGTTTGGGCGTTGAATGGAACTATACCTTTCTTGCGTAGTTCATCCAGTTTTCCAGGAATACTTGCCGGATTCACTATCTTGTAAGTAAATTTGCTGGATAGACGTGAAAGCTCCTCTAGCTTGTCACCCACATCCCTTGCGATATCCTTCATTGGGGTGGGCAGCTTGTCCTTGGATGACACGTAATAGGTGACCGTTATCGGCACCTTGAGCCGTTCGAGTACCCTCTTGGTGGCTGGAGAAAGGGTGTATAGATGGTTCTCAGTAAGATCGATCCGCACGGTGCGTGTGCCGGCAATTACGCCATTGAAAAAGACCACACTGCCTGTGAGTAGTATGGCCCCAAGTACGAACCCTTTAGAGGTCTTCCGTCTGAGGTATCCCTCCAGGGTCAATACATTAATGGCCAGGAACGCCATTGTGAACAGGAGGAAAAACAGGATATCCCCAAGATCCAGTACACCCTTTTCAAAGGAGGAGAAGTGGCTCGGGATACCGATTGTTTCATTCAGAAAGGTTCCAAATCCAGGTATCCAGCCATCGATGAAGGCCGAGATGAACCCGGTACCCGAGAGGAAACAGATAAAACCCAGCATGAGGGACAGTATGAATGCCACCATCTGGTCAGCAAAGAAGGCAGATACCATCATGCCCATGGATAGCAGGAACCCTGTCAGTAGCAGGGCACCCAGATAGCCTGTCACTATGGGGCCCGGATCAGGGGCCCCAAGGGCTGTGAGCATGAAGGGGATGGTAACAGTACCGGCAAGCGCCAGCGCCCCGAATATCAGGGCGGCTACGAACTTGCCCAGCACCAGTGACGTGCTGCCCGTAGGCAGGCTGAACAACAATGCCATGGTTCCGCTTTTTCTTTCATCTGCCCACAACCTCATGGTGACGGCAGGGACAAAGATCACGAGTACCAGTGGCAGGTTCGTAAAGAACTGTCGCATGCTGCATATGCCGCTGAGAAAGAAGGTGGTCATGTAAAGACCGCAGGTAATAAGAAGGAATACTACTATGAAGACATAGGCAATAGGGGAATTGAAATATGCCGACAACTCCCGCTTGGTGATATTAAGGACGTCTTTGAACATGACTGTATTACCTCACTTGCCAAATTGTTGTTCAACTACAGGAGCTGGATGGTACTACCGGCTGGCTGCAGGTTGCGTTCCCTGTGTTTTCAGGCATCCTTCGTTCCTGCAACCAGTGCGGTGAATATATTCTCGAGATCCGGGGTGGTCAGATACAACTCCAGTACCTTCCATTGCCGTTGCCTTATTAAATCTGCCAGGGAGTCCAGGCACTTCTGTGCATCCTCGGATCTGATCCTGTATGTCCTGTTGCCATCTTCCTGGCTGATGGGGACTATCTCCTGGCACTGAATCGCCCCTTTCAGTTCGTTTTCCAATGGGCCCTGGGAATCGACCCTCAATATGACGTCCTGTGTGGGGGCAACCCTTGACGAAAGTTCCTCCAGGGTGCCAGATGCAAGGATTCTTCCCTCGTTTATTATGACCACCCGGTCGCTTACCGCGGAGATTTCCTGTAGTATATGGGTGCTGAACAGGATTGCCTTGTCCCTGGCCAACGCACGCACCAACCGCCTTATCTCTATGATCTGTAACGGGTCCAGGCCTGATGTAGGTTCGTCAAGGATCAGCACTGGAGGGTTGTGAATCAGCGCCTGGGCAAGTCCTACCCGTTGCCTGTAGCCTTTTGAGAGTTGGCCTATGGGGCGACACCAGACCTTTTTCAGCCCACAGTTTTCAACCGTCCATTCCAACCGTTCCTTACGTCTTTTGCCCTCGAGTCTTCGCCCACTTCCCACGAATTCCAGGTATTCCCTGACCTCCATTTCATTGTAAAGTGGTGCATCCTCGG
Source organism: Deltaproteobacteria bacterium (assembly GCA_024275145.1). GTDB lineage: Bacteria > Desulfobacterota > Dissulfuribacteria > Dissulfuribacterales > QOAL01 > S143-34. The sequence continues at coordinate 125 of JAJRZR010000100.1, read as the reverse complement.
GCAGGTATCCAAGGGCGGTACGGACCTTCAACGGCGATTTGACACAGTCGTTGCCGGCAATCCTGGCCGTTCCACCCGATGGTACGATCTGGGTGGCCAGTATTTTCATGATCGTGGACTTCCCG
>JAJRZR010000099.1 GCA_024275145.1 Deltaproteobacteria bacterium | reverse complement strand
GGTTCAAAAGGAATCCGGGCCAGCCTGGCGAAGAGGACATCGTATCCTCGCGAACCCACAGGGTCCCCATATCTATTGGAATCTTCCTGCCCAATGGGATCGGTGGCCGGATAACCTCAACATACGTTTACCAGACAGGCCGATTCGGCAATGCAACCGAAGGGGTATATCAAGGCAGCTCAAGATTCTGGGTGGCAGACTTATCCGTGCGTTATCGCCTTGCGCAACGTCGTGGCCTGATAGAACTGAAGGGCAAAAACCTGTTTGACCGCCGTTTCAGGTTTCAGGATACAGACCCTGCCAATCCCACGATATGCCCCAGGCGCCTGATCATAGCCAGGCTTACCTTGTGGTTCTAAACCGGCTGGATCATCCTGTAAAAAGGCCTACCCAAGCATCCATGCAATGACCCATTACTTGGCACTGCATGGGGCCGTTGGCCATCATCGACCCCCAAGCCAGGGCATGAAGAAAATAGGACCCAGGGGCAGGATGTACCTTCAGGGTAAATCATGCGCTTCAAACATCACACAGAAATGGCTTTACGGCACAATCCAGGCAGCAATCGGTACAGAAGGGAGGAAACCAAATGATTGATGAAAAGGGATGCGAAGTGTATTTCAAGGTATTGTACAACAAGGCAGGCGAGGTCATTGGGGTAGAACCACCCAAGGGAAGGGAAGTCAGGGTCATAAGCGATTGTGACCTTTACAGGAGTCCGATGGAAATAAACGGGATAAGCACGACTCTCATCCTGTCTAAACCAGGCAACTCCCCATGCTGTGTAAAAATGGGGCGCTGGATGTGGTGCTGGTGCAAATAAGAACTGGTCACAGAAGGTGGAGTTTCCATAGGGGGGTGTGGCTCCACGGCAGGAAAGGATGGGGATGGCACCTGCATACGTGCTCAGATAATCAACATGGCATCCCCGTAGCTATAGAATCTGTAACCAATGCTTATCGCCTCTTTATAGGCCGCAAGAATTCTCTCCCTCCCGGCAAATGCGGAAACCAGTATGAGAAGGGATGACTTTGGCAGGTGGAAATTGGTCAGCATGGCGTCTATGACCTTGAATTCGTAACCAGGCCTGATATACAGATCGCATTGGCCCTTGAAGGCCTCAAGGCTCCCACAATGCTGGGCAACAAACTCCACTGCCCTGACGGATGTGGTTCCCACGGCAACTACCCTGTGACCACGGGCCTTGGTCTTTAAAATCTTCCTAGCCGCATCCTGGCAGACCTCTATCCATTCGGAATGGATCCTGTGCCTGCGGATATCACGTACTCTTACCGGGGCAAAGGTTCCGTAGCCGACATGGAGGGTGATCCAGGCCATGGATACACCCTTTTCCGCTATCCTTTCAAGGAGTTCATGGGTAAAATGAAGCCCGGCGGTAGGGGCAGCCACTGAACCCAGATCCCTCGCATAGACCGTCTGATAGCGTAGACGGTCTTCACTGTTCTGTGCCCTTTTTATATACGGTGGCAAGGGGACCTCACCACAGGCAGCAAGCACGGACTCGAGTTCTCCATTGAAGCAAAGCCTGACTCGGCCTGTGCCGTTATCCGTTGAAAGCACTTTCAGTTCCAGGATGTCACCGCACCTTATGGTCTGTCCACTTCGAATGGGCTTTGAGGATCTGTAAAGGACCGGCGCAACGGCCATGCCCTCTTCCAACTGGGTCGGAAACTCCAGCAGGAACAGCTCCACCCGGCCACCAGTAGGTTTTCTCCCCCTTAAACGTGCAGGGAACACCCGGCTCCTGTTGAGCACCAGGCAGTCACCTGGATTCAACCAGTCTACCAAGTCTGAAAAGAGACCGTGTACAGGCCTGCCCCCATTTTTACTAAGGATCATCAACCTGGAGCCCGAGCGGCTCTCAGCAGGATACAGGGCGATTTGATTGTCTGGAAGGCTGTAATCGTAATCTTCCAGCAGATAGCTTCTACTCATTGGAATATACCGGTCCGCTGAACCACGTAACAGATCATGAGACCAATGGCCATTGCAACAAATCCCATTACCCTGAGATATCCAGGGGGCATTTGCCGTATCTGTTCCAGCGCCCCTTGCATTTTCTCCGGAAAGGCAAAATAGGGAAGCCCTTCCACAATCAAAAGAAGGCCCAAGACGGTTAAAAATAGCTTCATTTGACAGGATCCCTGTTATATCCCCGCAGGGCGACCTTGTGCGGACCGTATTCCCGGCAATGCATTCCAATGCACAACCACACGGCCCGAAAACAGATATGTCTTTACGGTAAAATCCAAGATGATGCCAATCTCAAGAAGATAGTGAAGGAATTTTCGGCCAAATCGACAGGTTAATGAAAGGTCAAAATGGTGGCGGTGCAGGGACTTGAACCCCGGACGCTGCGGATATGAGCCGCATGCTCTGACCAGCTGAGCTACACCGCCACTTGCGCGATACCTATTAACTATTTTATTGACCATGTCAAGGATTAACTTGAATTTTCTATCCTGGCCTGATACTTATTGGCACGGGATGGAACCGTTCAAGGGGAGCTCCTTGGCGGATCGATAAGACACACACAGGCCTTTGGGTCAAAGGAGGACACCATGCAGGAATTTCTTAGCAGGGCCGTACCAACTGGAGTTTACATCTTAACGGTGAGAAGCGGGAAAAAGATAAACGGAATGACGGCAGCATGGGCCACACAGGTTTCATTCAAGCCCCCCATGATCGCCGTGGCCGTTGCCCCTGCCCGTTATACCCATGGCCTTATAGAAGAATCAGGCTATTTCTGCCTGAATGCCCTTCCGGAAGAGGCTGTTTCCGTTGCCAAGCATTTTGGGTTCAAAAGTGGACGCACGACCGACAAATTCAAGGGGATAACCTACTCGGATGCGCTTAAGAGATCCCCTGTCCTGGATACCGCCTATGCATATGTAGAACTGGAATTGAAACATGCCTATGAGGCGGGGGATCACACCATATTCGTCGGGGCCGTAGTCGATCATGGTGAACTCAAGGAAGGGGCAAATCCGTTGATATTCAAGTGGGATGATTTCTTCGGGAAAAAATAGATCCGTAAAGGAGGACAATCCACAATGACCAATGGTGAAAAACAGGAACCGGCCCCTATACAACCAACCGGTACCGCCAGTGAATTTTTAGAAGAACTTCTTTCCGGTCTGCCAGAATGGCTCAAGGAACCGTTGATGGAATATTCCAGGCAGATAGTGGCCGGAATAGTCATTCTCCTCCTTGCCGTGGCGCTTTGGTCTGGGTACTCGACCTACGACAGGAACCAGGAAAACATGGCTGCAACTGCCCTGGGCGCTGCACTTGAAAAGGGTGATCCTGCAGCACGGGCCAGTGCCTTAAAGGAGGTAGTAAGATCACATTCCCGTTCTGAAGCGGCCCGGCACGCCCTCCTGTTACTGGCAGCAGCCGAAAGGGATGCTGGCATGACAGACGAGGCGAAAAAGCTGTTTTCCCAGGCAAGGGCAAGATATGGCAAGGATTCAATCTGCTTCCAGAGTGCAGTGATGGGGGAGGCCTACATTGACGAGCAGGCAGGGGATAACAAGTCCGCGGCCAAGGGGTTCCAGATACCTGCCGACAAGGAACTGGGGCTTGAGGCCATCGCATTACTTGATCTGGCCAGGGTACAGGCTGAACTTGGCAATAAAGATCAGGCCCTTTCTGCCTACAACCGCTTTCTGGCCCTTAAACCAGGCTCCAAGTCCCTGGACTTCGTAAGATATCAGATCATGAAGCTTTCTTGAGGACAAAGGCCTGGGGGACCGTATAACCCAGGCCTTATTTGTTCGTCAGACTTTCAGCCAGTTCCCCCATTGGATATGATCCAAGCCACTCAAGGAAGGTACAGCCCTGCCTTATGGCCTCTATCCCATCCTTCACGACAGGATCCTCCCAATGCCCGGCGATGTCCACATAAAACAGGTAACGCCACGGCTCGTTCTTGACAGGCCTGGATTGAATCTTGGTCAGGTTGACCCCCCTTTTTGCCAAAGGCTCAAGTAGCTTGAATAGTGAGCCTGGACGATCCTCAAGGCTCAACAACAGGGAGGTCTTATCGTTACCACTGGGCCTTGGGCATTGATGCCCCAGGACCAAAAAGCGGGTGGTGTTACCGGCAAAATCCTCTATCCGTTTCTCCACTATCTGTAGATTGTATGTCCTGGCTGCAAGCGGGCTGGCAACCGCTGCCACAGATGGATCCACTGCAGCCCACCTGGCTGCCTGGGCGGTGCTGAGCACCTCCTCGGTTGGAACCGCAGGGAGATTCTTCTGCAACCATATCTTACACTGGGCAAGGGCATGAGGATGTGACAGTATACGCCTTATCTTGTCTATCCGCCCACTCTGGCTGATCAGATCGTGGGATATGGGCATATAGATCTCTCCACACACCTTTATCCTGAAATCACATAGACCGTCCAGCGTGAGGGCCACGGTTCCTTCCACGGAATTCTCTATGGGTACCACCCCGTAATCAACCCTGCCCCTTTCTACCTCCTCAAAGACCTCTGTGATATTACCCCTTGGGATAAACTCCGGGGCGTGGCCAAAGAATTCCGCAGCAGCCATGTGTGTAAATGTGGTTTCTGGACCTAGATATCCTACCTTGGCAGGCCTTTGTGCATTTCTGCATGCAGAAATTATCTCCCCAAAGATCACCCTGAGGCCATCAGGCGGGAAGACCCCGGCGTTTCTGGCAAGTATGTTGGATATTACCTCCCTTTCCCTGGTAACGTCCAGGGTCTGCTGGGAGGCCTGTGCCTTGGTACGCCCTATTTCTTCAGCGACCGACAACCTCTCCTGCAAAAGGCCCACAAGCTCAGAATCTATACTATCTATACGGCTCCTGAGTGCCTTGAGCCTGTTGTATTTTTCATCGTCGGGAACATGCATGGTAATCATATGTTAATCCAGTATATCCTTGATCTCAAGAAGGCCCCTGCGTACCTCTGCAAGCACGGCCTGCATGTCCCCTTGCAGGCCACCGATGGCCTTCGTGGATCTTCCCCTCAGCTCCTGCCTGAGCCGTTTCTTGGCCCCGGCAATGGTGAATCCCTCTTCGTGGAGAAGGGATTTGATAAATTTTATAACCTGGATATCTTCGTGCCTGTAAAGGCGTTGTTTGGCTATCCGACGGGGACGAATAATTTTGAACTCATTCTCCCAATATCGCAGCACATGGGGTTCTACTCCGGTGATCCTGCTGACCTCACCTATTCGATAGTACTTCTTCCCCTCTTTCGGCATTCACCAACCCCTTGAGTATCCGACTGGGACGAAATACGACCGTTTGCCTTGCAGGAATAGTTATAGGCTCTCCATTGGCAGGGCTGGTACCCCTCCTAGCTGCCTTTTCAACAGGACAAAGGGTGCCAAACCTTACTATCTTTACCTTCTCCTTCTCCTGCAAGCTGGCCTTTATATGGTGGAAGAATTCATCAACTAATTTTAGGCTCATCCTCACCGAAAATCCAAGTTCCTGGCTTATTCTCTCTGCGATTTCCCTCTTGGTTAAGGTCGATCCCGTCATTTTTTAAGGCCCTCAATTCACCGTGAAAGCTTTCAAGCACCTTACGTAACAATGGATTATGTATCTCGGCCACCTCTTTGTCAGAAAGGGTATGATCAGGGGCACGGTAAACAAATCTTATACCAAGGCTCTTGAAATTTTCCGGGATCGGTTTGCCGCTATAGACATCGAAGACATTGACCGATTCAAGGAACTCATGCCCGTTGGACCTTATAAATTCAAATATCTCCTGATAATATACAGAATCCGAAACTATGATGGCATTATCAATGCCAATAGATGGAAATTTGGCAAGGGGTTTAAATCTAACGGTGTCACAGGAGATATCCATAAGGCCCTTGAGCGCCAGATCGAAGGCAAATACCGGGGTGTCGATATCCCATCTGGAGAGGGTCTCAGGCAATACCTGCCCCATGGTTCCAATGGTGGCACCATCCTGTGATAGGATGCTCACACCTGCACCTGGCACATAAAAGGGATCATCAGGCGTTCCCGGTCTGAATCTGAATGAATCCACTCCCAACCGCATTAACAGAGCTTCAACCACCCCCTTTAGATCGAAGAAATCAGCAGGCTGACCAGGCCATGCCCAGGATTCCGGATACCTGCTCCCGGTCCAGATGCCAGCCACCCTTTGTTCTTCAACCGGCTGTTTCTCCTTGCCCTGTTCCAGGAAACAAGTACCCAGCTCAAACAGCCTGAGGTCAAGGTTTCTGCGGGCGAGATTTCTGGAAACCGCACCTAAAAGAGATGATAAGAGACTGGTCCTCAGGACAGACTGATCCTCGGAAAGGGGATTCTTGATCTTGACCCACCTGGAACGTGGATCCTTTTCCTCAAACCGCAGTGCCTCTATCTCTTCAGGAGAGACGAAACTATATGAAATTATCTCATCAAGGCCCTGGCAAGCCAATATCCCCTTGATCCTGTCAGCAAAGACCTTCTCCGGTTCGGATGGCATGGAGATCAACCTTGCCTCAGGGCTGCGTGAAGGAATCCTGGAAAAGCCATGCAGCCTGGCCACCTCCTCAACCAGATCGATCTCCTCCTTAAGGTCGAGTCGGTAAGAGGGTGCCTTAGCCCGGAGGGATGCAGAATCGTCTTCGCGCACATCCATGCCGATTCTAGAAAGGATAGACACCATTTCATCAGGCTCTATCCTGGTACCAAGAAGCCTGTTTACCTTTTCGGGCCTGAGTTCTATGTATACGGAATCAAAGGGTTTCACATAGAGGTCCTTTACTTCATCCCTTCGGCCTCCTGCTATCCGATCCAACAGGTCCAAGGCCCGGTGAAGGGCAACCAGGACACCTTCAGGATCCACGCCCCTTTCAAATCTGTAAGAGGCCTCGGTAGGGGCCTTCAGGATCTTGGCTGCACGCCTGACCTGCCCCGGAAAGAACCATGCACTTTCGAGAAGGATATTGCGCGTCCTGCCTGTGACCTCGCTATTGGCCCCTCCCATGACACCGGCTACTGCCACGGGCCTATCCCTATCGGCTATTACCAGTATCTCCGGTGACAGCCCCCGCAGTTTTCCATCAAGGGTGACAATCTCTTCGCCTGATCTGGCCAGGCGGACATTTAATTCCGGCCCGTCCAGGCGATCAAGATCAAAGGCATGGAGGGGCTGCCCCCTCTCCAGCAATACGTAGTTGGTAACATCCACTACGTTGTTTATGGGCCTTATTCCGCTTGCCAGAAGGCGCCTGGCGAGCCAGACGGGTGAGGGGGCGATATCGACATCCCTAACAATGCCTGCGGCATAGCGCCTGCAAAGATCCGGGGCCTCAATGCTAATGGGAACATCCTCCTTCGGGGCGGAATATTCCTCAGGAGCGATCCCTGCCCTTGGCAGGGATATCATAGGCAGCCCATAGATGGCAGCCACCTCCCTGGCAATCCCAATAACGCTCAGGCAATCGGGTCGGTTGGGAGTGATACCTATCTCCAGTATCCAGTCGTCCAGTTCAAGAGCCTCCACTATGCTTTCCCCAGGTCTTGCCCCCTTGGAGGCATCCAGGATCATGATACCTGCCCTGTCCTCCCCCAGCCCGAGTTCTGCCTGCGAACACAGCATACCAGGGGATTCCACTCCATGGATCTTGGCCACCTGGACCCTGGTACCGTCGGGCAGAACGGTTCCAGGTCTTGCCAGCGCCACCAACTGCCCCTTAATCATATTTGGTGCCCCGCAAACGACCTCAACCCTGGAATCCGAACCTGCATCGAGCGTGCATATCTTCAGGAACGAAGCGTTAGGGTGGGGCCTGACCTCAAGTACCTTTGCTACTACCACAGGTTCCAGGCCCTTGTAGGCGGATTCCACGCCCTCCACCTCTAGCCCAGCAAGGGTAAGGTCCTCTGCCAGGGTGTCGACCGGGACGTCAAATGAAACAAATTCTTTGAGCCATGATGTCAGGATGAGCATAGGATTGTTGGAATATCAAAATTGTTCGAGGAAACGAAGATCGTTGTCATAGAATAGCCGGATGTCATCAACGCCATATCTGAGCATGGTGATTCGCTCTATCCCCAGTCCAAAGGCAAAACCGCTATACTGCTCCGGATCATAGCCCACGTACCTGAATACTGCAGGATGTACCAGACCTGCCCCCAGGACCTCCAGCCATCCGGTATGAGAACATACCCGGCACCCCTTTCCCCGGCACATTACACACTGTATGTCCACCTCTGCGCTCGGCTCGGTAAAGGGGAAGAAGCTTGGTCTGAACCGGACAGCGGTGTCCTTGTCGAAAATTTCTTGTACGAAGTATGTCAATATCCCCTTGAGATCGGCAAATGAGACAAGGCGATCTACCATAAGGCCTTCTACTTGATGGAACATGGGGGTATGCGTAACGTCTGAATCACAACGATACACCTTGCCAGGGGCGATTATCCTTAATGGTGGAGAGATCTTCTCCATGGTCCGCACCTGTATCGGAGAGGTGTGTGTCCTAAGCAAGACCTTGTCATCAACATAGAAAGTATCCTGCATGTCCCGGGCAGGATGGTCTGGCGGAATATTCAGGGCCTCAAAATTATAAAAATCAAGTTCCACCTCCGGTCCCTGAACAACGCTGAACCCCATGCGCTCGAAAACCGAGCATACCTCGCCCATCATGAGGCTGACAGGATGCAGCCTGCCGACATGACATCTCCGCCCAGGCAGGGTAGGATCAAGACCCCTTATCTGCTGGACCTGGCCCCCGGATTCGAGCTGGGCCTTGCGCCTTTCAAGGGCCGCCTCGATCTCTTTCTTGAATTTATTGGCAAGTTGTCCAAACCTGGGCCTTTCCTTGGCGGGCAAGCTGCCTATGGATTTTAAAATTGAGGTGAGTTCGCCCTTTCGGCCTAGCACCTTGATACGGATGGCCTCCAGGTCCTCGCTTCCGCTTTTCTCGATGGCCCTCAAGGCCTGGGACCTTATCTTCTCCAGGTGCTCTAACATCTTCCCGCCAATTCCTTCATGCCTCGGCCTTGGCGGTTTCGACCAGGGCAGCGAAGGCCTGGGGATCGGTTACCGCAAGGTCAGCCATGATCTTGCGATCAACACCGACATTTGCACGGGTTATGCCATGGATAAACCTGCTGTAAGATATGCCATTCAACCGGCATGCTGCATTTATCCTGGTGATCCAAAGCCTTCGATACTGACGTTTCTTGGCCCTCCTGTCCCTGAAGGCATAGGTAAGGCCCTTTTCGACGGCATCCTTTGCCTGCTTGTAACAACGTCCTCTAGCTCCCCTGTATCCCTTGGCGAGCTTCAATATCTTTTTACGGCGACGGCGGGCCTTAAAGCCCCTTTTTACACGTGGCATTTTGCACTCCTTGTTAAACGACGGTGATTGAAACCTGCCCGGCCACTCATGCAGGTGTCCACTCCTAAAAACGCACCCCAGCCATCCGGGCTGTATTTCGCGGCAACCTGTCGCGGATATAGAAATGCGGCAGGTGCATGGTTACCTAACAAGACAGGAGGACCACACCCTGAGCGGGCTCATCCCTTAGAACACGGGAAGTCTAACCATATGGAAGCATACGTCTTACGCTTTTTGTCATATCGACCGATATGACGGCATCCTTCCTCAAGTATCTCTTACGCTTTCTGTTTTTGTGAGTGAGCAGATGGCTCTTGCCAGGCCGGTTAAAGACATACTTGCCATTGGCGGTCTTGTTGAAACGTTTTGCTGCTGCTCTCTTGGTCTTTATCTTTGGCATATTATAGTCTCCGAATTCAGAACGTAATAGTCTATACCCGGTTATTCCAGGCGGGCAATCGGCAATAATTAACCCTGATCCAGCCGTTGGTCAATCTTTTTTCGGGGCAAGAATCATATGGAGTATGCGCCCCTCCATGTTGGGCATGTGTTCCACTACCGCAATATCCGACATCTCATCGGCCACCCTCTTAAGGAGATCTCTGCCCAACTCGGAATGCATGATTTCACGGCCCCTGAAGGTTACCGTAACCTTCACCTTATTGCCCTGCCCAATAAACTTCCTGATCTTCTTCTTCTTAACATTGAGGTCATGGACATCGGTTTTAGGACGCATCTTGACCTCTTTTACCTGGATCACGGTCTGCCTTTTACGGGCCTCCTGGGCCTTTTTGCTCTGCTCATACCTGAACTTTCCATAGTCCATAATACGGCAGACCGGCGGTTTGGCATGGGCTGCCACCTCTACGAGATCAAGACCCTTCTCCTTTGCCTTTTCCAAGGCAACCTTCAGGGGAACGATGCCGAGCTGTGCACCGTCTTCCCCAATAAGCCGTACCTCCTCGGCCCTGATTCTATAATTTACATTAGCTGGTCGTTCCCTGGCGATACTACACCTCCCTTTGCCTCTTGCTCTCCTTGCACTTCATGTCTACAAGGTCAATGAATTCATCGACAGACATGGCATTGAGCCTGTCCCCCTCCCTGGTCCTGGGGCTTACGGTCCTGGCCTCCAGTTCCGCATCCCCAACTACCAACATATAAGGGATCTTCTGTAGTTGGGCCTCTCTGATCTTCTTGCCAAGCTTCTCGTTGCGGATGTCAAGCTCAGCCCTTATTCCCTGGGCCCTGAGGGCCTGCCTCACCTCCTCGGCCCACTGGTTTTGCCGATCTGTCACCGTAAGCACAATCGCCTGAACCGGAGCCAACCATACAGGAAAGGCCCCGGCATAGTGCTCTATCAAGACACCAAAAAAACGTTCCAACGAACCCAGAAGTGCCCTGTGAACCATGATTGGGGTATGGGGTTCGCCATCACTTCCCACGTATGTCACATCGAATCGTTCAGGAAGATTAAAATCCACCTGGATGGTGGAACACTGCCATGACCGATCCAGGCAATCCTTTATCTTTATATCGATTTTTGGACCATAAAAGACCCCTTCACCCGGATCGATCTCAAATGCTAGGCCCTGTGCCTCCAGGGCATGCTTCAAGGCCTTCGTGGCCAGCGCCCAATTCTCCTCCGATCCAACATACTTTTCTGGCCTGGTGGAAAGATATATATCATACCGGTCAAACCCAAAGACCTGGAGAACGAACAGGGTCATCTCCAATATCGAATGGATTTCGTCATCCAGTTGATCGGGACGACAAAAGATATGAGCATCATCCTGGGTAAAACCCCTCACCCTCATCAGGCCATGCAAGGTCCCGGTCCGTTCGTACCTGTAGACCGTTCCCAGCTCACACCACCTCAGGGGAAGCTCCCTGTAACTCCTCCTTTTGCTGTTATAGATTGCGATATGAAAGGGACAATTCATGGGCTTGAGCTGGTAGCTGACCTCATCTATATCCATGGGAGCATACATGTTTTCCCTGTAGAAATCCAGGTGGCCGCTTGTACCCCATAGTTCCCTCTTGGCTATATGTGGAGTAAAAAGCAGTTCGTAACCCCTTTTTATGTGCTCGTCCCGCCAAAAATCCTCTATAAGCTTACGGATCATGCCTCCTTTTGGATGCCAAAGGATAAGACCAGGGCCTACATCTTCCTGGATGGAAAACAGGTCAAGCTCACGCCCCAATCGCCTGTGATCCCTCTTCTTTGCCTCCGCAAGCCTATCCAGATATTGTTTGAGCGACTTCCTATCGAAGAAGGCCGCGCCATAGATACGTTGGAGCATAGGTTGCTTTTCATCGCCCTTCCAATAGGCACCGGCAAGACTGGTCAACTTGAAGGAGGTAACGCGGCCTGTATCCGGCAGATGCGGCCCCCGGCACAGATCGACAAAATCCCCTTGGGCATAGACGGAAACGGTCCTTTCCCCGTACTTTTCCAGGTCATCAAGTAGTTCGAGTTTGTAATCTTCCCCACGTTCTGCAAAAAGATCCCTGGCGTCTTTAAGGGCCATTTCTTTCCTGGAGACAGGCAGGGAGCTTGCAATTATCTCCTGCATTCTGGCCTCTATCCGTTCAATGTCTTCAGGGGTAAAGGGGCGCTCAAAGTCAAAGTCATAATAGAATCCGTTTTCTATCGCAGGACCTATGGCAAGTTTTACACTAGGATAAAGCTCCTTTACCGCCTGGGCCATGACATGGGCAGCGGTATGCCTTAGAACCTTTTCGCTGCCCTCATCCCCGGGGAAAACAGGTTCGACAACGGAATCCGAATCCACTGGGGCGCTCAAATCCACCAACTCTCCATTGACCTTTGCCAGTATGACCTTCCTGGCCTTCTTTCCACTAAGTATTTCGGACAGAATTTCAGAGACCCTAGCCCCCTTCCTGACCGTCATCGGGCCACGCCCTGGAATTTCACACCTTATCGTATCGTTCATTTGTCCTCGATCATTGCGTCCATTCAACCAAACGGATTTATATCTTAACGATCCGGATTCACCCGGATCATGGTATGCTGCCCAGCAGATCAAACATGAAGATACGGCCTGCATACGGAGGTCTCTTTATACTACTTAGGCCACCTTTTAGCCGACAAGACCTTGTCGAAACGCCATTCTGACGGAAGGGATTATGCCAGAATATCTGATAGCCCCAGTAATATAAGTAGTCTTCATGCCCAGGCCACCAAGCCTACACAATCGAATATGAGAAAACAGCCCTTGCCCGGGCTGGGCTTTCGGATAAAAGATAAAAGGCACCCATTGCCTCTGTAAACATCGGGCCAAGGGTGCCTTTGTTTTATTATTCGATAAGACAAATTTTCTTTTGCCTTCAGAAAGGGGCCCTTCGACTCCTTCTCCCTCCAGGATCAAACCCTAAGATTCATGGTAGGCGCGGGCGGGATCGAACCGCCGACTTCTACCGCGTCAAGGTAGCGCTCTCCCCCTGAGCTACGCGCCTGATGCCTTGTGACTTCGTGCAAGTTGATAACAAGAATTGAAAGTGGTGTCAAGACAGGCACACAGCCCTTTAGAGAGGGTCGTCTAAAAAACCCAACACCATTGCAGAAAACAATCCCTGTTTTCCCCTGTCGGGTTCACTGTAATGCCCCTGTCAACGGAGGTCTCCAGATTCTGTATCCTAAAATGGAAAACGCCTCCCCTTGCAAACAAGGCACGGTGAAAGAAATCAAACCTTTATGCAGCCTGCAGTATATCTGATACCTGCCCTCCGGACACATGTAAAAACACGACCTTGGTAGAGGGTGCATTTACGGCAGATCAGCGGTCTTTTCGACGTTTACAGATTACGGCTGCTGGAAACAAGCCAGGATGTTCCACCTGGAATATTTAAGACATGGGCTGTAGGAACTGCACAAACAACGGCCTGTCGGTAAGGGAAGACCTTAGGAATCAAAATACGAATGCCAAGCTCTGCTGAGCAATAGTTGCGATCCTGGCAAGCCCCTCAGGCAGTATGCCGAAATAGATTATTCCCAGTGCGGTTATAACCAAGGCAATGACGGTTGGAGCTGCAACAGGACCGGGTGTAATTTCACGAACAGCATCCTTCATGTACATCATATAGATGACCCTCAGATAGTAATAGGCCCCTATTACACTGGTCAACACACCCAGGGCAGCCAGCAACAGGTATCCCTCCTTTATGGCAGCAGAGAATACATAGAATTTACCTATAAAACCAGCTGTTGGGGGAAGACCTGCCATGGCCACAAGGAAAAGTGACATGAGGAAGCTAAGGGTCGGATACTTGAACCCAAGCCCCCTGTAATCCTCGAGGGTCTGGGCACCCCTTTCCTTGCCGTCCAGGATATAGAGGACCCCAAAGGCCCCAAGATTCATCAAGGTGTAAGAAAACAGGTAAAAAAGCACACCCATCCTGCCTTCTGCATTGGCGGCAAGTATACCCAGGGCCATGTAGCCCGCATGCGCCACCGATGAATAGGCAAGCATGCGCTTCACATTTTCCTGGGAAACGGCAATGAGGTTACCGAAGAACATGGTTAAAAGGGCCAGCCACCACAGAACCGGTTTCCAATAGGCACCAAGGGAGGCCAGATTGACCGTGGTAAAGAACTCCGGCTGACCGCTCAAGCTCAATATCGGCGTAAAGGTGACAAATAGGAGCTTGACAAAAACACCAAATGCCCCGGCCTTTACGGCAGTAGCCATGAAACCGGTTATGACAGCGGGGCTCCCCTCATACACATCGGGTGTCCACATATGGAACGGCACCAGGGCCATCTTAAAGAAAAGGCCTGCCATTATCATACCCAACGCCACCAAGACGGCAGGCTGTTCAAAGATACCAACCGACAGGGTCTTGGCCAGGACAGTCAGATTTACCGAGCCTGTCAGACCAAACAACAGGGCCAGGCCGAACAGAAAAAAGGCAGAGCCGAAACTTCCCAGCAGGAAATACTTGAGCGCTCCTTCCTGTGATTTCTGATCCCCCTTTAAAAAGGCAGCCAAAATATATATGGCCAAGGACATGACCTCGAGGGCTATGAACATCATCAAGAGGTCCACTGACTGGACCAAGGCAATCGTGCCGTAGACCGCAAAGATCAGCAGGATGAAATATTCCCCCCTTGCCAGACCATTGTTCCTGAGATATCCGATGCTCATCAGGCTTGCCAGGATACCCGCCATGAGCACGATACAGGAGACGAACACACTGAATTTCTCCGCAGAGAAAACGCCCATGAATACAATGTCATGGAGCGACCACTCACGAAACACCAAGTGCCCCAGGGTAGCCATCAGGGCGAATATCGTAAGCCACCCCATTATGGTGCCTTCGTTTGCCTTGTGCTTTGTGGACAGCCATATATCCACGAAGATCAGTGCGAGACCAGCAAGTATCAGTATGACTTGGCCACCAGCTACGTGCCAGAGTCGACTCAGGCTAAACACGAATCCGACTTCGCTCATTTTTATCTACTCCTTGGGGAAAAGACCGTTGGCCGACGCCCTGAGAACATTTGGTTCTTTATCGGGTTCCACCGCCAGATAGGGGGTACCTATCTTTACCTGGCTTATGAAATGGTCAACAGAGGTATGCATCTTCTTCAGGAAGAAATTGGGGAAAAGCCCAATCCAGAATATTAGAAAGACCAGGGGAAGCAGGTATACCACCTCCCTGACATTTAGGTCCTTCAAAAATTTATTCTTCGGATTGGTTATCTCGCCGTAAAAGACCCGCTGCACCATCCACAGCATATATACCGCCCCCAGAATTACACCGGTAGCCGCTATAACCGCCGCCACCTTGTTGACCTTGAAGGCCCCCAGCAATATAAGGAATTCACCTATGAAACCATTGGTAGTGGGAAACCCGATAGAAGACAAGGTAACGACAAGGAATATAGTTGCATAGATAGGCATCACCCTTGCAATACCGCCGTATTCCTTTATCAGCCTCGTGTGCCTCCGCTCATACACCACGCCTACCAAGAGGAAGAGCGCACCGGTCGAGATACCATGGTTTATCATTTGGAGTATCGATCCCTCGACACCTTGGCGACTGAGCACATATAACCCCAACATACAATAGCCCAGGTGAGAGACCGAGGAATAAGCCACAAGCTTCTTGATATCAGGCTGAACCATGGCCACCAACGCCCCGTAAATAATCCCTATTACGGACAGTATTATTATCGTCGGGGTAAAGAAGGCAGATCCTTCGGGGAATAGCGGCATGGCAAACCTCAGGAAACCGTAGGTTCCCATCTTCAGAAGAATACCGGCCAGGATTACCGAACCCGCAGTTGGGGCCTCTACGTGGGCGTCAGGCAACCAGGTATGGAGGGGAAACATGGGGACCTTGATGGCAAAGGCCAGGGCAAATGCGGCAAAGAAAAGTATTTCATAGGTTCTTGGTATCCCGGTTCCGTACAGGGACAACAGGTTAAATGTAAGGATACCCGTCTCCTGCTTGTGGAAGTATACCAGCCCGATTATGCAAACCAACATGAGAAGAGAACCGACGGCCGTGTACAAAAAGAACTTGATAGCCGCATAGATCCGCCTCTCGCCCCCCCAAACCCCTATGATCAGGTACATGGGAATCAGCATGATCTCCCAAAATACATAGAAAAGGAACAGGTCAAGGGCGACGAAGGTGCCAAGCATGGCCATTTCCAGGACGAGCATGGATACCTGGAATTCCTTGACCCGGTGTGTAATTGCCGACCATGTAGAAAGTATGGTTATAGGGGTGAGGAATGTGGTCAGCAGCACCAACCAGAACGACAACCCGTCAAGGCCCATGTGGTAGCTGATACCATAACTGGGAATCCAGGGATGGTTCTCCACGAATTGGAAGCCCGGAATAGAGCTATCGAACCCAAAATATATCCTCAACGAGGCCACAAACACCAGAAGAGAGGTGACAAGGGCTATGCCTCTGATAACATCCTTGGCAGCATCACTTCTCTGGGGCACCGCCAGGATTCCCAGTACCCCCAACATGGGCAAGAATGTAACGTATGTCAAAAGGGGAGCATGCATAATCTATCCTTTTAGACCTTATGTCGAAACCGACAGTTTTTTAAGATACCTGCTTGCCTGTGTCATCCCTGAAATCGCCTACCGAAATCCCAAGAAATAGCAGAGTATTACTACCAGCCCCAACGCCATGAACGCGCCATAGGTCTGGAGATAACCGTTTTGCACAAGCCTTGCGCCGCCCGAGGTCTTCTTGACCAGCCACCCCGGTCCGTTGACCCCTATGCCGTCTATGCAGAATGCGTCCACCACCTTCCACAGGAATATGGAAAGGTAATATATGGGGAGCACCACAAGGAGATAGTAGATCTCGTCTACGTAATATTTATTATAGACCAGGCGATAATGAAGGGCATAGGTCTTGGCCAGTTTCTCCGGAAGCTCCTTTGCCTTGGCCATGTATATGACATAGGCCAGGATTACTCCAGAAAGGGCAATTGCCACGGAACAGCTCATGAGCAGCCACTCAACGCCATGGCTGTAACTTTGTGCCTGAACCGCTGCGGAGACAATCTCATGAGAATGCTCGAACACCGGCTCTAGGAAGCCTTCCAAGACATTTGGAATCTCTCCGAGTTGTTCACCTATTAATGGGGAGATACCAAGCCATCCACCAATGGTGGAAAGTGTTGCCAGAACGATGAGTGGAAACGTCATGGAGAAGGGCGATTCGTGAAGATGATGCGCCTGCTCCGCAGTACCCCTGAATTCTCCATGGAAGGTCATGAATATCAACCGGAACATGTAAAATGCAGTGATACCTGCCCCAAGGGTCCCCATGAACCATATGACCTTTCCGGCCACAGGGAAATAGGGGAATGTAAAGGCCCGCCAGAGGATCTCATCCTTGCTGAAGAATCCAGCAAACGGGGGCAGCCCGGCAATAGCGAGGGTTGCAATCAACATGGTCACATAGGTGATGGGCATCTTTTTGGCTAGGCCTCCCATATGCCTCATGTCTTGGTCACCGCCCATGGCGTGTATGACGGATCCTGAACAGAGGAACAGACAGGCCTTGAAAAAGGCATGGGTCATCAAGTGAAATATCCATGCCCAGTAGGCGGTTACACCCACCCCGATGAACATATAACCCAACTGGCTGACAGTGGAATATGCCAGCACCTTTTTTATGTCATTTTGCAGGATGCCTATGGTGGCGGCAAAAAGGGCGGTCAGGCCAGCCACCAACCCCACCACGAGAAGGGCTGTCGGGGCTATGGTGTAGAGGATGTTGGATCTTGCAACCATATATACACCGGCGGTTACCATGGTGGCTGCATGGATTAAGGCCGATACCGGGGTGGGGCCTGCCATGGCGTCTGGAAGCCATACATAAAGGGGAATCTGAGCGGATTTACCTGTAGCACCCAGAAACAACAACAGGCATATGGCAACCATCACGGGCGAATTCAGTGCCATATACCCGTGTGCATACATATGGAATGCCTTGGGGAATACCTCGAGATAGGAAAGGGAACCAAAGGTGATAAACATGAGGAACATCCCCAGGACAAAACCGAAATCCCCAATCCGGTTTACAACGAAGGCCTTTTTCCCTGCGTCCGCATTCGCGTTACCCTGGTACCAAAATCCTATGAGCAGGTAGGAAGCCAGTCCTACCCCTTCCCATCCAACGAACATGACGAGATAGTTGGCCCCGAGGACCAGCATCGCCATGAAGAAGACGAACATATTGAGATAGGCGAAGTATCTCCAGTATGACTCATCTTCATGCATATACCCTATGCTGTAGATGTGTATCAGGAACCCCACCCCTGTTACTATGAGGATCATCACGCCAGAGAGTTGATCCACCATGAAACTGACATGGACATTCAGCCCCCCTACCTGTAACCAGTCCCACAAGGTCTGGACCAGCAATCTATGTTCGGGCTCCCGGCTCAACAGATCGCCAAACACAAAGAGGGCAATGACAAAGGCAAGACCTACACTGGTACAGCCAACATAAGACACTATGCCCTTCCCAAGTCTCTTTCCAAGGAGCCCGTTGATAAAAAATCCCAGCAGAGGCAGCAGAGGAATTAAAAATATGAACCCTTCCATACCGTATCCCTAATTTGGCAACATCAGATTGTTTGGTCCTCTCACAAGGGGGTCAGACCAAAACAGTTAATTGACAAGCGCTAGCCTGTTTCCGCCAATTACTTCACCATTTCAATACGTTAAACTTGTTTATGTCTACTGATCTCACATGCCTGAACAGCCCTATAAGTATCGCCAGGCCAACGGCCACCTCTGCAGCCGCCACTGCATAGATAAAGATCACCATGACCTGCCCTGCCATGTCTGCCCTGAATTCAGAAAAGGCAACCAGCATGAGATTGACCGCGTTCAACATCAGCTCGACCGACATAAACAGGATCATGGCATTCCTGCGCGTCAGGAAGCCGATGGCCCCCAGGCCGAAAAGGATGGACGATAGAACTACATAATGGGTAAGAGTCACCATAAGGTTATTCCTCTCACAGATTCTTCTTCGCCAAGTAGATCCCCCCTATCAAGGCCACCAACAGGAGAACCGAGGCGACCTCGAAATGGAGGAGATAGTTCCTGTAAAAAAGGTCTCCAAACCGAGCCGGGCTGCCAAAACCATCAGGTAGCGCCTTGGACCCAACGATATTAATGAGCCCCTTGGTCCCCGCGGCAAGGAGACCTATTATACAGGCACCCAAGACTACCCCCATGATCCGGTAGGACATGTTGGCCTGCAGCAGGCTAAGTCTCTCATCCGGCGACGTGAGAAGCATGATGACGAAGACAACGAGCACCAGTATGGCTCCGGCATATATGGTTACCTGGAATATGGCTATCAACGGGGCATGCAAATGCAGATAAAGCGCCGCACAGGCGATGAATACAGTCAACAGCCCCAATGCACTGGGAAGCGGATCCCTTGCTGCGATGGTAAAAATTCCGGCACATACGGCCATGGTGGCAAAAAGCCAAAAGTAAAAATCCATAATCTGCACCTGATCCAACATGCTTTAGGACATGTGAAAACCTGTCCTTACACCTTAGGGGGTAGATGCCCCCCTAGAATACCTAGGTTAAAACGGCTCTCTTATCAGGCCTCCTATGCCTGCTTTGTCCCTTCTTTCTCCTTGACCTTCTTGGCCGCTGCCTTGGGCTTGGACTTAGGGGCAGCCTTGGGTGGCGGGGCCTCAACCGGTACTGGCTTACGCGCTGGTTTGAGTTTTCCCTCGGACTTGGCCTTCTCGTAGTTTGCCAAAAGCCTTGCCTTGTCATAAAGGCATTTCTCCGGGGTATATTCGGCCAACTCGTACTCCTGGCCAAGCACTATTGCACCCTTGGGACACGCCTCTTCGCAAAACCCGCAAAAGATGCAGCGGAGCATGTCGATTTTAAATTCCGCACAGTAGGTCTTACCGGCGTATTTTCCCTCTTCACCCTCCTGGACCTTTCCCCTCTTCACAGTGATACACTTGGCCGGACATGCCCTGGCACACATACCACAGCCCACACACTTTTCACGCCCCTTCTCGTCTAACAGAAGCATATGGGCCCCCCTGAATATGGGAGCTATCTCCCTCAGGTCCTCAGGATACTGCCAGCACGTAGGCACCGTGTGCGGTCCAGGCCTGAAACATGCCCGGAAGTTGAAGAGAAAGTGCTTCCATGTAAGCCCCAGACCCTTGATAATCTCGATAAGATAGACCCGGTCTGACAGGCTGAATTCCTTTTTGACAACTGGTCTGGCCATGTTTTACTCCGCCTAAGCAGTAAACTGCACGAACAACGCCGTTATAAATAGATTTATCAAGGCAAGCGGGATAAGGGATTTCCATCCAAGCCCCATAACCTGATCATATCTGAACCGCGGCACCGTCCATCTTACCCATACGAACAACCATAAAAAGAAGGCCACCTTCAAAAAAAATACTAGGAATGAGGCCAAGCCATAGGCCACTGGCCCTAGGAATTTAGACATATCCACATATGGAAGATTCCAGGCACCAAAATAGAGTGTGACTATGAGGGCAGAAAGTGTATAGATATTTACATATTCACCAAAGAGATAGAGCCCTAATCTCATGGAGCCGTACTCGGTATGATACCCGGCCACGATTTCACTTTCCGCCTCGGGCAGGTCGAAGGGCACACGGTTTGCTTCGGCATAGGCCGCAACCATGAAGAGGATGAATCCCAGAGGCTGCTTGAAGATGCCCCAATTGGGCAAGAATCCAAGGAAGACCCCTTGCTGAGCAAAGGCCATGTCCCTCAGGCTGAAGGTGCCGTAGAGTAGCACTGCCGCCAAGAGGGCAAGCCCCCATGGCACTTCATAGGAGATCAATTGGGCTGTGGATCTCAGACCTCCCAGGATGGAGTACTTGTTGTTGGAGCCCCAGCCGCCCAAAACGATCCCGTAGACAGACATGGAGCCAATGGCAACGATATAGAGGAAGCCTACGCTCACATCGGCGACTTGAAGGATTATCTCCTTGCCTCCAAGGACAATCTTGTCACCAAACGGCACCACTGCATAGGCCGAAAAGGCAGGCAGGGCAAAAAGGATCGGGCCAAGGGCAAAAAGGATCTTATGGGCCTTTTCAGGCACGATGTCTTCCTTGGTGAATAGCTTGATTCCATCTGCCAACGGCTGAAAGATACCAAAGGGACCGGCCCGGTTAGGACCCAACCTGTCCTGGATCAATCCTGCTCCGCGCCTTTCAATCCATGTCATTAGCGTTGCTATGAGGAGGGTCCAGGTCCATATAAAGACTATCTTGATTATGATAATTCCCCAACCTTCCATGGGTAGGCCTCCTTACCTGTCCAGTTCCCCCGCAATGATATTCAGGCTACTCAGACAGGCGATCAGATCAGCAATCATCTCCCCTTCTACCATCTCTGGAAACGCCTGATAGATCATATAACATGGTGGTCTTATCTTTATCCGGTATGGCTTGTCAGAGCCGTCACTCTTGATGAAAAAGCCCAATTCCCCGTTGGGAGACTCTATGGCGCTGTAGACCTCACCTGCCGGCGGTTTTATGATCTTTGGGACCTTGGCCTTCAGTGGTGCATCCTCCGGCATCTCCAGATACATCCTATAGGCCTGGTCTATGATCTTGATAGATTCCTCCATCTCCTTGAGCCTGACCATGTAACGGTCGAAGACATCCCCGTTCTTACCGGTGGGCACATCGAAATCGAACTGGTCATAGAGATAGTAGGGCTCGTTCTTGCGCATGTCCCTCTTTACCCCGCAGGCCCTGAGGCAAGGCCCGGTGAAACCCCACGACAGGGCGTCTTCCGGAGAAAACGGGTTCACGCCTATGGTCCTGTCCATCCATATACGGTTATGCGTGAGCAACTTGTCCGTCTCGTCGTTGGCCTTTCTGATACCATCCTTGAGCCCCGGCCATTTTTCAGCGAACTTTTCAGGCAAGTCCGCATCAAGCCCCCCGATTCTGCCAAAGGTATTGGTCAGGCGGGCACCATTATACCATTCGAAGACCTCATATATCTCCTCACGCTGGATTATCTGATAAAAAAACGGGGTAAACGCACCAAGATCCACCCCAAGGATACCCACGCACACCTGGTGATCGGCTATCCTTGCCAGTTCCATCATGATTACCCGCACCAGCTGGGCCTTCACCGGTATCTCTATACCCATCAACTTTTCAACGGCCCTTTCATACGACACGTTATTCGCAATGGCCGAACAGTAGTTCAACCTATCGGTAATCGGGATAAATTGATGGTAGGTAAGATTCTCTCCTAATTTTTCGACACCCCTGTGGAGGTAGCCAATCTCTGGATCGGCCTTTATCACGGTTTCCCCGTCGGTCTGAGCAATGACCCGCAAGGTGCCGTGCATCGCTGGATGAGAGGGGCCTATATTGATGGTAACGTAATCACCAGAGCCACTTACGACCGGACCATTTGGTTCTTGGACCACTTGTTCCCTCCCCTTTTTATTGAATGCGGATTCAATCTACAATGCCCATAGTAAATGGACATACGTCTATATCTTAAATCCGCAAAAAACATCCTGCCCTTCAGGCTGTATTTTCACGCCCCTAGTTGCGGCTTCAAATGTAAAAGCAACATGAAAAACAACCATCACGGCGCTATTTTTTCCCATGTCCCAATGTGCCTGGACCGGACAGGCACGAAAGCCAAGGCAACCTATCCCAATGAATAAACAGGGCAACCCTGAACCGTGCCCGGAAAATTTCCATAACCGGGCAGATATCGTTCATCCCCTAGAATTCACATACAGGGAAGTGCCTTTCCTCACCTTTGCCCTCAAGAGGATAGTCCTTCCTCAGTGGATGATCAGGGAATTCATCCCACATGAGAAGCCTCTTGAGGTTATAATGACCCTTGAATCGGATACCAAACATGTCAAAACATTCGCGCTCAGGCCAATCCGCAGCCTTCCAGAGGACCGTGGCACTTTCCACCTCGAGATCATCTTCAGGGACCTGAATCTTCACTCTCAACCTTTCATTGCTCTTTAGCGACTGAAGCAGATAATTGACCTCAAACCTGGGTGGCTGAGGCTCCTGTGCGCCCTTCTCAGCCTCTTCCTCGTCGCCCTTTTTTTTCTTTTTCTTTTTGTAAAGATCAAGATTGTCCACACCGAAAAGATCGGTCAAGAAATCGAATTCCAGGTCAGCGGCCTCCTTGAGTTTCTTGAGAACCGTGATAATGCGCCTCCTGGGCACCTCCACGGTTATGTCGCCCCGGTATTCGGTAACACTCAAGGCATCACTGCCAAGGCATCTTTCCACCCTTTCCTTAAGATCCATGGCTAGCCCCCAACGCCTCTACTACCTTTTTCCGCAGGGGATGATCCCCCTTGATCTTATCCATGAGCTTGAGCAGGGCATAGAGAAGCCCCTCTGGCCTCGGCGGGCAGCCAGGGATATAAACGTCCACAGGAATGATATCGTCTATGCCCTGGTGAGTGGAATAGGTCCTAAAGACCCCTCCGCTACATGCGCACGCCCCCATGGCAAATACCCATTTAGGTTCGGCCATCTGATCATAAATAGTGCGAAGTACCGGTACCATCTTCTTGGTAATGGTGCCTGCCTCGATTAGCACGTCTGCCTGGCGTGGAGAGAAGCTTGGGCGTTCGGCACCAAACCTGGCCATGTCATAACTTGCAGCCAGGGCACACATCATCTCTATTCCGCAACAGGCCGTGCCATAAGGCAGTGGCCACGGGGACCTGCTGCGGCCCCAGTTTATGAGTTGTTCGGCCTTGGTGAGCAGCCAGCCGCCTCCAACATACGCTTCAATGCCCATAGATCACTCCTGCTAATCCCACTCAATGGCACGTTTCTTGATGGCATAGATAAGCCCGGCCAACAAAACCGCTACAAAGATGAAAACCTCAAAAAAAATGCCCCAACCATAATGGGCAAGGGCACGATATCTTACAGCAAGCGGATAAATAAGCACTGTTTCCAGATCGAAGACCAAAAACAGCACCGCCACCAGGTAGTATTTGATTTCATAGCGTTTTTGGCCAGGATGAATAAGAGGGACACCGCATTCATATGTGGTGCGTTTTCGTGGCTTGGGACGGAAGGGGCCAAGCATTGCTGAGATGCCTAGCATTGCCAGGATAACAAAAAGCGACATGCCCAAATACATGACGATGGTCTCAAAACCGCTCATCATGTCATTGCCCTCCTCTCGGACCGCTACTAACCATTGCGGCCCACAAGACATAATATTATGATATCCGACAACTTTTATGAAACCTGTAGGTGAACATCCCTCTTCCTCCCTATCCTCGGTTTGGGTTCACCCAGTTTCTCGTATCAAGCGTTCCTATCTTTTCTCCAGTCGCTTGTTGCAAATATCACATAAAAAAAGAGGTGTCAAGCCAAAAATGAATGGGTACTCATTTCAGCAAAAAGATGGGCAGGATGAACATAGTAGCTCAATTATTTGATTCTAAAAAAGAATTTATTAGACGCCCACCGTTTTTTCGTATTGGCTGCAAAAACCTGGTCATAATTCCCTCTCCCAATCTTGCATCCTCACATAATGGGGATATCCCTGCCACCAGGGGATGGGCACCTACCCAACGTCTTTAAATCGTGTCTGCACAAGGTGCTGCATAGTTCGGTCAATTTTGGTAAAGAAAAGGGAAACGAAAATGCCCACTTGCAACATAGTCGCAGGTGGGCATTTGAAAAAATAACAAGGGAAGGCCCCTTCCCGTACATCTTAAATCATGGTGGAGCTGAGCGGGATCGAACCGCTGACCTCTTGAATGCCATTCAAGCGCTCTCCCATCTGAGCTACAGCCCCACAGGGGATGTTTTGTTTAACATATCGTATAATAGCAGTCAAGCGTATGTGACAGATTGGCCCATTGGGGGCTTGAGATTAACCCCTGGTAATGTTATTCCCCTCAATACAGTGGCAACCGGCGCAGGGACATCAACCCAGATTATGCACATCAAACGCCTGAGAAAATAATTTATTTTGAATAATTCAACAGTTACAACGTGTTATAGGATCGAGCCCTTTACCCAAAAGGTGTAACTTCATCGGACGACATGCCTCAGGTATTGGAATCCGCAAAGGGCCTGCAATTTTACCCAATCTGCGGCGTTGTAGGGCATTTGAAGCTGCTTAAGTATGTCTCGCGTGCCTATTCCGCCTGGCATTCTCGGCAAACTTGCGGGCTGCATATTGGGATCGGGGATGGATCCGCCACCTGCCCGGCAGGGCATACCATGACAAGGAGAAAAAATGGCATATACCGATCTGCAAGAATTCATAAGGACCTTGGAACACCGACAAGAGCTAGTCAGGATCAACGTACCGGTAAGCCCAAACCTTGAAATAACCGAGATTACCGACCGGGTCTGCAAACACTATGGCCCTGCCCTGCTGTTTGAAAACGTACCGGGTTTTTCCATGCCCATACTCATGAATGCCTTTGGCTCTTATAAAAGGATGTCTCTTGCCCTTGAGGTCCCCAATCTCGATTCCCTGGGGGATGAAATAATTGATTTCATCGAAGCAGAGGCCCCTGACACCCTGATCAAAAAGCTCAAGATAATTCCAAAGATCAAAAGGCTTGGTAATGCCATGCCAAGGATGGTAAAAAAGGCCCGGTGCCAGGAGATAGTCATGGAAGGCGACAAGGTGGACCTGGGTACACTGCCCGTACTTAAATGCTGGCCAGATGACGGGGGGCAATTCATCACCCTCCCGGTAATATTTACCAGGCATCCGGAAACAGGCATACGAAACGTGGGCATGTACAGGATGCAGGTATTCGACAAAAATACCACTGGAATGCACTGGCATACCCATAAGGGCGGTGCCCACCACTACAGGGTAGCCGAGGCCCTTGGCCGTCCCCTGGAGGTGGCCGTTGCCATCGGCCCTGATCCGGCTATGACATACGCGGCCACGGCCCCGCTGCCCGACGACGTAGACGAAGTGCTCTTTGCAGGTTTTTTGCGGGATGCACCAGTAGAGCTAGTAAAATGTAAAACCGTTGACCTGGAGGTACCGGCATCCTCCCAGATCGTGCTAGAAGGATACGTAAAGCCAGGGGAACGAAGGATAGAGGGGCCATTCGGAGACCATACGGGTTACTACTCCTTGGCCGACGAGTACCCTGTCTTCCACGTGACCTGCATGAGCATGCGCAAGGACGCCATATACCCTGCCACCATAGTTGGACAACCGCCCCAAGAAGATTGTTACATGGCAAAGGCCACGGAAAGGCTGTTCCTTCCACTGATCAGAAAGACATTGCCTGAGATTATCGATATCAACCTCCCCCTGGAAGGGGTCTTTCACAACCTGGCCTTTATATCCATCGATAAGCGATACCCTGGCCATGCGCGCAAGGTTATGCATGCCCTGTGGGGTCTCGGACAGATGATGTTCTGCAAGATCATATGCATATTTGACAAGGAGGTAGATGTCCAGGACGTATCACAGGTGCTGTGGCGCCTTGGGAACAACATCGATCCTAGAAGAGACATAGTCTTTACCGATGGTCCCGTGGATGCACTGGACCATGCGGCCCCGCTTCCACACTATGGAAGCAAGATGGGAATCGATTGCACCCGCAAGTGGCCAGAGGAAGGCTTTTCAAGACAGTGGCCCGGGGTGATAGAGATGTCCCCGGAGGTAAGGGCCAAGATCGACGGCATATGGCCTAAACTGGGCCTTGGGAAGAAGGGTTGATGCCAGGCATGCAAATGGAATCCAGTGCCATGGAACGTCCTCCCTTGCTGCTTGCCATCACAGGGGCAAGCGGCATGATCTATACGGTCAAGTTCCTGGAGATCTTGGCCGCTCTGGGCCAGGAGGTAGACATGATTCTGTCCGAGGCCGGAGAACTGGTGGCCGAACTTGAACTGGGCAAGGCCGGCACAGACAGGCTTAAAGGATTCGCAAAGGTGATACACGATTCACACGACATGGCCGCTGCCCCTGCAAGCGGCTCCGGCAGATGGAGGGCCATGGTGATCCTTCCTTGTACCATGGGAACATTGGCAGCCGTGGCCAACGGGCTCAGCTCGAACCTGATACACCGGGCAGCCGACTGCTTCCTAAAAGAAAGGCGTCCCCTTATAGTGGTCCCCAGGGAAACCCCCTTAAACAGGAACCATCTACGCAATATGATGCTGGCCCACGAGGCCGGTGCGGTTATCTTTCCGGCCATGCCCAGTTTCTATCACAGGCCCAGCAGTATCGACGATATGGCAGACTTCTTTTCAGGCAGACTGGCGGAATCCATAGGCCTTTCCGTACCGGGCCTAAAGCGCTGGACGGGTAAACAAAATGAATACGACCCAAGATCCTGATATCCAAGTTTCCAGATCACTCTGGGAGAGGACAAAGATTCTCCTGGAGATGATCAAGTTTGAGCACACCATTTTTGCCTTACCCTTCGCCTATACCGGGGCCTTCCTGGCAGCACGGGGGCTGCCTGATCCCTGGACTTCTTTCTGGATACTGGTAGCCATGGCAGGGGCCCGGACAGTGGCAATGGGTGTGAACCGCGTCGTTGATGTACCCTTTGATGCAAGGAACCCGCGCACCAAGGATCGTGCCCTTGTCCGGGGAGACGTAACCACGCAGGAGGCCTGGATGATGGTAATAATCGCTGGGGCCTGCTATTTCCTTGCTGCATTCAACCTTACGCCGCTTGCGCTGGAGCTGTCCCCCTTCGTGCTGGCCACGGTGATATTCTATTCATACACCAAGAGATTCACCGCGCTGTGCCATGTATTCCTTGGTCTTGCCATAGGAATGGCACCATCTGCAGGATGGATAGCCGTAAGGGACAGCTTGGGTGCTGTACCTGTGGCCCTCAGCATAGGGGTAATATTCTGGGTGGCAGGTTTTGATATCCTTTATGCATGTCTCGACACGCAATTCGACCGGAGCGAGGGGCTTCACTCTATACCGGCGGCACTAGGGGTAAAGAAGGCATTCATCGTCTCCGCCCTGTTTCACATCATAGCCTTTATGGCCTTTCTCTATGTAGGGATACTGGCCCATCTCAATTGGATATATTATGTTGGAATTGCTATAACCTTCCTGTTGTTGATGACGCAGCGTATGGTAGTTAGGCCTGATGACCTTTCCAGAATGGACATGGCCTTTTTCACCCTGAACGGGGCCATAAGCATCGTCTTTTTTATCACTACTGCACTAGCCCTCCTGTGGCAATGCTGATGTCTCGTTACTCCGCTACCTGTCACATAATAGATCAGGTCAGGCTTGCCCAGGATATCTTTCACTTGGTAGTCGATGCCCCGGATATAGCCAGGGTCGCCCGGCCCGGACAATTCTGCATGCTTGCCACCGCACATGGCGGAGGGCTTGACCCGCTGCTGCGCCGTCCCCTGTCAATTCACGACGCATGGCCCTCGGGCCGCCTAGAATTCCTCTACAGGGTAGTGGGCAAAGGAACCGATCTGCTCTCACAAAAAGGACCAGGGGAAACGGTATGTGTACTTGGCCCTCTTGGCCGGGGTTTCCGGCCTGAACCGTGCGGCAAGTCCATACTTGTCGGAGGGGGGCTTGGGGCGGCACCCTTATTGTTCCTGGCAAGGAGCCTCGATCGCATGGACGTAACCGTAATACTGGGTGGCAGAAGCATACATGAGATCGCCCGCCTTGATGCCTTTGAGGGGGCCGCCGGAGAGGTTCTCGTCACGACCGAGGACGGAAGCCGCGGGATCAAGGGCTTGGTTACCACGGCCCTCGAACGTCTGGACATATCTTCCTCATCACACACGGATGCCATCCCATGCGTCTTTGCCTGCGGCCCCTGGCCCATGATGAAGGCAGTGTATGCATGGGCCACAGCAAAGGGCATAGCCATCCAGGTCTCCCTGGAAACCCAAATGGCATGTGGCACAGGAGTCTGTCTTGGATGCGCGATAAGGCCCAGCACTCAGGGCCGATACCTGCATACCTGCAAGGATGGGCCTGTATTTTTTGGAACGGAAATAGATTGGGGATAATCCATGCCCTATTTTGAACAAAAAAGCACCCGCCCTCTACCACGGACTGGAGTCGATCTCGCCGGCATTAAGTTCAAAAATCCAGTCATATTGGCATCGGGCACCTGCGGCTACGGTCAAGAGATCGACGACCTCCTGGACCTAGAGCTCCTTGGAGGCATTGTCGTAAAGGGTATTTCCCTTGGGGAAAGAAGGGGTAATCCGCCACCCAGGATACATGAGACACCCTGCGGTCTGCTCAATGCCATAGGCCTTGAAAACGTCGGGCTTGAACGATTCCTTTCGGAAAAGATGCCCTGGCTTAGAAAAATAGACACCGCGGTGATAGTAAACATTTTGGGTAATTCTGCCGAAGAGTATGTCCAGATAGCCCGAAGTCTGGACAGGGTTCCAGGTATAGACGGCATAGAGGTCAATATCTCTTGCCCCAATGTAAAGGCCGGAGGCATTGCCTTTGGTGCCGATCCGGCGCTGGCAGCTGAAATCACCAGAAGAATAAAAACGGTAACCAGCCTCCCGGTAATAGTAAAACTTTCGCCGAACGTGACCGATATAACGGTAATCGCCAGGGCGGTGGAAGGGGCTGGCGCCGATGCCATATCGTTGATAAATACCCTGCTGGGGATGGCAATCGATGTAAAAAACAAAAGGCCTGTCCTTGCAAATATCTTCGGGGGGCTTTCAGGCCCGGCCATAAAGCCGATTGCGCTCAGGATGGTTTGGCAGGTGGCAAGGGCAGTGGAAATTCCGGTCATAGGCATTGGGGGGATATCAACCTCCCAGGATGCCATCGAATTCTTCATGGCAGGCGCCAGTGCTATACAGGTCGGAACCGCAACCCTTGTAAATCCCGGATCGGCAGCGGAGATAGTGGCCGGAATCGCTTCATTTATGGATAAAGAGGGGATAAGCGATATAAGCCAGATGAGGATCCCGTAAACACCTCATTTGCCAAAAATCGTGGACCATTCCAGGACATAGGACTGTATGGTCTTTTTATTGACACGGTCAAAAATTGTGCCTATTTTTATCTTGACAACCTTCTTTTTAGAAGTTAGAAGACCCACCTGTCATTTCGTGTAGGAGTGTTAACAAAACCCCATCTCTCAATCTGGAATTCAAATTCCTGAATTATAAAGAAAGAAAAGGTTTATATCCGGCGATTTCATCATGTATGCCGGAGGAGATTATTTTTGTTTAATTTGAGGTAGCATAGGTAATGAAGAGAGACCCCGACAAAGTCAGAAACATAGGCATCAGCGCCCATATCGACGCAGGGAAAACCACCCTTACAGAGAGAATTCTCTATTATACCCAGAGGATTCATACCATCCATGACGTAAAGGGAAAGGATGGCGTTGGAGCGACGATGGATTTCATGGAACTGGAGAAGGAACGTGGAATCACCATCACATCGGCCGCAACCTACTGTGAATGGGACAATCACGAAATAAATATAATCGATACGCCGGGCCACGTTGACTTCACCATAGAGGTGGAACGGGCATTGAGGGTCCTGGATGGCGGCGTACTAGTGCTCTGCTCTGTCGGCGGTGTCCAGTCCCAGTCCATCACGGTTGACCGCCAGATGGCCCGTTACAAGGTTCCCTGCCTTGCATTCATAAACAAGTGCGACCGCAGCGGGGCTAATCCTTTGAGGGTCATTGACCAACTGAGGGAGAAACTCAAGCACAATGCGGTTGCCATGCAGATTCCCATCGGGCTGGAGAACCACTTCGAAGGCGTGGTGGATCTCGTCAGTATGAAGGCTGTCTATTTCGATGGTGACCGTGGTGAAAAACTCCGTATAGAAGAGATCCCGGCCGAATTGAAGGACGATGCAGAGGCAAGACGTGAAGAGTTGATCGATGCCGCATCCATGTTCTCCGATGAACTGATGGAGGCGGCACTGGAAGGAGAGGTCACAGAGGACCTCCTGCGGGAGGCCATAAGGCTTGGGACCCTGGGAAGGGGAATAACCCCGGTATTTGTTGGGTCCGCCTATAAGAACAAGGGGGTTCAGCCACTCCTCGATGGCATAACTGCATACCTGCCCTCCCCCAAAGAGGTCAAAAACGTAGCCCTTGACATGGAAAGCAATGAGGCCGAGGTCGAACTGGAATCAGACCCACAGAAGCCCCTAGTAGCCCTTGCCTTCAAGTTGGAAGAGGGACGTTACGGGCAATTGACCTATATCCGTGTCTACCAGGGAACCCTTTCCAAGGGTGATACCATAATCAACTCCAGAACCGGACGTAAGGTGAAAGTCGGACGGGTGGTTCGGATGCATGCTGACCAGATGGAAGACATCGAATCCATCCCGGCTGGCTACATTGGTGCCCTCTTCGGTATCGATTGCGCCTCAGGTGACACCTTCACGTCACCTGAGATCCGCTACAGCATGACTTCCATGCATGTACCAGAGCCGGTGATATCCCTGGCAATCGTCCCTGAGGACAACAAGGCCCAACAGAACATGTCCAAGGCCTTGTCCAGGTTCACCAAAGAGGACCCGACCTTCAGGGCATATGTAGACCATGAAACAGGTGATACGATCATATCCGGAATGGGGGAACTACACCTGGAGGTATACATCGAAAGGATGCGCAGGGAATACAATGCAGCGGTGACCACGGGGGCACCGCAGGTTGCCTACAGGGAGACCGTCACTACCCGGGCGGATTTCAATTACACCCATAAGAAGCAAACCGGAGGGGCCGGGCAATACGGCCGTGTTGCCGGTTACATAGAACCATTCCCTGAGGGTGAATTCGAATTCGTCAACAAGATAGTGGGTGGGGCGATTCCTACCGAATTCATATCTTCGGTCGAAAAAGGATTCCGTAGCAGCCTCAAGAAGGGTTACCTCCTAGGTTTTCCCGTAACCGGTGTGCGTCTGGTGATAAACGATGGCGCGGCCCACTCGGTGGATTCCTCGGACACCGCATTCCAGGCAGCGGCAAGAGGGGCCTTCAAGGAGGGCTTCAAGAAGGCCAAACCTGCCATCCTTGAACCAATCATGAAGGTGGCCGTGGAGACCCCTACCGAATACCAGGGAGCGGTAATGGGATCACTCAATCAGCGCAGGGGCATGATACTTGGCACCCAGGATGAAGGCGATATGTGCGTTATAGAGGCCGAGGTCCCGTTGGCTGAGATGTTTGGATACTCCACGGACCTGCGCTCGGCGACCCAGGGCAAGGCCCAGTTTACGATGGAGTTTTCAACCTATCGCCAGGTTCCAAAATCGATCTCCGATGAATTGATCAAGAAGGCCCAGGAAGGAAAGAAAAAGGCCGCATAAGACTGTGGGCAGGGCACCCTGGATGTTTCAACGTCTCAAAAGAAACAGGAACACCCTGCCCGGTCCTCATGTTGTCTTTTTAAGAGAAAGGTCCATAGCCATGTTGAAGAATGATTTGATCCTAAAAAACCCCCTGCGCCTCATTGGGAAAGATGAAAAGCAGGCCCTTGCCGAAGGAGACTTCGGGGCGATCCTTGCAACCCCTGGCATAGGCAAGACCTCCTTCCTTGTACAGCTGGCCCTGGACAGCCTCCTCAGGGGTAAAAATGTATTGCATATAAGCCTGGACCAACCTGTAAGGAAGGTCTGCCTGTGGTACGAAGAGGTCTTTAACAATATCGCTGCCCGTTACCGGTTGAAAAACACCGCAGAACTTTGGGAAGAGATACTCCCGCACAGGTTCATCATGACCTTTAACGTAGAGGGCTTCGGTGTCCCCAGGCTGGAAGAAAGGCTAAACGACCTTACCGAGCAAGGCATATTCTTTCCCCAGGTGGTCTTGATAGACGGGCTGCCCTTTGATCAAAGGGTCCGGGAGACGCTGGCCGAGCTTAAACTCCTTGCCCGGGAACAACATTTTCCCGTATGGTTTGCGGTAAGGATGACCGGTGACGAACCGTTGAACCCTGAAGGGGTGCCCGAAGCCCTGAGTCACGTGGCGGACCTGTTCGATGTGATGGTAGGACTGCAGGCCAACGGTAGACAGATAGAGGTCAATATCCTGAAGGGTCCTCAGAAGGGTCAAGCTCTCTCTCTTGTCCTGGATCCTGCAACATTGCTTATAAAGAATCGTGAATAACAACCCTGATCTGTTGTCCGTCCAGGACATAAAGATAGAGATCAAGACAAAGAAAGGCCCTGTATATCCTGTACGGGGCCTTTCTTTTTCCCTCAAGAGGGGTCAAAGCCTATGCATCGTTGGTGAATCAGGCTGCGGGAAAAGTGTTACGGCCCTGTCCGTCCTGGGTCTGCTGCCAAAGTCAACATTTAGGCTCATACATGGAAAGATCCTGTTTGACGGTACAGACCTCGTGAAACTCCCAGAAAACATGATGCGGGACATCAGGGGGCGCAGGATATCCATGGTCTTCCAGGACCCCATGACTGCGCTAAATCCTGTCTTTAGCATAGGCGAGCAGATCCGGGAGGCCATTGTAGCCCACGGGGATACGCATCCGATGACAGGCAAAACAACCGGGACGCCCGGGCTCAAGGAGTGGATCGTGGAACTCCTTGGGCTGGTGGGTATCCCCGAACCTGACAGGAGGTATTATTCGTATCCCCACGAACTTTCAGGCGGCCTGCGACAAAGGGCCATGATGGCAATGGCCCTGGCCTGTGGCCCTGACATACTCATAGCCGACGAGCCTACAACCGCCCTGGACGTGACGATCCAGGCACAAATATTAAATCTGATCCGTCAACTCAAGCAAAAAAGTGGGCTTGGACTTGTTCTCATCACGCACAATCTGGGTGTAGTGGCGCAAATAGCGGAAAAGGTGCTGGTAATGTATGCAGGGAAGGCAGTTGAAGAGGCGCCCGTTGATGAATTGTTTGAGGCCCCTTTCCATCCATATACCAAAGGGCTCATGGAATCAGTCCCCTACGGACTCCCCCTGGGAACGAAGCGCCTGAGATCTATAAAGGGCAATGTACCGCCGCTGGACGCCATCCCCTCGGGCTGCGCGTTCCAATCACGGTGTACACAATCCATGGAGATCTGCCAAAGGAAAGACCCCCCTCTTTCAAGCCTTTCCCCGACCAGGAAGGTGGCCTGCCATCTCTACACGGATTGTGCATGGAAAAAGGGTGGAGCGCGCCCAACCGTGGGAAAACCCTAGGCTTCATGCGGCCTGTCCCCGGGAAGACACACCCCAGGATGTGATTTCACGACAAGGATTACAATATTCGCTTCCACCAGGGACGGTCGCCCTTGCTAGATCCTCCGTCGTCGGCGGTCAATCTGGAACGCGCCTTGGACAACAATCTTTCGGCATCATCCTTCACGGGTGTATCAGGATACATGGCCAATATCGTTT
The DNA here is from genome assembly GCA_024275145.1 of Deltaproteobacteria bacterium. Classification (GTDB taxonomy): domain Bacteria; phylum Desulfobacterota; class Dissulfuribacteria; order Dissulfuribacterales; family QOAL01; genus S143-34. The sequence continues at coordinate 11,155 of JAJRZR010000099.1, read as the reverse complement.
CCAATCGGTTGATTGCCTGGGGTATCTGGTGTGTACGAAGATACCATTTGGCCACCACCAGTTCGTGTCTTGCGAGTACCGCCCTGGCCTTGGCGATCCTCTTTCTGGCCTCGTAGGAAAACGGGCTGTCAGGATAACGTTTAAGGAGCCTCTCACAGGTTTCTATCAATTTCTTCGTGAAGGTTTGGTCCCGGTCCGGCGGTGCCATCAGCTTGTAGTAACAGGATGACTCCTGGAAGATCACATAGGGAATGGCCTCATTGGTAGGATGGAGCTTTTCAAACTCCTCGTACAGAGGAATAGCCTCCTCGTAACGATGGAGGTAAAATTTACAATCGGCAAGACGAAGTTCGGCCAGCGTGGCGTAGGGGCTGAATGGATAGCGATCCCTTATCTTTTGAAACAGCTCTTCTGCCAGCAGATAGCGGCCCCGCTGGAAATAGTTCATGGCCTCCCTTGTAAGGGCCACCTCGTTATCCAGTGGTTTTGGCTGAGCCGCCTTCTTGAACCAGGAAAAGAACCCTCCATCCCCACCCTGGTGTTCGCCCTTCGCCGCACAGCCCGACAGAACCAGGAATACCGTAAACAACAGGCCAATTGCAAGGACCGAATTGGACCGGCAAAACCTATGTCTATTCATTAAACTCTTCCTGTTCCACCGCGTAGGCAGCGGTTGCCCCTTCGGCTACAGCGGTTACTATCTGGCGAAGGGGTTTTGAACGGCAATCCCCGGCAGCGAATACGCCATGTATGGAGGTCCTCATCCAGTTGTCGGTCAGGATGAAGCCCCTCTGGTCCATTTTTACCGTGTCCTTTAAAAAGGCGGTGTTCGGATGGATACCAACGAATATGAAGACACCGTCAAGTGACAGGTTGCTGCGTTCACCGGTCTTTTTATTCAGCAACGACAGATACTCGACCCTGTCCTTCCCGTGAATTTCCTCAACCAGTGTGTCCCATACCGGTTCAATCTTGGGATTTGCAAGGGCCTGTTCCTGCAAAAACCTTACGGCCCGAAGTTGATCCCTCCTGTGGATGAGAAAGACCTTCTTGGCAAATTTGGTAAGGAAAATTGCCTCCTGTACCGCACTATCACCGCCGCCTATCACCGCCACATCTGAATCCTTGAAAAACGGGCCATCACATGTCGCACAATATGAGACCCCCTTGCCTGCAAACTCTTTTTCACCAGGAACGCCAAGGGTCCTATGACTGGCACCCGTTGCAATTATAAGCGATGTGGTGAGTATCTCCTTGCCGCCGTCCAGGACCAGCCTTATGCCATCCGCCCTGCCTGGATCAGTGACATGGATGGACACCACCTCACCGTTTTCCTGTTCCATTCCAAAACGCCTGGCCTGGGCTACCAGCCTGTCAGTCAGGTCAACCCCACTTATACCATCTGGAAAACCGGGATAATTTTCCACCCAGTCCGACAACAGAACCTGCCCACCGGGGCTGAGCTTGTCGAGGACCAGTGTTGGAATCTTGGCCCGGCATGCGTAGATCGCTGCCGCAAGCCCTGCCGGGCCGGCCCCAAGAATCACTAGGCGTATGGATTCCAAGTCGAATTCCCCTAAAGAACCTTCTTGAGCGCCGATTCGATCATTGCCTTCCCAACGGCACCCGTAATCTGGTCTGCCACCTCTCCGTCCTTGAACAGGATAAGGGTAGGAATGGCCCTTATCCCGAATCTACCCGGCGTGGAAGGATTTTCGTCCACGTTCATTTTGGCTATCTTGACCTTGCCATGATAGTCCTCGGCAAGCTCGTCTATGACAGGGGCAATCGCCCGGCAGGGTCCACACCAGACCGCCCAGAAATCCACCAGGACCGGGATATCGGATTTAAGGACAGAATCCTCAAAATCGGCATCTGTGACGTGAAACACCTTATCTTCTGACATAATTTTTCTCCTTACATCTCTTAATAAATTATGAAACCCAACCTGGGCAGGGTAAAAATACCATGACGAAGGCCGGAAAAAGTTCATGTGAATGTAGGCCAGCCATGAAAAACTGTCAAGATACCTCTATAACAGCATTAATGGCATCTTTCAGGGAATCCACCTGCAGGACATCCACCCCTCAGGCACCTGGATCCCCTGGGAGGCCACCGTTGGCATGACGCAACGTCTGAGACCCAGGCGGGCCACCTCGTTCAGGCGTATATCTGCCCTTCCAACCGGCCTCACCTCCCCGGTAAGCCCCACCTCACCAAAAAATGCAGTGCCAAGGCATACCGGTTGTTCCTGCAGGCTTGAAACCAGCGCCGCAATGATCGCCAGATCCGAGGCAGTCTCGGATATCTTGATGCCACCGGCCACATTGATAAAGATGTCCTTATCGTAAAGGACAACCCCAAGATGCTTTTCTGCTACCGCTATCAGAAGGGCCAGCCGGTTGGTATCGAAGCCTGTCACGGTCCGCCTGGGCATTGCCAGGTAGGAAGGGCTCACCAGTGCCTGAATCTCTACCAGGATGGGCCGGGTACCTTCCATACAGGGCACGATTACCGAGCCTGGCACAGCCGATGCCTGTTGGCCCAAAAAGAGCCTGGAGGGATTCGGAACCTCTTCCAGACCGGTTTCGCGCATCTCGAACACACCGATTTCATGGGTAGGCCCATAACGATTCTTGACGGATCGTAGGATCCGGAAGCTGTAGCTCCTGTCCCCTTCAAAATACAGAACGGTATCCACCAGATGCTCCAGGACCCGCGGGCCTGCGATAGCACCATCCTTGGTAACGTGCCCTATGATTATGACAGGAAGGGAAAGCCTCTTTCCTGTCCTCATCAACCATGCCGTGGACTCCCTGACCTGGGCAACGCTGCCAGGTGCAGAGGCAATATCCGGAGCAGACAGGGTCTGGACGGAATCGATGGCAAGCACGGAGGGTCGCAGGTCATTGACGAGCCCAAGTACCCTCTCAAGGTCCGATTCGCTGGCCACGAACAATCCTTCACCACACCTGCCAAGTCTGTCCGCCCTGAGTCTGAGCTGAGAAAGGGATTCTTCACCGCTTACGTACAGGACCCGCTCGCCCTTTCCCTCAAGACGCATCAGTACCTGAAGCAACAGGGTGGATTTTCCTATCCCGGGTTCGCCGCCAAGCAGTACAAGGCCGCCAGGGACGAGCCCCCCGCCAAGCACCCTATCCACCTCATCCATACCCACCTCAATCCTGCCGCCTTCGTCCAAGGAGGACACGTCTGAGAGGGCGATCGCCTTGAAAGAGCCGGTATCTCCATGAAGACCATGGCCATGGGAAGGCCCCTGGGCATCCTCCACCATGGACTCCCATGTGCCGCATTCCGGGCAACGGCCCAACCATTTTGGAGACACGTGCCCACAGGATTTACAGACAAAAGATCTTTTCACTTATCAACAGCCTCATTGCCGGAAAGGGGATCCTCCCTGGTCTAGCATCTTGACTTGTGCGGGAAAACCACCTCCATTACCGTACCGCCACCAGATCTTTTCCTGACTGCGATCCGCCCATCCATAGCATCGACTAGGCGTCTTACTATCGCCAGGCCCAGGCCGGTTCCCTTGGTCTTTGTAGTAAAAAAGGGCTCAAACATCTTCGCTCGAAGACTTTCTGGAAGGCCAGGGCCGTTGTCCTCGACCACTAATTTCATCTGGCCGCCTGATATCTTCATCGTCAACCAAACCCCGCCATGCCTCTGTGACTTTACAGCATCCACGGCGTTCTGGACAAGATTCAGGACAATCTGCATGAGCTTTTCCCGATCCATGCAGACGATATGATCACTGCAATCCAGCACGACCCTGTCACAGCATCCTTCGGGAAGTAACAGGTGTTGGACATCCTTACAGAAATCCCCTAGTTTGAATTCCACCTCGTTAAGAATTGCTGGCCTCGCATAGACTAGCAGGTTCGTGGTCAACCTTTCAAGACGTTTAGTCTCCTCAATTATGATATTCAGGTCCTCCTTCAGGTCCTCGTTATCAGCGGTTTCCGCATGTATCTGCGCAAACCCCTTGATGCTGCTGAGTGGATTCCTTATCTCATGGGCCAGAACTGCCGCCATCCTTCCAAGCATGGCCATCCGCTCTTGCTCCTGTAGCCTGGCCTCCAGCTTGGCGTTTCTCCTCCAGGCCTGGACGAAGAAGAAGGCCAGCCCCCACAGGATCAAGAGTGAGGCACATATGAGGATCAATTGGAAGTTGGCGCGCCTGACTATCTTCTCCGCCGGATAGGTATGAAGTGCCACCCTGATACAAAAATTCTTGGCCGATTGAACCTGCTTTATCTCGTTGTCACCGTCCTCCCCGTGGGAGTGAAATTGCAAGGCGCTCTTATCCGAAAGGTGAAGATGCAGGGGAAAATCCAGGACAAACACCTTTTCGCCGGTGGCAAGGGTGGAGAAATGAAAATCTGGCTTCTTAAGCCTCAATACCTTGACAACGTCGGGATCAGTCTCCTTGCGACCAACCAGGGTTGGATTAGAATGGAGAAGGATGGTGCCATCCTCATCATACAACGCAAGAAAGGCCAGATTCTCATAGGTATCCTTGGTCACCAGCTCCGGGAAGAGATCGTTCCTGATACCTAATCTCTCAAGGGTAAAACCAATATTGACCGCTATGTCGATCGCCCTGGTCTCAAGAAGGTGCGTTGAGCCCTCGATGGATATCCTGTAGGTGCCAACCCCGCTGATCACGGCAACTATCGAAAAAAGCACCAGCAGGCTAAGGGCTGCGGCCAGATATCCTGACCTGTAGACTAGGATAGAGTCCCGTGTATCCTTGTCGGTCCTGTTCGACATAGGCTGACCTGCCCTCAAAAGAGATTCTTGACCAGCAATGGTCTTCTGATTATCTAATGTCCTTTGAGATATGAATTATCGTGCCCGGGGCAGTGGCTGAAAAGGGAATGAATATTCCAATTAAACCTTCATGGGGCCCTTATACCTGAGGCCGCGGCCCAGGGACAAAGGACGTATATGCACGGTAAAATACCACACTCCGGGAGGGCCTGCAGGAAAAGAAATCCGCATCCCTTCACGGGCCTCCAACATTATCGCAGGCACACCTCAGGTGCAGAAAATTTTCCAGGGACCGGACACTTGATCCCGGGATGATACAGACGATCTTTCAAGGAGCAAAGGAATGGGAGCAAAAAAAAGGGTTCTCGTGATTGGAGCAGGTGGCAGGGAACACGCCTTGTGCTGGAAGCTTGCACAAAGCCCGAAGGTACTCAGGGTCTACTGTGCCCCTGGCAATGCGGGGATAGGACAACATGCCACCTGTGTACCAATAAAGGCCAATGACATACCAAACCTTGCCGATTTTGCAGAAAAAGAGGGGATCGACATCACAATCGTTGGGCCTGAAGATCCCCTGGCCAGGGGGATCGTGGACCTGTTCAGGGACAAGGGTCTACGGATATTTGGCCCCAGCAAGGCAGCCGCGGAGATCGAGGCAAGCAAGGTGTTCACAAAGGATCTGCTTGCCAGGGCAGGCATTCCAACGGGTAAATACAAGGTATTCACCGATTCGGCTAAGGCGATAGCATACATAGAGGAAGAGACCGGCGTGCCCGTGGTCCTTAAGGCCGATGGCCTGGCGGCAGGCAAGGGAGTGATCCTTGCCAGGGACCTTGACGAGGCCAGGGAGGCCGTGGCATTGATCCTTGACAAAAAGGCCTTCGGAGAGGCCGGCCGGCGTCTCATAGTGGAGGAATTCCTCACTGGGGAAGAGGCCTCCTTCATGGCCATAACGGATGAACGGACTGTCCTGCCCCTGGCCACATCCCAGGACCACAAGGCGGCCTTCGACGGAGATCAAGGACCCAACACAGGGGGAATGGGGGCCTATTCGCCTGCACCGGTGGTTACGCCAGAACTTTTTGAAAATATCATGGAATCCGTTATGAAACCAACCGTAGCCGCCATGTCCGAGGCAGGTCGCCCCTACCAAGGGGTCTTGTATGCAGGCCTGATGATCAAGGACCAGTCTGCACAGGTACTGGAATTCAATTGCCGGTTCGGAGATCCTGAGGCACAACCGATCCTCATGCGCATGAAGACCGATCTCATGGATCTACTGGAGGCAGCGGTAGAGGGAAGGTTGGATTCGATGGAAATAGAATGGGACCCGCGCACAGCGGTCTGTGTGGTCCTTGCCTCAAGTGGTTACCCTGGCAGATACGAGACCGGGAAGGTCATACATGGCCTTGACGAAGTGGAAGGGATGGAGGATGTAATGGTCTTTCATGCCGGCACCGCCAGGGCTGGAAACAACTACGTAACGGCCGGTGGAAGGGTACTCGGGGTTACGGCGCTCGGCGACAATGTACAAAAGGCCATCGACAGAGCCTATGAGGCCGTGGCCAAGATCTCATGGGAAGGAATGCACTACAGAACGGACATAGGTCAAAAGGCCTTGAAGCACGTTGAAGGAAACGATTGCCAGGTAAGTATCGTAATGGGCAGCCCTAGCGACATGGACGTCATGAAGGCGGCAGCTGATCTCCTTTCGGAATTTGGCATATCATACGAGCTCAAGATCCTGTCGGCCCACCGCTCCCCTGGGCTCGCTGCCGATTTCGCAAAGAAGGCCAAGGGACGCGGGATAAGGACCATTATTGCAGGGGCAGGCATGGCCGCACATCTGGCAGGCGCCATGGCTGCGCACTCACCCCTTCCTGTCATAGGCGTACCCATAGACAGCTCACCCCTTAACGGCATGGACGCCCTGCTTTCCACCGTGCAGATGCCACCGGGCATCCCCGTGGCTACCATGGCCATTGGAAAGCCAGGGGCTAAAAATGCCGCTGTACTTGCTGCCCAGATATTGGCACTAGAAGACCATGGAATCGAAAAGAGACTGATCAAGTTCAGGCAGGAACAACAGATGGCCATAGAAAGATGCAACCAGGGGCTGGAGGAAAATGGTTGATGAACCCTCCGGCCAGGGAAACGGGGCAGGCCGTATCATACAGGCTGCGTCCATCCTGAAAGAGGGCGGGGTGGTTGCCTTCCCCACCGAGACTAGCTATGGCCTGGCAGCAACGATTGATAATGAGGAGGCACTCCGGCGGGTCTTTCTTATCAAAAAGAGATCGCCTGGAAAACCCCTTCTCGTCCTGATCTCAACCATAATGGCCCTGGACCTCGTGGCCAGGGACATACCCGAAACCGCCAGGATACTCATGGAACGTTATTGGCCTGGGCCGCTTACGCTATTGCTTCCTGCCAGGGAAGGCCTTCCCTTTGCAATATGTGGGGACACTGGCAAGGTGGGGGTCAGGATTTCGAGCCACCCCATGGCACAGGCCCTCGTGGAGGCGGTTGGCAGACCGATCACTGCCACCAGCGCCAATATCTCAGGCCATGGCCCTGGATGTTCTGCTGAGGAGGTAGCCGCCCAATTGACCAACCCTCCGCCTGACTTTATCCTGGATGGTGGAAGGGTATGCAAGGATCACTGTTCCACGATAGTCGATGTATGTGTAAGACCGATCCAGGTAATCAGAAAGGGGGCTATCGACCCAGAAGATATTCTGTCCTGACATGGTTGAGTGCCCTAGCTATATTACCCTTGATATGCCTGTCCCTGGCATATAGCTGTGAAAGCAATGCCTTGATCTCTTCTCGCTTTGTCTTGCCGGCCGATGGACAACGGTTTGGAATCACTGGAATCCCAATCTCCTTGACCAAGGCGTCTATCTTCCTTTTCTCGACAAGGGCGAGGGGGCGTATCAACGTGACGAGTCCCTTGAACATATCCTGCCTGGGCACCATCGTACTCATTTCTCCGGCGTAGCAAACATTGAGAAAAAAGGTCTCTATCAGATCGTCCAGATTATGACCAAGGGCGATCTTGTTGCAGCCATAGGCAGCGGCAAGCTCGAACAGCCTCTTTCGCCTCATCAGCGAGCACACGAAGCAAGGGCTTTTCCCCCTGTTTTCTGGTCCATGGGCAAAGATGCCGAAATTTGTCTCCTCAAAGTGAAAGGAGCCGATCCCGATATCCTTGAAGAAGGCATCCAGTGGTTTCAGGCCCCCTTTATCGAAGCCCATGTCCAGGTGAACGGGCAGGAGTTCGTAGGTTATTGGGGCCTTGAATAGCCATTGGCGTAGGAACCAGAGGCAGAGCATACTGTCTGATCCCCCGGAAACCGCCACCATGATCCTGTCGCCGTTGTCAAGGAGTTCATATCTGTGGATCGCCCGACCTACCAGTCGGTTTACTTGCTTGAGGATGTATCCCATGGGTTATAATCATAGGTGATAATCGCAGCGCCTTGGTTACAGGGCTGCATGAAGATTTGGAATCAATGCGGTCGTCGATTGGCTGGCATAGAGACACAATCGGTTCCAACCCCCTTGCCTTGATGCTGGGCCTGTCCCGCAGGACCTGTCAGATTGAAAATTCACGGATACCTGGACCGATTGTTACCCCTTGCAAAAAGAAACATCACGCCCAATAGTAATATGATCACGAGCCAGAAGAACCATTTATCTTTCATGAAACATGAATATACCGCACAGACCCCGGAACAGGGAGATCTTTTTCTTATCTGCCAGCAGGCACCCTGTGAAACCCGTAAGGGTTCCCTAACCCTGGCAGTGCATCCGGCCTGAAGAAGCAAGCATGAAATTCATCCACAAAATGAAATGGGTAATACTTTGTTACCTGATCTTTCTGGGGGTATATACCGCCTGGAACTACTGGGAACGGACAATGCAACCCGTCTCACCAGAGGCCTCTGACCAGGTAGTCGAGATAACGCCTGGCTCTTCGTTCAAGGAGGTCGCCGGTATGTTGGAGGCAAGGGGCATCATAAGATCTTCCAATGCCTTTTATCTATTGGCCTGGTATGAAAAGGCACTGCGCAGTATACAAGCGGGCGAATACCGCCTCTCTGGTGCCCAGACACCAGGGGATATCCTGGAGATCCTGGTCCAGGGGAAAACCATTCAACACATAGTCATAATACCGGAAGGCTATAACATGTTTCAGATTGCCTCGCTGATGGACAGGGCAGGAATCGTGGGAAGGGATGACTTTCTCAACGCGGCGAGGGACAAAAAGCTGCTTGCAGAAATGGGTATACCTGGAGACAGTGCCGAAGGCTACCTGTTCCCTGACACGTATAATCTGACAAAGGGAGCTACTGCCAGTGAAATCATAAGGCTGCTGATCAAAAAGTTCTGGTCCGTCTGGTACCAGGAAGGTTTTGATGCCAGGGCCAAGGCAATCGGTGAGGATGTCAACAAGGTGATAATACTTGCATCCATCGTGGAAAAGGAGGCCATGAGGCCGTCTGAACGCCCGTTAATAGCAGGTGTCTTCTGGAACCGCTTAAAGAAGAGGATGCCCCTCCAGGCAGATCCAACCGTGCGTTACGGGATCCTGATAAGGCGACGAGTATCCAAAAGAAGGCTTCGCTGGAGGGATCTCAGGGAAAAGACCCCCTATAACACCTATGTAATAAAGGGCCTGCCCAAGGGACCCATATCGAACCCTGGCGTTGATTCCATAATGGCGGTCCTCTTCCCTGCCAGGACACGCTATCTGTATTTCGTTTCAAAGAACAACGGCACGCACAAATTTTCCACGAACCTCAGGGAACACAACCTGGCCGTTGAGATGTACCAGAAGAAACACACACGGTCCAGAAAGAGGGCACTACATCCTTCCCCACCCTTAGGACAGGGCATGCACAACGGGACCATTGACTCCGGCATGCATCCCAGCGAGGAGATATGCGCGCCCGTCTCCCCTGATCCACTCACCCCACTTTCAACCACGCTGGAAATAACCGGCCAGGACCGGCAAACCCCGGCAAAAAACGCTGCAACGGACAATAGTAATTAACCGGGCTGATTCCTGTAATAATCTTAGATTTTCCTCAAAAATAAACAAAAATAATAGATATCAGCGGTAATATCCAAAGCTTTTCCCGGTCCCTTCCTTTTCTTCGGACCTTGACAGACCTCCTTCTTTTTAAATATAGTGGAATTTAGTGGGGTAAAGTGGGGCAAAGGGGTCTAATCCATGTTCAGGGGTAGATCGACCCATATGCTTGATGCAAAGGGCCGTCTCAGCATACCGGCCCGCTTTCGTGACACGCTGCGGGCAGAATATGACAACAGATTGATAGTAACAAATCTGCCCTCTTGTCTTGCAGCCTATCCATTCGAGGTGTGGAAGGGCATAGAAGAACAATTCAGCAAGTATCAATTCGGCCCCCCCAACATACTGTCCTTCAAGCGCTACCTGCTTGGGGCCGCAGTTGAATGCCCACTGGACAACCAAGGCCGGATCCTCATCCCCGCTCCACTCAGAAAAGAGGCCGGCCTGGAAAAGGAAGTAATGCTTTCCGGAATGCTCAGCTACTTCGAGATCTGGCGCAAAGAATATCTGGATGAGGAACTGAACAAGGCAAAAGAGAATTTTGATCAATACAGCAAAGAAATCATATCGGAAACCGGGGCAGGGTAACGTGGCCCTGCACGTACCGGTGCTGGTCAATGAGGTCCTCGAGGGCCTCAATCTGTCCCCTGGCGGGATCTACGTGGATGGAACCCTCGGGCTTGGGGGGCATACCGAGGCCATGTTCCAAAGATGCCCGGACATCAAGATGGTGCTTGGCCTGGACCGTGACAGCGAGACATTGGAACAGGCCCGAAAACGCCTTGCGCCCCTTGGAGAAAAGGTATGGATCGTCCACTCCAATTTCGTAGACCTTCCAGAGATCCTGTTCGCCGAAGGAATACCGCAAGTGAATGGCATCCTGCTCGATATCGGGCTGTCTTCCTTTCAGATTGAAAAGAGCGGAAGGGGTTTCAGCTTCACCCGGGATGAACCCTTGGATATGCGGATGGATGACTTTGAAACGATAACCGCTGCAGATATGGTAAACAACCTGCCGGTCGCCCAGCTTACGGAGTTGATACGCGTCTACGGGGAAGAACGCTGGGCAAAGAGGATTGCCGTCAGGATAGACGAGGCCAGGAAAAAACACCCGGTTCAGACATCTGCCGAGTTGGCCTCCATCATATACCGAGCAATACCTAAGAGATTTCACTCGAGGCGGATACATCCGGCCACTAGGGCCTTCCAGGCATTGAGGATTGCTGTAAACAAGGAACTTGACAACCTCAAACTCGCCATGGG